>NZ_JACNMS010000001.1:331370-662740 GCF_020595125.1 Jeotgalibacillus aurantiacus
CGGTCTTCATGGGTAAGCTCCCAGGCCTCCAGCCAGAGCTTTCGGCGTACCTGATCGTTAAATTGGGATGCGAAACGGATATAGTCATTTTGTTCACTAAATGAGAGTGATGACCATTGTTCCAACGTCAGCTCTCCCCAGTGCATCCATGACGCAATAAGCTTTTTGACTGGAACCTCCTTATAAGTCTGCACGCTTTCCAAAGGTAAAAAAGGCTTCAGGAGCAGCCACTCAATGGACAACCGAACAGCAACGTACTCCTTCAAAAGCGTTTTTTCCTGCGCAGACTGTCCGGAGCGCCATAACATCATCCCTGCCCAGCCCGGTAAAGACAGCAAATGACCTTCAACATAATCCTGCCAGTCTGATTCTGGTATATTCAGACCTGTCAGTGCTTCTTTTAGCGCAGCATCTGCCTCTTCCGGCCATCCAGACAGGCTTTTGCGCTGCTTCTTACTGAACCCAGGATCAAATTTCGCCAGGTGCAGCCACGCTTTATACAGTCCTTTATCTCGATTTGGCATTTCCCACGCTGCCTGGGAATCATCCAAATACAGCTTGCTCCATTTGATTACATGCTGATCAAGCGTTTGAATCAACCGTTCTCCGCTGTCATTTTCGATATGCGCACTTAATGGCTGCCCATATTCCGGACTGTCATCTTCTTCATTCATCCCGGCAAATGGAGCTGCGGCTTTTTCAAGTTCAGGCGAATCCTCTATCTCCTTTGGAAGCGGCTCAAATGTCAGCGCAGCCTGACAAAAACGCTCTGCTGTCTCTTTTGGAATCTGATACTTGCTTTGACGCAGCCAGTGCTTAAGACGGCTGGTCACAAAACGCTCATCAATGTCACCCTGCTCTTTAGCAGAAAGGATCATGGACGCGCCTGGATACATATCAACATCTCTCGTATGTTTCAACCACTGTGCCACCTGATCAAAAGATTGCTTTTCAAGCCCCATCCACGGATTACGTGCAGCAAACGTGGCAATTGGCCAAAGCGGTGCAATGACGCGGGTTGATGACTGGATGATTTCCTCTACACTGCGTTTACGAGGCGCAGTGATCGCTTGATCTTTTTTCACAACTGATGAAGTGACCATCAGGCATCTCCTCCTCAGGAAACATATTTTTTAAGATAAGACGGATGATTTTCGACTGATTTCGCTTCTCCTAAACGGACCAGCCAGAGGTAAAGTCTTGCATGGAATATCGAAGTCCGGTTTCGTGACGACCATGCAGCGATTCCACTGCCAACTAAAAGGAATGCAATCACTGTGAAGACAGCTGCAAAAGGCGGTTGTGCACTTTGAGAAATGCTGATTTCCAGCACGTTGTAGAACAGTTCATGCACCGCAAAATAGACCGTTCCCGTTATCCCGATAAAGACAAGCCCTGCAACACGTCCGATCTTGCCAGGTCCAAAAGCAATTAGCTGCGTCCATGACACGGATAACGACCACCCGAGAATAAGGGCGCTGATTAACCGGTAACCTTCACCTGTATCCATCAGCCAAAAAGCTGCTCCGGCAACCGCACCGAGTCCCCAACCTGCGATGACCCATGCTCTTGAAGCTCTCTCTGTAACCCGTGATGAAGCCTCAAAACGACGCACTGCTGAACCTGCCTGTAAAAACAACGTCCCTTTAAAGATCCCATGTAAAATGAGGTGGATAATGGCCGCGATGTAAGCGCCAATCGCACATTGAATCAGCATAAAGCCCATCTGCGCGATCGTAGAGCCAACGAGCTGGCGTTTATAATCAACCTGAACAAGACTGATGCCCGTTCCAAGCAATACGGAAACACTGGCGACAACCAGCAACAAAATAGAAGCGGCATCTCCGGTGAAAAGAGGAGAAAACCTTGTTAAAATAATGCCCCCTGCATTCACAAGCCCAGCGTGCATGATCGCAGAAACAGGTGTTGGGGCAACTACTGATTCAATGAGCCATCTGTGAAATGGAAACTGGGCTGCCGGAATGATGACGGCTAACACAATCAGCAAGTTGATTCCTGTTTTCTCCCCGGCATCCAACTGCCCCAATGCTGCATCGTTTAAAGCAAGTGATAGCTGCCATTGCCCCGTCACCTGATACAGCCAAATCGCAGCTGCCGATAAAGAAATCCAGCTAACGATAAACAGACCGGCCGTCAGCCTGGATGCCTGAATCGACATCTTCCATTCCCGATTCGATCTGATAAGTAACGTCAAGCAAACAAGCGAAGCACCCCAGCCTGCTACCATCAGCCTCACATCACCGCTCAGCCAGGCTAAAGAGGCAAAAGTGGTCATCAGCGTGAAAAGAACAAAGTATTTACGATAAGCGCGATCTCCTAACAAATATCTGATCGAAAAACGCTGAATGATGACACCGATTGATAAAATGAATAACACCATCAGCCAGGCCAGAGAATCCAGATAGAACGGTCCAGTCATCCCACTTATTGAGGGATTAAACAAGCCAAATACGGCGATGAGCGGCGCAATCATCAGAATGGATAAATGAATCCGGATATAAGCAAGCGGCACTTTAGGATGTAGAAATAACAAGCTGCTGATGCCGCCAGCAATCAGCGCAATAAGAAACAGTATTAATAACATTTCCGGTGAAACGGACATATTCAAAACTCCTTTCTGATCACCATTTATGAGGTTTGCGAATGAAAAAAACCGGCAACGATCCCACCCTAAGATCTAAAGATCGTTAAGGTTGGACAATTGCCGGTTTTACTTCAACGAACATTTCCACGTTTTTTGAAGTACTCCCATTCAATTTGCAGCTAAAAAAATCGGCATACCTCCTCACCCATTAAAAGGATGAGGAAATATACCGATTTACGTTTATTTTTCATTACGCTGACTCACAGGATTTTTCATACGCTCCCTACAGATTGTTTGAAGCGAATGCTAAATCCGGGGTCTATCAGGCGGTAGAAAACAAACGTCTCTCGCTCATTAAGTTATATTTAAAATATAACAGGTGATGATAATTGTCAACTTGATGGGTCTTTTTGGAGGAGTGGTTTTGGTGAACCGTTGATTTCCGTGGAAGCCCCTCGCTTTCCTTTGTCTAGCTGCGGCGACTAGCCCCTCGAGGTCATAAGTCAAAGCTGAACGAGGGCAAAGGTCAGCCCTCTTTTCATCTTCGCCTTATGCTTGTCGCGGCTGGACGAGTCACCTCCGCTTTTCTGAAGCCGCGCGGTGAACCCGCTGTGCTCCGCACACCGGTTTCACCTGTCGCTTCTATGCCGCAGGAGTCTCGGGTCTTCCACTCCAATCAACTTTGGCAGTGAAAAAATGATGGAATTTAAAGGATAACTGTATGTTCTATCAGAATATGAGAAGCAATGTTGAAAACTGGAGGGTGACATGATGTTTGTGGTGAATGTGGAGGCGGAGATTTATAAGGATGATAAATGGCTGATGATTCGAAGAAGTGAAAAGGAAGAGCATGCGGGTGGTGGGCTTGCTTTTGTTGGAGGTCAGGTGGATCATGAGGGTTTTTCATACGACATACTGGAGCGCAGTCTTGAACGTGAGGTTTTTGAAGAGGTTGGTATTAAGGTTGAGGTCGAGCAATATGTGAATAGCTCTTCTTTTGTGACTGATAAGGGAGAGCACGTCGTGGATATTGTTTTCTTGTGCAGACATTTGAGTGGTGAAGCTTTTGCGAAGAGTGAGGATGAGGTGGATGAGGTTTACTGGTTCACGCAGAAAGAGCTGATGGAGCAGACTGGTTTACCAGATTTTTTGATGTGGAATCTTGAGATGGTGTTTAAGAAAACATCCGCTGCAGGGAACTTTTGATATTGTAAAACGACTAATGTTTTAAAGTTCTATTGTGGAGGAGACAACGAATGAAAAGACCCTTATCCCTATTTTCATTACTGTTTTTATTGACTGGATGTACAGGTTCATCGAGTGAAGAGGCAGTTGATTACAAGCTACTGGCTTCAGAAAATCAGCTTACCGCTGAGTTTGCTGAAATTGCTTCTGGTGATCACGAAGAAGTTGATTTTTCCCGCTACGTTTTTTTAGCTGAAAACGATGAAGAATTTAACAAAGCTTTTTCAACTTTGAATTACCAAGAAGAAATTCCTGACAACAATTTTTCTTCAAACTCCGTATTAATCGTTGCTCTTTATGAGTCAGGATGTCAAGCAGAGCTGATGGAGATTTTCAGAGAAAAAGAAGATCCGAGACTTCACGTTTCTGTAGAAGAGCCAGACGGGGATTGTAAAACAATAGCAAACCCCCGTTCGTTTATAATTTCATTACCCAAAACGGAAACAAACGACATGGAGGAAGTTGTTCTCATTGATGACGGAGAAGAATCTGTTATTTCTTTTAATTAAGGGCACCACCAGACAGCGCCACCCTGTCAAGGTGGCGCTCCCCACAAAAAAAGACCCGCCAAAGCGGATCTTTTTTATTTACTCTATGAATCAAGCAGTCTCTTCAACCGGCACGACGTTACCGAATACGCTTAGTTCGAGCAGTTCTGCTACGTCGTAGGTGCCGACTTCTTCTTCGACTTCTTTGGCTTTTGTGCCGTCGGATAGCATGGTCAGGCAGTATGGGCAGCCGGAGCTGATGACAGAAGGCTGGACGACGAGTGCCTGCTCGGTGCGGGCAACGTTGACTCGGTGGCCTTTGTCTTCTTCCATCCACATGAGTCCTCCGCCGGCGCCACAGCACATGCCGGTTTCGCGGCTGCGTTCCATTTCGACGAGTGTGACACCCGGAATGGATTTCAGAATTTCACGTGGTGGATCGTATACTTCGTTGTAGCGGCCAAGGTAGCAGGAATCGTGGAAGGTGATTTTCTCGTCCACGGCGTGCACCGGTTTCAGCTTGCCACGTTCCACCAGGTCAGCCAGTACCTCTGTATGGTGGTAGACTTCTGCTTTCAGGCCGAAGTCAGGATATTCGTTTTTAAAGCAGTTGTATGCGTGAGGGTCAATCGTGACGATTTTCTTCACGTCATTTTTTTCGAACTCGGCGATATTGGCTGTTGCGAGCTCCTGGAATAAGAATTCATTTCCAAGGCGGCGCGGCGTATCTCCGGAGTTCTTTTCCTTGTTGCCGAGAATCGCGAATTTCACGCCAGCTTCGTTGAGCAGCTTGGCAAATGACAGAGCGATTTTCTGGCTTCGGTTGTCAAATGATCCCATTGATCCAACCCAGAACAGGTACTCGAATTCTTCTCCCTGTTTGCTGAGTTCTTTTACCGTAGGAATGTGAACGTCCTCGCGTGCTTCACGCCAGTTTTCTTTTTCCTTACGATTCAGTCCCCAAGGGTTACCCTGACGCTCGATATTTTGCATCGCGCGCTGAGCATCCGGCTCCATTTTACCTTCAGTCAGTACGAGGTAACGGCGAAGGTCGATGATTTTATCAACGTGCTCGTTCATGACCGGGCATTGGTCCTCACAGTTACGGCAAGTTGTACATGCCCAGATTTCCTCTTCTGTGATGACATCTCCGATCAGGCTCGGGCTGTACATATCAAAAGCAGCTTCCGGTCCGCCGGCAGCTGATGCAGCGGCGAGCTGGTTTCCTTTTGTATGGGCAAATGCCGGTGCCGGAACCCATGGTGACTGGGATGTAATCGCAGCACCTGTCAGTGTTAAGTGATCTCGGATTTTTGTGATCAGATCCATCGGTGACAGCATTTTCCCTGTACCGGTTGCCGGACACATATTCGTACAGCGTCCGCACTCCACGCAGGCATACAGGTCAATCATCTGTGCCTGGGTAAAGTCCTGAACCTTTCCTACACCAAATGTCTCCTGAGACTCATCCTCGAAATTGATTTTGCTGAGCTTACCAGGATTATCAAGACGGTTGAAATATACGTTTGCAGGCCCTGCAATTAAGTGGGCATGCTTTGATTGTGGTACATAAATCAGGAATCCTAAAAGGAATAATAAGTGTACCCACCAGGATACATAAAATAGGAATGCGGCAAAGCCTGTGCCAAGCCATCCTATTGCAAGTGCAACGCCGGATGCAACCGGCTCTGTCCAGACAGGATCATGATTCTGCCAGACGATATTTGCTCCATTTCCAAGCAGTACAGAAACCATCAGTCCACCGATAAAAATCAGCACGAGTCCTGATTTAAAACCCCTTTTCAGACGGACGAGCTTTTCCATGTAACGGCGGTAAAACGCCCAGACCACCGCCACTAAAATCATTAATGTGACAAGCTCCTGGAAGAATGTAAATCCAGGATAGAAAATGCCAAGCGGCAGATGCTCCCCAGGGACTAATCCCTTATAAATGAAATCGATGGCACCAAACTGAACCATTAGGAATCCATAAAAGAACATCACGTGGATCAGACCACTTTTCTTATCCTTCAATAACTTTTTCTGTCCAAAAACCTGAACCATAATTTTCTTCATACGTTCTTTTACGTTCTCTTCAAATTCGACTTTTTTGCCGAGTCTGATGAATTCGTAACGCGTTTTCAGTAAGTAACCGAACAGATAAACGGCGTAAGCGGTTACAAGAATGAACGCAATCCAGTTAACAATTAATAAAATATCCCCTGCACTCATGTTCGCTGCACTCCTCCCCAATGTTGTCGAAACTTGCTTGCTTAGTACCATTATATAATGAATGAGCATTCAGTCAATGACTTTTCAGAACTTTTCTATAACTATTTTACAGGTTTTGTGAGTGTTTGGATATACTAATTACCGGAAAGGAGGCAGATGGATGAAAGTGCTAATTTGGATTGCCGCGATCTGTCTTTGGCTCAGACTGGACTGGCTGATCGGGTTGAAACGCGACCGTCAAACTAAATGCGGAACACATTATCCGTGCAGACAGGGTGAAGCAGCCTTTTTTGATGATGGGGTTGTTTGGATGAAACAGCTGGAAGAGGATTGCGCGCTTGCCTCTGCCTCGATCGATATGATGTTCTATATTTTCCAGCCGGATGATGCCGGGAAGCGGATGCTTGAGCTGCTCGTGAACAAAGCACGTGAAGGCGTAAAGGTACGTTTGCTGCTTGATTCAGTCGGCAGCCGTCCGCTTAGAAAAGCAATAAAGCAATTCAACACAAAAGGTATTTCAATAAAATTCAGCCGCTCTGCTCTGTTTAAGGGCTCGTGGTTTGACGTGCAGAAACGAAATCATAAAAAGCTGACGGTGATTGACGGAAAGGTTGCGCATGTTGGCGGGTTTAATATTGGTCGGGAGTATCTGCATCTTCACCCGGTGCTTTCACCGTGGCGTGACTACCATTTACGGTTAACTGGTAATATTGTGCAGGATTGCGGGCAGGAATTTGAACGTGACTGGTCGCTTAAAGAAGTTCAGACTGACGGTAAAAATGAGGACGGATATCAGATTGTATCATCGAGTGCGGTGGATCAGGAAACGTTTATTTGCGGACTTTTGTCAAAAGCAAAGAGTTCCATATTTATCGGATCACCGTATTTCATTCCAACGTCGACTGTTTTTGATTGTCTGATGGACCGTGTAAAACGTGGAGTCCGGCTGACGATTCTCGTACCCGGTACGCCGGATCACCCTCTCGTGCAGCCAGCCTCTTACCGTTATTTACGGGCACTTTTGCAAATGGGGGCAGACATTTATCAGCTGCAGCACGGCTTTTATCACGCCAAGGTCCTGCTGATTGACGATGAACTATGTGATATCGGAACGATGAACTTTGACCGGCGGAGCCTGCTGATCAATGAAGAGTTAAATGTGATCACGCGTGATCGCAGCGTGATTGAGCCAATGAAGGAAAGCGTGGCAGAGGATCTGATGCAGTCGGTTCAGCTGACAGAAGATGATTTGAAAGTGAAGCCGTTGAAGGAAAGCGCGGCGTGGTGTATCGGGCATTTGCTGTGAGGCAGATGCCTTTTTTGTGATTGGAGTGGTAGGTGATTTGGCGCGGGGACGGGATTCCTTCATTCATGTGACTTATTCGGCCTTTTGAAAAATTAATTCCCTCGTTTCAAAAGTTATATCCTTCTTTCTGGAATTTAATTTCTTCATTAAGGCTTTGTCCGGTCCTAATTCCTTCACTAACCAACGGAATCCCTTCTTTTGAACGACCGGATTCCTTCACTGCCAGACACAATTCTCTCACTCCCCCCTTCTCCCCAAATATGGTAACCTATTTAAAAACCTCAAGGAGTACAACCCACATGAGACAAATCATTGCACTATCAGGCGGCGGCTTTTCCACCGGCAGGCATCAGGATGACGATTATATCGTGAAGCAGATCAGCAAAACCGGCCCATTAAACGTTTGTTTTATACCAACAGCAAGTGGTGATGCGGCTGGCTACATAGAGAATTTCCATCATGCTTTTAAAAGCCACCAAACGTCACACATACTTTTTCATCATTTAGCTGAAGCTGATCTCCTTGATCAGGACCTCATTTATATAGGAGGCGGCCATACTCAGTTGATGCTTTCTAAATGGAGGGAAACAGGATTTGATCTTCGATTGAAGGAAGCGTACGAACGGGGTATTGTGCTTGCGGGCATCAGCGCAGGTGCGATGTGCTGGTTTGAAGAGTGCTTCAGCGAAGGCGCGAATGAAACTTGGGAGCAGTATGCAGGCCTTGGATTCCTAAAGGGAACACTTTGCCCGCACTATCAGGAAAAGGAACGGCAAATTGCTTTTGACCAGTGGTTAGAAGAAGAGAAGATTGAACCTGCTTTTAAGCTGTCAGACCATGAGGGTGTGCATGTTGTGAATGAGCAGGTTCAGCATTGGTTACTGTAAAATCGTTTACCAATACGGTTCGTCCTTATTCGAAAGTTCGATTCCGTATGGCAGGATCAGCAATGACAGGACAAGAATGATACTCGAAAAGATCAGCAGCTCAGGCAATGAAAAATTGAAGAAAAGTGCAGCTGCAATGATGATAAAGCTGACGAGTCCGGATAAGGATGCCGAACGTTTTCTTGATTGTTTAGTGACGTATTGTTTTTCACCGCAATGCGGACATGTGACGCCACTGCTAAAATTCAGAGAGCGTTTCAGCGTTGCAAGATGGGACCATTTTTGATGACAGTTCTGGCAGCGTGGCATCGACGTTTTCTCCTTTCGCTAGCAAGTATGCTTATCCTTATGGGTGAGGAAGCTTGTTAACTTTTATACGGATGAGGAGGGCAAAAGTTCCAGTTTTAAGCGAGTGTTTTTTCCGCTAGGGGCAACATGGAACGGTACAATTCCATTTTAGAACGATACAATAACTCGGCGGAACGTGACAATTCTGTTCATGAACAATACAAAAATCGATGCTGCAAAGTCTAACGATACAAATAAATGTTCATTCGATTGAATACATTTTGAAACAGTACAATTCTCAGCTGAATCGATACAATAACTAAACCAAACAGTACATTTCCCGGAAACAGCCCCGCTCAGTCATAACACGCTCAAAACAGCCACACTCCGCCAAAACCACCTGCACCCTTAAACTCTCCTGCCCACCATCAAACAAGTCGCCGGCCCACCCGATTTACACACATCCACTCCGAAATCAGGCATGTCAACCGCAACGCCAGCCTGCTCACACAGTCTCCTCCATTCAGCCTCCACGCCACCTGATCCAACCGGCCACAGCACACGCACAGCGGGATCCGCAAACAGTCTGGCAACCTCAGCCAAACGCGCAACCTGATCAGCCAGCTCTACCACTTCATTTCCTACAAGTGGCTTCCCGACTAAAGACCATTCCAGCCCTTCTTCAAACTGAAACGCACGTTGCCGCTCACCCATTATCGTGACACCAACCGCTGACTGCAGCAGCGTCATGTTCGTTTCAGAGCTGCCGGTAAGCGTCACATCACCTAAAAACCCAAGCTCCGAAAACCCACGTCTCACACCGGCTTCAAGACTTCCCCATGCCTCATCACCGCAAAAGTTATGAAGCACAACAGACTTCGGCACAGCTCCGGCTGACAGGCCATCAAGCACCGCACAGCGCGTGGCATAATAGGAAACGACATCATAAGGTACCTGCACTTCATCAGCAGGTTTTTCCCCAATGCCTCCACTATTATCGGTTGTCAACACGATCACATTGTCGCCGGCATGCCATTCCAGCGCATTCCGGCCAAATGGCGATCTATTCATCCTTTGATTTTTTACCGGTACGAAACACCTTGGCACTGCGGATATACTCTACATCTGAAATGCCTAATCGGAAGTTCACGACACGTGCGCAGGCAAACAGATAATCTGATAAACGGTTTAAGTATTGCTGCGGCGTTCCCGGAAGCTCTGCATCTAATTTTGCTAAAGAGACGGTTTGACGTTCAGCGCGGCGCGTCACGGTTCTGGCAATGTGAAGCGTGGCTGCTGCCGGTGATCCGCCCGGTAAAATAAAGCGCTCGAGATCCGGAGCTTCCTCCATTAATTCATCAATCCGATTTTCAAGCTGCTCTACCGCTTTCGGGTCAAGCTTCCACTCACGGCGGCTTGACACGTTCGCAAGGTCGCCGCCCGCATCAAACAATTCGTGCTGAATCGCTTCCAGATCTTCAAGGATGTCAGCAAATTTTTCACGATCAAGTTCTGTAACAGCTTTGCCGACAAAGCTGTTTGCCTCATCAATCGTTCCGTACGCTTCAACGCGCACATCATCTTTATACACACGGCCGCCGATTAAGCTCGTCTGGCCTTTATCTCCTGTTTTCGTGTAGATTTTCATATTTCTATATCCTCCCTTGTTTTCAGGTCCTCTGAGATACCATACCAGATGCGCGTGACACGCTCCGCTTTTAATGCGGTGAACTGATGACACCAGCCGAGCACGTCGCGGGTGAACCGCTGTGATTGGTCGATTGGCACGATGCCTTTTGACTGATCCTCACCAATGACGATCACCCGTCTCTCAGGCTTCCCGTTCTCCCATTCCAATAAACGCGCAACCTCCTGCTTCCATTCATCCACCACTTCATCGCTGTCTCTCTGACCAAATTGATCAAACACCCATTTTTCTAAATGAGTAAACACAATCACATCTCCGGTCCATTTCTCACCTGGTCTGTGAATTTCCGTAAAAGATTCTCCTTTTAAAAGCTGTTCACTCACCCATTTCCGTTTGCCGTTGTGGGCACCTCCGATAATAAAGTGCATCGTTCACCCCTCCTGAAGGCTTCGGCATCTTTCCAGACGAGTGTAACGCCCTGTCCATGAAGCGGCTTCCAGTCCCAGAAGTCCTTTTTTTCCGGGGCAAGCTCAACCAGCAGCCGTCTGATCGGACCGCCGTGAGAGACAATCGCGATATCGCGGACTTCATCCTGATAGCACCATTCACGGATCATGTTCCAGGCATCGAGCACTCTGCCTGAAAAATCCTCAAACGACTCACCATTTTCAGGCTGCATCAGGGCAGGATTGCTGAGCCACTGGGCAAAATCATCCCGCTTTTGGAGTTCATCCGCTTTACGGCCTTCCCATTCACCAAAGTTGATTTCACGAAGGCCGCGGTTGTGAATTTTCGGCTGATCGGGAAACAGGATCTCCGCCGACTCCACACAGCGTTTTAAATCGCTGATGATAACACGCTCCGCCTCTGGACGGTGCTCCTTCGTTTCGTGCAGCCGGTCAATTCCGGCTTCTGCAACAGAGACATCTGTCCAGCCAATATAAATTTTATCCTGATTCTCCTTCGTCACCCCATGACGATAGAGAGATAACACCACACGAGTATCAGACTCCATAATTCTCCTCCTTCTATACACGCACCAAGTGAATCACCGGTCATGCCACCGAATTCTTTTTGAAAAAAGCGCAGGCTGCATAACCTGAATACAACCGCTCCTGTTAAAAGCAGCAGCATTACCGGCCAAAACTCTACAAATACAAGCAGTCCGGCTGAAAGCAGCACGCCGGATACCGCCAGCAGCTTAAAACTGTCCTTCCTCTGAAGAAATCCTCTTAAGAAAAAGGCCAGTCCGTCTTTTCTGGCGAGCGGTGCATGGATCAACAGAAGTCCTGCCACTGATCTCGACAATACGAGTATCCAGAATAGCCAGATGACATTAATGAGGTCACGGTTTGCCAGATCAATCAGCAGGATCAGCTTAGCTGTTAAAAGCACAATGAGTGATAATACACCAAAGGCACCTACTCTTGGATCCTTTAAAATGTCATGCCGTTTCTCTATGTTTCGGTATGAAAAATACGCATCACTCATATCTGTCCAGCCATCCAAATGAAGACCGCCAGTGAACACAATAAGACTGACCCAGATCAGAAATGCGATGATCAGCGGACTTGCTGCAAAAAGCCCTTCGGCAAGCGAGATCACACCGTACAAAATCACACTGATCAGCAGACCTGCCACCGGCAGAAAGCCAATCATCCACGGAACACTTCTGTGGTCCATATTGATTTCCTTCCGCAAGGGGATGACGGTGAAAAACTGAACCATCAGCAGCCATCCTCTACCCATCGGATGCCTCCATCAGCTTCCGGATGAGCGGCCAGTCAAGATGCGGCTTCAGCCTGTCCGCAAGCTCATCATACGGGTCCACTTCCTCTTTAAGCGGCTTTTCAAGTTTTTTCCCTCTGATGAGATCGAGCACATAGGTGCGTGCCGTTGTTTCTCTAAAAATATCATGCAGATACGTTCCAATCAATCGATCCTCCTCAGACAAAAGGCCATCAAGCTCCCCAGTATCAAATTCGATCAACGGTTGAAAACGGCTGCTTTCCTGAGGTAACGTTTCTCCAAGATGAATTTCATAGCCGGCTACCTTTTCACCGCTTCCGATAAATGTGCCGCGTCGCTGCAGCACCCGCTTTTCCTGACCGAAAACGGTCTCGATATCAAATAAGCCAAATCCGTGTTCAGCCGTTGCTTCACCTGAATCGATTCCTTCCGGGTCATGCAGCATCTCCCCCATCATCTGAAAGCCGCCGCAAATGCCCATCAGCCAGACGCCTTTTTGATGAAAACGCATCAGTGCTTCCTGCCAGCCAAGTTCTTTTAATGTGCGAAGCGCCTGGATCGTACTTTTCGTTCCCGGAAGCAGGATCAGGTCCGGTGTATGCTTCAAATCCTCCTGCCGTTTCACCCATTCAATCATCACTTCCGGATCAGCGGCAAGCTTTTCAATATCAGTAAAATTCGAGATAAAAGGCAGGTCAATAATGGCGGCAGACAGCGTTCCTTTACCAGGTGATTGAACGGCACGGACACCTAACGAATCCTCCTGTTCAATGCCGTGATGTTCAATATAAGGAAGCACCCCGACAACCGGAAGTCCTGTAAAGTCCTCAATCCATTGCACGCCATCATCAAATAAAGCCCGGTCACCCCTGAATTTGTTAATGATAATCCCCTTCACCCGGCGACGGTGCTCATCCGGGAGCAGTGCAAGCGTTCCGGCAATACTGGCAAAAACGCCGCCCCGGTCAATGTCCGCAATCAATAAAACCGGCACATCAGCCATTTCCGCTACAGCCATATTCACGAGCTCTCTCGACTGCAGATTCATTTCAACCGGACTGCCTGCTCCTTCAATGACCACCATCTCAAACTCACGATTTAGTAAAGCAAGTGCTTCCTGAATCGCCTTTTTACCCGTTTCGTAAAATTGCTCCCGATAGTCCATTCCGCTGAAAGAGGCATGCCGTTTCCCGAGCAGCACGACTTCCGCAGCGCGGTCATTTTGCGGTTTCAGAAGAATAGGATTCATCCTGACATCTGGTTCAACCCGGGCCGCTTCCGCCTGAATCCCCTGTGCCCGTCCGATTTCCAGTCCGTCCTTTGTGACATAGGAATTGTTGGACATGTTCTGTGATTTAAACGGTGCCACCCTGATGCCTTCATCTGAGAGAATGCGGCAAAACAGTGTAGCGATCAGGCTTTTCCCAACGTCAGATGACGTCCCCTGAAGCATGATTCCTTTCATGAGACCGCCCCCTTTCTGACCAGCGCAAGCCCGGATTCCATTTCAATCGCTGTATGACTCAGTTTCACCATCATCTGATTGAGCTCACCGATGATTCTTCTGAAATCAGCCGTCATTTGATCTGGCCCGCAAGCCTCAGCCAGCACTTCATTTGAAACAATCAGCAGATCATGAGAAAGGGCAGCTTCATTGATAAACGTGCAGCAGTCGTCAAGAACCTGATGCTCTTCCGTTCCCGCCATCATCTCATTAGTCAGCCAGGTCGTCACACAGTCCCAGACGATGATGCTCTCTGAAGGCAGTTTTGATATCGCTTCGCGAATGCGGATCGGCTGCTCGATCGTCAGCCAGTCCTGCCGACTGCGATCTACCTGATGACGGTTTATTCTCTCTTTCATTTCGTGATCAAAGGCAACACCTGAAGCGAGATAAACGAGCGGTTTTCGTCCAGTTTCAGCCCGCTTGATCGCTTCACGCTCTGCCCATGCTGTCTTCCCGCTTCTTACGCCTCCGATGATGATGACTGTACCCATGTTGACAATGCCTCCAGAAGTTTCGTGTTTTGTTCTGCCGTTTTAATCCCTGCTCTCAGCCACTGTCCATCAAGCTGCTGATAGTTCCATGTGTGGCGCAGGACGAGCCCATGTTCAAGCAGTGATCGCCAAAGGTTTTCTGTATGATCCGGGTCCGGTGGCTGAAGCAGCACATAATTGGCTTCAGATTGCGTGATCTGAAAACCCATATCCCTCAATGCCTGTTGCAATCTATGCCGCTCAGCCCTGGTCTCTTCTCTTACTTTTCCTGTATACTCTTCGTCCTTCAGCACCTCTTCCCCTGCTAAAAGCGCGATCGCATTGACATTCCAATGAGGCACCCAGTCACTGACTTTCTGAATAACCGCTTCTTCCGCTAAAAGATAACCAAGTCTGAGCCCCGCCAGACTATACATCTTTGTCATAGAGCGAAAGATGATCAGCGCAGCATTGCCTGTCTGATCCGAAAGGGAAAATTCCTCACCTGCCATATCAATAAACGCTTCATCAAGCAGAATGGTGCTGCCAGATTTTTCAGCCGTTTCAAGCCAGTCCAGCAGCAGTCTCTCCGGAATTCTGACGCCGGTAGGGTTATTCGGATTACAAATGAATATCGCACGGTCCGGCTTTGATAAAAACGCATGAATATCAGTTGAATCAGGCAGCCAGCCATTTTCCTGACTTGTGTAGAATGGAACAGCCTCGGCTCCATTCGCCATAATTACCCGTTCATACTCACTGAAAGCAGGATGAATCACACCCACTTCCCGGTTTCTGAACAGACGAAGCACGGTCATCATCAGCTCTGCCGCGCCATTTCCGAGCAGAATCTGATTCTCCCGGACGTGATGTTTTTCAACAATCAGTTTCTTAAGACGAACCCCATTCGGATCCGGATAATGAGAGGCAGCGGTCAGCCAGGAAAGCCAGTTTTCTTTCACGCCATCCGGTGGTCCTCCTGCATAGCTGTTTTCACTGAAATCAATTACCTGCTCAGGCATGCTGATTCCGAGCTTCTCATATAAAATATGCGGGTTAGCGCCATGTGAAGGTAAGGTCAAAAAGAACGCCTCCTATCCAGCAGACGGCTAAAAAGAGCCAGGCCGTCCGTATCATGATCGTGATGGATTGTCCAATATCCCTGACGTTCAGCGGCGTTGACCCCTGACCAATCACCGGTCTCTCGGAAATCACGCCCTGATACGTATTCGTTCCGCCAAGCTTAATATGTAAAAGTAATGCCGTAGCTGCTTCTCCCCAGCCGCTATTCGGACTCGGGTGTTTTTTCGCTTCTACAGGCAGCTGCTTCAATAAATCAATGGTTGTTCCCGCTACAGGTCTTTTCACTAACATCATCATTACTCCTGTGACCCTCGCCGGAATCCAGTTCGCCAGATCATCCAGCCGCGCACTCGCCCAGCCGTATTCCCGGTAGCGCTCGTTTTTGTACCCCACGATTGAATCACCCGTATTAATCGCTTTATACATCCAGATCCCGGGTGCACCGAACAATAGTCCCCAAAATATTGGCGCCGTTACACCATCACTCGTATTTTCAGCTACCGTTTCGATCGCGCCTCTGGCGATTTCACCTTCATCTAAATTCGCAGTGTCGCGCCCGACAATCCAGGAAAGTTTTGTTCGGGCTTCAGTCAGATCACCATTTAAAAGAGGCTCCTCCACCTCTTTGGCTGCATCACCTAAGCTTTTAGAGGCCAGAGCTGAGGTCATGAGGATCACTTCGACGAGAAACCCCGTACTCCAGTGAATCTTCCAGGCCATCACAACGAGACTGAAGGTGATCAGCAAAGTGACTGCCAGTACAATCAATAGCGCAATGACGCCACCTGATTTTTTATTTTTATTGAACCGTTTTTCGAGCCATATAATGAAAGATCCGATCCACCTGACCGGATGTGGCCAGGCGGGCGGATCTCCCACTAGACGATCGAGAAACAGCGCAACGGTTAAGGCTGCTGCATGTACGATCATATTATCGACTCTTTCGTTCACGGTAAATGTGGATCGCTTCTGACGTGCATTCCACGATACCTTTACCGATCATTTTTCCAAGCGTTGTAATGGAACCTGCATACTGAACAAAAGGTCCCGTCTGCGTTGCCGCTACTAGCGCGCTGTCAGTGGAGGTTCCGGTCGCAAGTGTCCCAGTCAGCGGATCCGTCACATCGGCATTTTGCAGCGCTTTTACCTTCGCTTCGGTGGCGGTCATCATCGCCTGGATAAACGCTTCATCAGACAGCTTGCCATTAATGAAAATCCAGCTGTTAATCGTTCCAATCGTTGCCTGGCGCTCCCGCTCATACGATAGAGACACGTCGACCGCATTGCCGACTCCAGCTGTGACAGCAATCACAACAGACAGCCCGTTGTCTTCATATTCCCGAATGACGACATCCTCCACTTTCACTGCGGTCATCATGCCGACTGTATCAGCAGGGTTCCAGCCATGTCGTCCGGCATAGCGAACCATATCCTCATAGCTGTCATCACATTCATAATCCATCGGCACATGCCGGTTTACAAAATGGTGATACCAGCCAAGTCCTGCTCCGATCACTGCTGAAGACAGTGTTTTCAGTGACTGTGGTGCTTTTACATAGACATGATCCTGCGTAATGTGAAACAAGTCCTTCGTGATCAGGCCTGCGTTGTCAAAACCATGATTCGGCAGCAGTGTCACCTGAGGCTTTGGCAGCTCAGGATGAGACTGCGTATGAACGCGCGCATGATACACACGCTCGACCGTTTCCTTGTTCATCACATCCCCCGGCTCCGCCAGCTGCACCGTTTCTCCGTGATGCAACAGCAGCAGACGGTCGCAGTAAAGGGAGGCAATATTCAGATCATGAAAGATGGAGATCACAGTTAATTCATGCGTTTCCGTCCATTCTTTTAATAGATCCAATAGCTGCTTTTGATACGACAGATCCAGATGATTTGTCGGCTCATCAAGCAATAGCAGCTTAGGTTCCTGTGCCAGTGCCTGCGCTAAAAATACGCGCTGACGCTCGCCACCTGAGAGATCCTGAATGGACTGATGCTCGAAACCTTCCACACCGGTCTGCTTCATCGCATCCATGACTGCTTTTTCATCATGCTCGGTCCAAGGAGCAAACATCCCTTTTTGATGCGGATAGCGCCCCATCGCGACCGTTTCTCTCACAGTATAATCAAAAGCATGCTGATGCAGCTGCGGAAGAACCGCCACTTCCCGAGCCAGCTGCTTGGCAGAATAAGCGCTCAGCGGTTTTTCCTTATAGTGTACGGACCCTTCTCTGCAAGGGAGAAGACCGCTGATCATTTTCATCAGGGTTGTTTTCCCGCTTCCATTTGGACCGAGAATACCGAGTATCTCCTGTTTTTGCAGCTCAAAAGAAACGTTTTTCACCACGTCGTGCTCTCCGTATCCTCCGCTTACTCCTGTTGCCTTCAGCATGGCTATCCTCTTCTTTCTTTGCGTTTTTGCAGTAAAATCAGTCCAAATACCGGAGCACCAAGCAGTGCTGTAATCACGCCGATCGGCAGCTCTGTCGGTGCCACAACCGTTCTCGCGATCAAATCACATAAGATCAAAAGACTGGCCCCATTTAAAATGGATAACGGCAGCACATGACGGTGATCCGAGCCGGCTGCCATCCGCACCATATGCGGGACCACGAGTCCGACAAAGCCGATCGTTCCGGATACCGCAACGGCTGCCCCGGTTAAAATCGACCCTGACGCCAGCACTACATACTTTCTAACCTGTACATTGACGCCTAAATGATGGGCCCGGTCCTCACCAAACGCCATCGCATTTAACTCACGGGCATTCCACATAAGTAAAAGGGAGCCGATGATAAAAAATGGCGCAATCAATTGGATATAGTCCCAGCCCCTCATCGATACGCTGCCAAGGAGCCACGTAATAATCTGCCGCAGTTCGTCACCTGTCAATGCGATCATGAGTGATAAAATCGAGCCGAGAAACGAGCTGAAAATAATGCCGGTCAGAATGATCGTCTCCATTTTCATCGATTTCTCGACAAACCGGGCAAATCCGAGCACTGCAATAAGGGTTAAAAGTGCTGCGGCAACACTGACAACCGGCAGGGTAAAGCCGCCTAAACCCGGAATCGTGATCCCGAGGAAAATGACGGCTACCGCTCCGACTGATGCGCCTGAGGAAACCCCAAGCGTATAAGGATCAGCCAATGGATTTTTGAGCAGTCCCTGAAATGATGCCCCCGCAATCGCAAGGGACGCGCCAACAAGTCCCGCCAGCACCACACGTGGAAATCGGATATCCAGCACAATCGAGCTGAACATCGGATCCAGGCTCCCCCGATCGCCAGCACCTGCAAAAATCCTGAACATTTCATTAAAAGGGACCTGGACAGACCCGACTGTAATCGCAAGGGTAAAGGCGACTATCAGAAGAACGATTGACAGGATGTAGCCGAGCGCGATCTTACTCTGCGAAAACATCAGGGTAAATCGCTTCTGCAAGCGCCTGCGTTCCTTCAACTAATCTTGGGCCTGAACGGTTCACCGGATCAGATGGCACAACATGAAGATCCTCATTTTGCACAGCAGCTACTTCACTGAAACCTCCGTGACCCATCCATTGACCAATCGGATCCTCAACAAATTCACCATATGTTAACACAACTGTTTCAGGATTTCGGCTGACAATTTCCTCTTCAGACAGCATCACAAACCCTTCCTGATCAGCTGCCACATTATCCGCATTAATCAGATCGAGCATTTCCTGCATAAACGTGTTGTTACCTGCTACATAAACCTCAGGCAGACCTGATACATCAACCAGCACCTGCTTGCGGTCTTCTTCAGAAATCGCTGATGCCTTTTCAGCAATTTCGTCAAAACCTGCCTGCATATCAGCCACAATCTGCTCAGCTTCGTCCGTCGTTCCAGTAACCTGACCAATCATTTCAATCGTGTCATACACCTGCTCAAAATCCGTTGCGTTTTCAATCACCACAACCGGAATGCCTGCATCCTTAATCTGCTGGAGTCCTTCTGCCGCTCCTGCATTTGAATCGTGCGCTAACACTACGTCCGGCTGCAGTGAAATGATCTTCTCTACATTAAATTCAAGACCGCCGATTTTCTCCACTTCAAGCGCTGCTTCCGGATAATTATCGTAATCGGACACGCCGACAATTTCTTCATCTAAACCAAGTGCAAAGGCGATTTCTGTGTTACTTGGGATCATGGATACGATCGCGTCCGGCTGTTCTTCAATGGTGATGTCTTCACCGGTTGCGTCTGTCACCGTGACAGGGAATGCTGATTCCTCTCCTGCCGTTTCTTCCTGAGGTTCTTCATTTGTCTCAGGCTGTGTTTCGTCTTGTGTTTCCTGTGAGCAGGCGGCTAAAAGTCCTGCTGCGAGTAAAATACTGAACCATTTCTTCATTGCTTTTTCCCCCGAATCTTTTTATGTACGGACAACTCAGCAGTTTATCTAAGAACCGTGCCGGAAATCCACTCGCTTTCCGCGGGGGAGGCGGTGAGCCTCTTCAAGCCTCCGGCTTTTCAGAGTCTCACCAGCCTGCCCACTCCCGCAGGAGTCTCGCAGATTTCCGGCACTAATGATTTGAGTCACTGCTACAATTATCCAGAAGTATTTCTCTGTTTACCGCAGAAGCTGATTCTTGACTAAGCACAAATCAAACAGGAGCGGATTTCAAAGAAAATAAAAAAACATCTCACCAGGAGATGCAGGGTTGCAGGAAATGCCGTTTGCTGCAAAGGAGTCAAACGGGAGCCGCAACACCAACCTATCCTCGTAGGTATACATGGTGTAATGGAATCAAGGCAGGTCTCCTGGCTCATGACTATTGCACTTTGCCCCTTCCCATAGCGTCTAGGCTACAGTGGTATTGGCAAATCGCAGTCATTTACAGTGGCGGGACCGCGCTGGAGTTGCACCAGCTTCCCTTTTAACTGATCATTGATGATCAGCACCTTTATCCGTCCATATCGAAATGTTTTTCCAAGACCTATTATAGCATTGAAGGATTGTGAGATTGCAAGAAGTTTTTGGGAGAGGAAGGGCGGGCGGGGGGATTTGACCACTTTTTAGGGTTATTCGACCACTCTTTTAGGTTATTTGACCACTCTTTCGGATGATTTAACCACTTTTTTCAATGATTCAACCACTTTCTCCACTTATTTAACCACTCTCTCCGCAAAAGCTGTCACTTTTGCGGAAAGAAAAAACGCTAAACGGAGTCAGGCTCCATTTAGCGTATAAATTATTGTTTAATTTCAAGCGGGCGAAGACGGGCTTCGATTTGTTCGCGGCGTGGCTCAAGGAATGGTGGCAGTGCAAGTCCTTCACCAAGATGCTCCATATCCTCGTCTGTTGCAAAGCCCGGCTCGTCGGTTGCAAGCTCAAACAGAATACCGTTTGGTTCACGGAAGTAAATGCTGCGGAAGTAATAGCGATCCACTTCGCCTGACGTTACAAGGTTGAAGCTGCGGATGCGCTCATCCCACTTCTCATATTCTTCATAAGTCGGAATGCGGAATGCCACGTGGTGCACACTGCCGCGACCCGGGCGCTCTGGCGGAAGATCCGGACGCTCTTCAATGTGGACCTCTGCCCCCGTACCACCTTCAGCAACAGACATGACCTGAATAGCCGGAAGCTCTGCACCTGTGCGGTTTGGATATTCCCCTACCTTTTTAAAGCCGAGCACTTTCTCTAACACATCAATCGTTTTCTGCGATTTGCGGACTGTCAGCGTAACCGGCCCAAGCCCGACAATGGCGTGCTCTTCCGGAATGCCAGCACCTGTCCATGGTACTCCCGCTGCCACACCTTGTTCCCCGTTATCAGCGACAAGCATCAGGCGGGAGCCTTCCTCATCTTCAAAATAAAGCGTATCGCGCCCTGCACGCTTTTCAATCTCATCATGCTTAACGTGAAGCTCCTCAAAACGATTTTTCCAGTAATGAAGAGAGTCCGTTGTCGGTACGCGGAAGGCGGTGTTTGAAATGCTTGAAACACCTGGATACGTGCGGCTCGCCATTGGGATATCAAAATACGTCATATCCGTCCCAGGACTGCCTACTGCATCCGCATAAAATAAGTGGTAAGAAGATGTATCATCCTGATTAACAGTGCGCTTTACAAGGCGCATACCTAATACATTTGTGAAAAAGTGATGGTTCTTTTCAGCAGATCCGGTGATCGCTGAAACGTGATGAATTCCTGTTACATTCATGTCGTCCACTCCTTTTATCTCGAAACTGAGATATTTCTTATTTTCATTGTAAATCATCTGGATCGGATTAGCAATGATAATATCTCGAATTCGAGATATTTTACGTTGAGCATTGCTATAGTAAGGTTTATGGGCTTTTTTAATGCAGCATCAGGATGACGCGGAGACGTACGAATTGGTTGTGACAGGACAGAATTCGCGGCAAACAGGGGTTTAATGGAGTGACGGAAATATATACTGGAGTGATTGAATTAAAGTCTGGAGTGAGGGAATCTGCATGCCCTATTGAAGGAATCTTTGGCGATTAAGAGGTGATTGATGGAGTGATTTTTTCAAAAGAAGGAATTCCAAAATGGAACCATTGAATTAATTTTTGAAACGAATGAATAACCAACGGAAGTGATGGAATCAATCCCACCGCTCCTACCATTCTCCCAAGCTCCACCTAAACTCAACACACAAAAAGCCGGAGCACCAGGCCCCGACTCTCTTTATTAATCTTCCAATGCCTGCTCCAGGTCAGCCAGAAGGTCTTCTATATCTTCAATTCCTACTGAAATACGTACGAGCCCATCTGTAATGCCAAGCTCTGCGCGGCGTTCTGCGGGGATGGATGCATGTGTCATGCGTGCAGGTACAGAGATGAGACTCTCTACTGCCCCAAGACTTTCAGCAAGCGTGAAGTATTTTACTTTTTCAAGCACACGCGCTGCTTTTTCACCACTGCCTACGTCAAATGAGATCATCCCACCGAAGCCGCGTGACTGTTTTGCTGCTGTCTCATGGCCCGGATGTGATTTGATTCCCGGATAATGAATCGTTGATACACCTTCGTGACGTTCAAGGAACGAAACGATTTCTTTCGCATTCACTTCATGCTCTTCCATACGAAGTCCAAGTGTCTTAATTCCGCGGATCAATAGCCATGAATCCTGTGGTCCGAGGATCGCACCAACTGAGTTTTGTACAAAGTGCACGCGCTCAGCAAGCTCAAGCGAATTTACCACAACTAATCCTGCTACCACATCACTGTGTCCGCCAAGATATTTTGTTGCGCTGTGAAGCACAATATCTGCACCGTGGTCAATCGGCGTCTGCCAGTATGGTGTTGTAAAAGTATTATCTACAATGGTCAGCAGACCGTGCTCTTTTGCCACTGCTGAAACAGCTGCGATATCCGTTACCTTTAACAGCGGGTTTGTAGGTGTTTCGATAAATACTGCTTTTGTATTTTCCTGAATTGCATTTTTTACATTCTCAGGGTTGCTCGTATCAACAAACGTCGAGTCAATGCCCATTCGGTTCAGCACTTTGGTCATAACGCGGTATGTTCCGCCGTAAACGTCGTCTGTTAACACAACGTGTGAGCCTGAATCAAATAGCATCATGACAGAGCTGATCGCAGCCATTCCTGAGCCGAATGCAAATCCTGCATAGCCGTTTTCAAGATCCTTGATTAGTTCTTCAAGTGCGTGACGGGTCGGGTTGCCTGTACGGGAATATTCGTACCCTTGACGAAGTCCGCCAATACCGTCCTGCTTATACGTACTTACCTGATAAATCGGTGTTGATACTGCGCCAGTTGCCTGGTCTCCGACGATACCGCCGTGAATTAATTTCGTTTTTGGTTTCATGTTTTAATCACCCTTATAAATATTCTGGCTGAGATAACGCTCACTGCTGTCTGCAAAAATTGTGACGATATGACTTCCCTCTTTAGCGGTTTCAGCTTCTTTCAGGGCAGCATAAAACGCGGCGCCTGCTGAGCTTCCGACTAAAAGACCTTCTTTGGCAGCAAGCTCCTTCACCCAGTAAAATGCATTTGTATCATAAACCGTATGTACCGCATCAAAATAGGCACGGTCCATGTAATCCGGTAAAAATTCCATTCCAATTCCTTCTGTCCGGTGAGGTCCGGCTTCCCCACCGTTGATCGTAGAGCCCTCAGGTTCAACAATCACCGTTTTCACATCAGGGTTCTGATCCTTTAAATAGCGCGCGTTCCCCATAAAAGTTCCGCCTGTTCCTGCGCCGGCGACAAAAATATCGACCTGACCATCCAGATCGCGCCAGATTTCAGGTCCCATCGTTTTGTAATACGTGTCAGGGTTTGCAGGATTGCCAAATTGGGCCGGTGAAAATGCACCATCGATTTCACGAACGAGCTCCTCCGCTTTGGCAATAGCGCCTTTCATGCCTTCTGCTGTCGGGGTATTGACGACTTCTGCGCCAAGTGCACGCATCAGCGTCTGCTTTTCCACACTGAACTTTTCAGGCACAACAAACATTACCCGGTACCCACGGCCAACTGCTGCGAGCGCAAGGCCGATTCCGGTGTTGCCGGCTGTCGGTTCAATAATCGTTCCGCCCGGCTTGAGCTCGCCGCGCGCAATGGCGTCAGCGAGCAGCTCCATGCCAAGACGGTCCTTTACACTGCCACCTGGATTAAAATATTCCAGCTTGGCAAAGATCCGGCATTGGTTTGGAATCGGAATGCCGGATATTTCAACGATTGGCGTGTTGCCAATCAGTTCCTGAACATTTTTCGCGACCTTCATTTACTGATCCTCGCCAAATACATCTTTCCACTCATCGCGTTTTGCCAGCATGTCAGTTGCGATTTCCTTCGCTCCTTCAAGGCTGTGGTTTGCAGCCCATCCGCACTGAACTTCGTTGCAGGCTGGTACTTCGTCTGCTTTCAGCACATCGTTAAGTGTTGCTTCAAGCACCGTTAAGATCTCATCGTAGTTATCATGGTTAATGACAGACAGATAGAATCCAGTCTGGCAGCCCATTGGTCCAATGTCGATGACGTTTGACATATGGTTGCGGATATTTTCAGCCATTAAGTGCTCAAGTGAATGAAGGCCATCCATCACCATATGTTCTTTATTCGGCTGCTTAAAACGGATATCATACTTGTGGATTTCATCGCCATTGTGACCTGTTGTAATTCCTACAAGTCTTACATATGGAGCCTTTACCTTTGTATGGTCCAGATTAAAGCTTTCTACGTTCATTTTCTTAGACATTTAGAATCTCTCCTTTGGATGCGTTATTTCCTCTATCTTACATGGTTTCAACCGCTCCTGTACAGGAATACCGGCTCACGCTTTAATCGCGTGGATCAGCCATGCGTATTCGTTCAGCTGTTTAAATGTAACGGCAAACCCTGCATCTGTGAAGAGTTTTTCCATCACAGGGACGGTTGTATAATACTCACGCTTTAAATCCTCAAGCAGATTATGATAGCCCTGCTCTTCAACCTTTTTCCACTGGGCAAACTTTGCTTCTTCATCTTTAAAGATTGTATCTGCAAATACGACCTGCCCGCCTTGCTGTAAAAGAGAGCCGTAAAGTGCAGCCGCTTTCGCTTTTTCGTCATCGGTTAAATGATGAAAAGCATATGTGCTCACAAAGGTGTCAACCGGCTTACCGTCCAGCGGAAATTCCATAAAGTCTCCATCTGCCAGATCAAGCTGCGGAAAGCGCTCCTGCGTTCTTGCACGCATCGCACCATTCGGCTCAATCCCCAGCACATCAAGTCCTCTGACTAACAGTTTCTCCGTCAGATTTCCGGTACCCGTTCCAAATTCTACCGTCCGGCCTTTTGCAAGAGAGGCCACCTCATCTAAAATTGTATCGTAACCGGCAAAGACTGCCTGGTATTCTTCGTCTTTACCACTCACGGAATCATCGTATGTCTCGACCCACTCATCAAAAATTTCAACAAATTCACGTCCCATTTAAGCACGCTCCATTCAAATATTATTATTCTTATCAATATACTCGGAATTAAACGGGTCGGTGATTATCTTATCAAAAAATCGGTTGATTGTCACGCAGTTGAAATTCTTTGCATGAGCAAAATTCATGATTTATTCCGACAAGGCTGATAAGATTTAAATTGTTCAGATTTTTTACAGGGAGGGCTTTAACATGGCAACGTTACTCGAGGAAATTAAATCGTATAAGGAAACGTTTAAACAAAAAGCACCTGAAGAAAAACAGAGAATCATGGCACAGGCGACAAAAGAGCTTGAGGAATCCGGGATCGCTAAAGGACTGAAAACAGGAGATCAAGTTCCGGATTTCACGCTGTCGGACGCAACCGGTCAGTCTGTATCTTTAAAAGAGGAGCTTTCTAAAGGCCCTGTCATCATCACTTTTTACCGTGGTGGCTGGTGCCCATACTGTAATCTTGAGTTAAAAGCTTATCAGGCAAAGCTGCCGGACATTCAGGATGCCGGAGCACAGCTGATTGCCATCAGCCCTGAAACGCCGGACTCTTCTCTATCAACCAAGGAGAAAAACAACCTTCAATACAAAGTATTAAGCGATGAGAAAAACCGTGTTGCTGAGCAGTTTGACCTTGTGTTCAAAATGCCGGATTACCTGATTGACGTTTATAAGGATTCCGGGCTTGACGTACCGGGACATAACGGAAATGAGGATTGGGAATTGCCTAAGCCCGCAACATTTATAGTTGCTCAATCAGGCGAAATCATTTTTGCAGACGTTGATTCAGACTATACAAAACGCACTGCACCTGAAAAAGTAATTGACATTCTGAAAAACCATTAATAACAAAAACAGGACACTCGGGCTCGGGTGTCCTGTTTTTACATTGTTCTATAAATGCCTCAAGTACTGCTCCGGATTTTGAAGAAATGATCTGGTCAGATTCACATGTTCCAAGTCGTTATAATCCACACTGACCAGCTTTCCATCCTGGATTTCCAATAGCTCTGCTTCCGGACAGGCCATCAGGATGGGAGAATGCGTTGCAATAATAAACTGCGCATCCTTTTTAATCATCTCTTTGATCATTGAAATGAGTGTGAGCTGTTTGAGTGGAGAAAGCGGTGCTTCAGGCTCATCCATCAGATAAAGTCCTCCGGGACGAAGCCTCGACTGGAACAAATCCAGAAACCCCTCTCCGTGTGACCTTACATCAAGACCATCCCCGTAAAGCTGTTTTAATTCATAGAGTGTTCTTGCATAAGGTAATGCTTCAAGGCTGTTTGGATTCCGCTGCTTAATTTCTTTTAACGATGCAGTGTATTCATCTCTGATTTGTGCCTGCTTTTTCGTGAAATTGATGAAGTCATCCGCTCTGAGGAAAAACCCTTCCCGTGTTCTGACTTTCCAGATCAGCTTCAGCTGTTCTCCGAGTCTTCTGGCATCAGCGAGAGACGGATCATCATCAATCGACAGCTCTCCAAGAAGACGGCTTCCAATATTAGCGGCAATCCCTTCAAGCAATGTTGACTTTCCTGTCCCATTCTCACCCACGAGAATTGTTACAGGTTTTGAAAAGGTCAATTCATTAAAATGCCTGATAACGGGAAGCGAAAACGGAAATTCTTGTTGATTATGTTCTTTAAGGCTGATACTGAGTAAATGTGGCATATTATTCTCCTAACAAATAATGTGGCGGGTGACACGCATTCACCGTCAGATAGCTTCTCCAGTCCTTTTTTGCCCGCTCCCACTCAACCGGATATTGTCCCCATTCCCATGACGGGTTCCAGTAGCCTTCTTTTGTCAGCCGGTCTGCATACCAGCGGGCGTTTTCCTCCACGAGATCTTCCATGACGGAATATAGAGGCGACTGCGTTCTCTGGACGATTTTTAAAGGCTGCAGTCCATACCCTTCCCACTCTTCAGACGTTTTAGTAAGAGCTGTATGCGCCTGATCAGCGATCTTTTGTATGATCTGATCCCGCAGCTCCCCTTTATGCGTGAGCTCAGCCAAACGGTAATAGCACTGAATTTCATGCATATCCCACTGGTCGATTTCATGAAGCCGCTTTGTCATGGCCACTTCAAGATCCGCAGTTATTTCATCTGACATGTGACTTCTGCAACGATGAAGGTAGCCTAGAATTTCAGCCCCCGGATTACCAGGGATCTTCTCAAATCCGGTCTCACCGGTTTCCTCATTGACATTCCACCATGGCGCCCTAGGAACGTGATTTACTGTTGCAGGCACAATTGGAAACAGCTTTTTACCCCGGTCATATTGAGCAATTAAATAATGCATGGCTTTTACAACCATTGGATGATCTGCTTCAATCGGCAGCTGCATTAAATATTGAAGGGCGACGGTCGTATCCAGAACAGTCGAGTCAATCAGCCGGCTGTCTGCCTCAAGCGCGTGGCCAAATCCACCATCCTCGTTCTGATAGGATTCAAGTGCATGAATCACGGCTTCGTGTGACCCTTCCCCCTGCCTGAACTGATGAAACGCACGCTCCACAGGTCTTGCATAACGCTGTATGTATAAGTTTATCGCGATTTTCTGATCTTTTGATAAATGCTTCGTTAAAATATTCATGAGCTCACCTCCTATGTTTTAATTCTTCTTCCTCTATGATCAAAAAACCTTTCCATCCCAAAAAATATTTATTAGAGGAACTAAATAATTTTACATTTTAGTAGTTAAAAAGTCACGATTTCAACCGATATTAGAATCAGATTATATAAAAGGAGCGTTATTGCATGAGGAGTGTCAGGGGCAAGTTATTAAGTATTTCATTTATCTTATTGGTGATTCCAGGACTCGTGATCGGTTCCATCAGCTATTTTTCAGCAAAAAACAGTCTGGATGCTTCGGGTCAGACGATGATTAAAAACGCTGTAACGATGGCGATTCAAATGATTGACGGCTATCAGCAGCAGGTTGATGCAGGAGAAATCACATTAGAAGAAGCTCAGGAACAGGTCAAAACATATTTACTTGGGGAAATGCAGACAGACGGAACTAGACCAAATACGAACCCGGTTGACCTTGGTGAAAACGGATATTTTGTCGTTCTCGATGAACAGGGAAATGAGATTGCCCACCCTTCACTTGAAGGTGAAAACGTATTAGATGTTCAGGATGTTGACGGCAGCTACTTCGTTCAAGAGCAAATTGAAACAGCTCAAAATGGTGGCGGCTTTGTTACTTATTCATGGGCATTCCCTGATTCAGACCGCATCGGCGAAAAAATTATGTACAATGAGCTTGATCCGAACTGGGGATGGGTTGTGACTGCCGGTTCTTATATGGAGGATTTCAATGCAGAATCCAACAGCATCCTGTGGATGATCGGCTGGACGATTGGAGCCTCACTGATCATTGGTGCAGTATTAATCATTTTGTTATCTAATCATTTATCTAAACCGATTGTTGCTGTTAAAAATCAACTGAACCGTTTAAGTGAAAATGATCTGACCGGATCCTTTGCAGCATTTAACCGCAAGGATGAAATCGGAGAACTTGGTGCAAGCCTTGTTAAAATGAAGGATAACCTGAACGCAATGATTCAGCGGATCCAGCAGGTTTCCCATACACTTGCTGCTTCATCTGAGGAATTGTCTGCAAGTGCAGAAGAAACAAACCGGGCAACCGAGCAGATCGCCGGATCAATTCAGCTGATTTCCGAAAACGCTGAAACACAAACAGAACAGGCGGCATCCTCTCAGGAAACGGTATATGGCATTTCTGAAGGAATCAGCACCATTAAAAATCACCTCGTGTCAGCAGGAGAATCGACTGAAACCACTGCAGCGAAGGTCGCAGAAGGTAAAGAACGTGTGTTAAATACAGAAGAAAAAATGAACGATATTCAGGAAACATCAAAGAGAGCATCAGGCGCTATTCAGCAACTCGGCGGAAAGTCCGAACAAATCGGAAATATTGTATCACTCATTACAGCAGTCGCCGAGCAGACGAACCTGCTTGCGCTGAATGCAGCCATTGAAGCAGCACGGGCCGGAGAACACGGAAAAGGCTTTGCCGTTGTAGCAGATGAAATCAGAAAGCTTGCCGAACAATCCAGCCGTTCCGCTTCTCAAATTCAAGATCTGATCTTTGAAATCCAAACCGGCATTCAGGAATCCGTGAAATACATGAACGAAGGAGAATTCTCCGTTTCAGCGGGTATGGACGCCATGAATTTAACTGGCGAAAGCTTCAACGAAATCGAAAAAGCATCTGCGGTGATTTCAGAAGCAGCAAGAAATGTACTGAAATCCGTAACTGAGCTGGACCAACGCACAGCTCTAATGGTTGAAACAGCAGCGAAAACAACTGAAATGATTGAACACTCTTCGGCTGAATCTCAATCCATTGCAGCAGCATCAGAAGAACAAAGCGCCTCCATGGAAGAAGTTGCAGCGAGTTCAGCAGCACTCTCTCACATGGCAGAAGAACTGAGCGAAATCGTAGCAGAGTTTAAAATTGCTTAAAGAAAACGGCGTCGCGTAAGCCAGTCTCAGTTGCAAAAATGAGCTGAGAAGTAAATCGAGCCACGTACAATCTTTTGTGAAATGAAAGACTAGTTATATTAAAGCCGAAGTACTAGCCTTAACCCCTTGTAACGAAAGAGAATACGGCCCGGTATTAACAGGGCAAAAAAGACTGGATAAACGCATATGCGTTTATCCAGTCTTTTTGGATTGATTACATTTTCTCAGGAGCCGCTACCCCAATCAGCTTTAATGCATTGCTGATCGTCTGACGCACTGACTGAATGAGGTTCAGACGCGCTTTTGTCAGCTCAGGTGCTTCAGGATCAAGCACTTTATTCGCATTGTAGAAGCTGTGGAACGCAGAAGCAAGTTCGTTAATATACGTTGCCACACGGTGCGGTGTACGCATTTCGGCAGCTGAACCGACAACCTGCGGGAATTCCCCAAGCTTTTTCAGAAGATCGATTTCTTTTTCCGTGCCAATCAGTGATACGTCTGCCTCATCTGCAAAGCTGAAGCCATTCTCCTCTGCCTGACGCAGAATGCTGCAAATACGGGCATGCGCATATTGAGCATAGTAAACCGGATTTTCGTTTGACTGGGAAACAGCAAGATCAAGGTCAAAGTCCATGTGTGAATCGCCGCTTCTCATCGCAAAGAAATAGCGCACTGCATCAAGACCAACCTCGTCAACCAGCTCACGCATCGTCACGGCTTTACCCGTACGCTTACTCATCTTCATCTTTTCGCCGTCTTTGTAAAGCTGAACCATCTGGATGACTTCCACTTCTAGGTCATCGCGGTTGTAGCCAAGCGCCTCAACAGCCGCCTTCATACGCGGAATGTATCCGTGGTGATCCGCTCCCCAGATGTTGATGACTTTCTTAAAACCACGCTCAAACTTATCACGGTGATAAGCAAGGTCAGGTGTCAGATATGTGTAAGATCCGTCATTTTTAATCAGCACGCGATCCTTATCGTCACCAAGCTCAGTAGAACGGAACCACGTTGCACCGTCCTCTTCATAAACGTGTCCATTCGCCTTTAACACTTTAAGCGCGTCATCGATTTTACCGCTCGTATAAAGAGACGTTTCTGAGTACCATACATCAAAAGGAACGCGGAATGCTTCAAGATCATCCTGCAGTTTTTTGAGCTCGTATTTTAAACCGTATTCACGGAAAAATTCGTAGCGCTCTTCTTCTGATGCCTGAACGTATTTGTCACCGAACTCTTCAGCCAGCGTATTGGCAATACCGATAATATCAGCACCGTGATAGCCGTCCTCAGGCATTTCCATATCCTTGCCGAGCGCCTGGAAATAGCGGGCTTCCACTGATTTTGCCAGGTTGTGAATCTGATTGCCGGCGTCATTAATATAATATTCACGCGTAACATCGTAGCCTGCTTTTGAAAGCACGTTACATAATGAATCGCCAACAGATGCCCCACGTGCGTGTCCAAGATGAAGATCGCCTGTCGGGTTCGCTGATACAAACTCAACCTGAACCTTTTCACCTTTTCCTGTATTTGTTTCACCGTAAGCGTCCCCTGCTGTCAGGATTGCTGGAATCAAGTCAGTCAGGTACGAATTATCCATGTAAAAGTTGATAAAACCAGGTCCGGCAATATCGACCTTTTGAATCGACGCCTTAGACTGGTCAAAGTTTTCAACGAGTTCTGAAGCAATCTGACGGGGTGCTTTTTTCGCAACACGCGCAAGCTGCATCGCCATATTTGTAGAGAAATCTCCGTTCGCTTTATCCTTAGGCGTTTCTAAAATCACCTCGGGAAGCTGATCCTCTGTTGCCAATCCCGCTTTTAAAACGGCATCCTTAATTTCCTGCTTTAACTTCTCCTGAATTTCAATTGCAATGGTCATCCTTGTGCTGCCTCCTTGTAATCAATCGTCATATCATAAGAACCGACGCTGCTGCCCTGCATTTCGAGTCCGTAGCGAATATGAAAACGGCCCTTTTCTGAGCCTGGTGTTGTATGGGTGTAGATTTTTGTATCTGTGATCATCGATAGCGTGCCGTACTCGCTTTCATAGGAGCTCATCATTTTATCGCCCCGTCTGAAGGCAAGGCGCATTTTCAAAGCACCGCTTCTCAGGATGACGGCGCTGTCCTCTTCCATTTTCACAATGGTACGGACAGTTCCGGTTTCCTGCGTTTCATCGTATTTCAAATAGTGAATATCGTTTTTTTGAATCCATTCGCCTTCTGAGCGGAAGGATAGTGCTTCTTTTGAGCCGTCCGGCTGGGTAATCACCGTGGTGAGGTGAATGGATACGGGTGTCGAGTTTTCCACTGGTCTCACTCCGTTTCGTCCGAATTATTAACCTTACTATTATAGAAAGGAATGCGTGAAAATGCAATGTGAAGTGGAGGAAAGGTAGGGATGGATTTTTCAGGGAAAACGTTGAATTTGATATAACCGTGCCGGAACCGTCCTTCGCTTTCCGCGGCCGCGCGGTGAGCCAGCTAATGCTCCGCATTACGCTGTCTCACCTGTCGCTTCTCTGCCGCAGGAGTCTACGGACGGTCCCGGCACTTTGGTTTTGATATTTACATCCATAACTTTTTTAGATGGAAATCGAGTTTAAAACCCAAAAGAAAAGTACACTTTGTTTTATTTATAATTTTGAGTGTCTTTCTCAAGCGGCTTGGTAATAATCAAAGATTCCCATTCTTTATTGAACAAAATCTAAATCCTTCACTTGGTTTATAACGCAGAAAAAACTGCCCTGGTGATCAGGACAGTTTAGTGTTTTATTTTACAAACCCGAGCAGCATTTCTCTTAGGAGTTTGCTGGCTGTGTTGGCTGTTTGTTCTGAGTTGTCGTAGACGGGTGCGACTTCTACGAGGTCGGCTCCGATGACGTTGACGTCTGATCCTGCAATGGCGTGGATGGATGCAAGGAGTTCACGTGATGTGATTCCGCCGGCGTCCACTGTGCCGGTACCGGGTGCGTGTGCCGGGTCAAGTACGTCGATGTCGATTGTGACATAAACCGGACGTCCTGCAAGGGTTGGCAGGATTTCTTTTAATGGCTCAAGCACGTCAAATTTTGAAATGTGCATGGCGTTTTCTTTTGCCCACTCGAATTCTTCCTTCATGCCTGAGCGGATGCCGAATGAATAGACGTTGTTCGGTCCGATATGCTCAGCAATTTTACGGATTGGTGTGGAGTGTGACAGCTCCTCCCCTTCATAATCCGTGCGAAGGTCGGTGTGGGCATCCATGTGAATAATCGCGAGGTCCTTGTATTTTTTTGCCGCAGCCTTCATCACAGGCCACGATACAAGGTGCTCTCCGCCCATGCCTAATGGGAATTTCCCATCTTTAAACAGGGTGTCGAGATACTCTTCGATTAAGTCAATACTCTTATAAGGGTTTCCGAATGGCAGTGGGATATCCCCCGCATCGAAATACTTAACATCGTCAAGTTCACGGTCAAGGTACGGGCTGTATTCCTCGAGTCCGATTGAGACTTCGCGGATACGTGCCGGGCCAAAACGGGAGCCTGGACGGTAGCTGACGGTCCAGTCCATCGGCATACCATAGATGACCGCCTGGCTCTCTTCATAACTCGGGTGACTTTTAATAAATACGTTACCTGAATACTGCTCATCAAATTTCACAGCAGGTGCCTCCTTATTCCGTTAAATCCTTCACGAATTTCGGCAGCACGAATGAAGCATTGTGAAGCTCTTTCGTGTAGTATTTCGTGTCGATTTCGTGGAAACGCTCTTCCGCCACTTTTAACGGGTCATGCTTTTTAGAGCCAAGTGTAAACGCCCATAGACCGCTTGGGTACGTTGGGATATTCGCTGTGTAAAGGCGTGTGATCGGGAAGATTTCCTTCACATCGCTCATAACCTGCTTAATAAGATCCGCTTTAAACCAAGGGTTATCAGACTGTGCAACAAAAATGCCGTCTTCCTTCAGCGCTTTTGAAATGCCTGAATAGAATCCTTTTGTAAACAGGTTAACAGCCGGTCCAACAGGCTCAGTAGAATCAACCATGATGACGTCATACACGTTTTCACTTTCAGCAATGTGCATAAAGCCGTCTCCTACGATCACTTCAACACGCTCATTTTCAAGATCCCCTGCAATCTCAGGAAGGTATTTCTTCGAATACTCGATGACCTTGCCATCAATTTCAACAAGTGTCGCTTTCTTTACAGATGGGTGCTTCAGCACTTCGCGGATCACACCGCCGTCTCCACCGCCAACAACGAGTACATTTTCAGGGTTCGGGTGCGTAAATAATGGAACGTGCGCGACCATTTCGTGATAAACGAACTCATCCTTCTGCGAAGTCATGACCATTCCGTCAAGAAACAGCATATTTCCCCACTCTTCTGTTTCAGCCATTTCAAGCAGTTGGAAGTCAGTCTGTTCAGTATGAAGCGTCTGCTTCACCTTCATCGTAATTCCGAAATTCTCTGTTTGCTTTTCTGTAAACCAGAATCCAGCCATTTTGCATATCTCCTTTATGATCCATATCATTTGCCCTGCCAGTAAGCAGCGCCTTTATTTCAATCGTTTTCCGAGTCCATTAGCAACATCGTTTCGTGTTTTCCACAACACGAAAATTTAAAACACACATGAGAAAAAGTATAGAGAAAAATACACAGAATTCAAGCTATTTTTTGAGGATGTTTAAAAACAAGTAAACGTGCTCATACTACGAGGAAAAGCGGAGGCGGGCGTTTAGCGGCGTATGCGGTGGACTGAAGCGATTAAGATAAAGGAAACACAGTGAACAAAGTGAGCTGATGTTGACTTATCGAAATGAGCTGAGGGAAGCGCACTAGCCGCTGCGAATCGGAGCTGGACATCGGGAAAAGCGGAGGCGGGCGTTTGTTCACTTCCAAGGGAAGTTTGGACACTTTTGGTCGATACTTGGTCACTTAAAGAGTATGTTTGGTCACTTAAAGAGTATGTTTGGTCACTTTCCAACTAAACTTGGACACTTTATGCCTCAGCTTGGTCACTTTCGTGAAATTCAACGGCAAATCGGAACTGGGAATGAAAAACTGGTGATGCACAAGCAAGTCATTTTGCATTAGACCACTTTTCTTGATTATTTGACCACTTTTTATGGTTATTTGACTACTCTTTGAGGTTATTTGACCACTCTTTAAGGTTTTTTGACCACTCTTTGCTCTTATTTAACTACTCTCAAAATAATCACTCAATAAAAGCACTTTAAAATCGCCAGGAGGTGGGCTAATGGGTCGTATATCGAGAAGGAGGCGCAGGAAGCGTTTCAGGATTTTGCAGTTGGCTGTTCTGACGCTGTTTGTGTTCAGTTTTTTATGGGGTGGCACGATTCTTGCGCTCTATTTTTATGCCAAAACGACCGGTCCGCCTTCGATTGCGGTTTCACAATCGACGCTGATTCTGGATACGAATGATGAGATCATTGGTGAGCGGACTTCAGGCGAGAAGCGTTACTGGATGCCGCTTGAGGATATTTCTCCTCATGTTGTCAAGGCGACGCTTGCTGTTGAGGACCGGAAATTTTATGACCATAAAGGGTTTGATTTCACCCGGATTGCCGGCGCAGCGATTGCTGATATTAAAGCGATGGCAAAGGTGCAGGGTGCGAGTACGATTACGCAACAGTATGCACGGAATCTTTATTTAACGCATGATAAAACGTGGACCAGAAAGCTGAATGAGGCCTTGTACACGATTCGTCTGGAGTGGAATTATGAGAAGGAAGATATTCTGGAGGGGTATTTGAATACGATTTATTACGGTCACGGGATGTATGGAATTGAGGCCGCGAGCCGCTATTATTTCGGGGTGTCTTCTGAGGATTTGACGCTCGCCCAGGCTGCGATGCTTGCCGGGGTTCCGAAATCTCCTTACGGCTATTCCCCACTTGAGAATTTCGACGAGGCCAAGGAACGCCAGGAGCTTGTGCTTTCTGTGATGCAGGAAAATGGTGATCTGTCAGTTGACGAAGCAAAAAAGGCGAAGAAAGAGGAGCTTGTCGTAGCCGTGACCGCTGCTGCTGAAATGCTCGGGACTGCGCCTTATTTTCAGGAGGCCGTCTGGCAGCAGCTCGAACAAATCGAGGGACTGGAGCCTTACTATTTAAAGTTTGGCGGTCTTAAAATTTATACGACACTGGATTCAACACTGCAAAAAACCGCTGAAGAAACGGTAGCTGAAAGAATGCCGGCTGAGACTGAGCTCGAAGTTGCTTTTGCCGCGATTGATCCTTCAAACGGTTATGTAAAAGCGATGGTGGGTGGACGCAATTATGAAAACAGTCCATTTAACCGTCTCACTCAGGCAAAAAGACAGCCGGGATCAACCATCAAGCCCATTTTATATACCGGTGCACTTGAACGGGGATTTACGCCTGCTACGACGATGAAAAGCGAGCCGACGACCTTTTATTACGATGAAGGCCGGAGTGAATATGCGCCGCTGAATTTTAATCATAAGTTTGCCAATGATGCGATAACGCTCGCTCAGGCGATTGCGATCTCGGATAACATTTACGCGGTCAAGGCGCACCAATTTTTAGGCGGAGAAGTTTTGCAAAAAGAAGCTAAGAGATTTGGACTGTCCACCCCAGTATCTGAGCTGCCTTCTGCGGCACTCGGCACATCCGAAGTTGTGCCGCTTGAAATGATTCATGCCTATTCAGTGTTTGCCAATGACGGCAAAAGAACGGAGCCTGTTTTAATCCGGAAGATCGAGGATGCGGATGGTAAAGTCATTTACGAGCACAAGCAGAAAGACAAGCAGGCACTTGATCAAAAAACCGCGTTTGTCATGACGCATATGCTGACCGGCACGTTTGACCCTGTGCTAAACGATTATTCAACGGTTACCGGGATTACCCTTTTGGATCAGAAAACCCGTGAATACGCAGCAAAATCAGGTACAACCAATACTGATCAGTGGATGATCGGCTACTCCCCTACCTTAACTGCTGGCATATGGACCGGATATGATGATGCGCGTGAGCTGACATTGTCTGAGGATAAGGCTGCAGCAAAGTCGATCTGGATTGACTTTATGGAAAAAGCGCATGCGAAGCAGCCGGAGAAATTTTTTGTTCCTCCTGCGGGTGTCCGTGCCGTTCAGATGGATCCTCACACAGGTCTTTTAAATGCTGCATCATGCGGCAACGAACCGCGCACGGCTTATTTCCTCGAATCAACTGAGCCCGTGGAGGATTGTGAAGGAAATACAGTCGCGCCACCCGGGGAACCGGTGATTGAGCAGGAGGAAAATGAAAACTGGCTCGGCCGATTGTTTGGTGAGTAATAAAAAAGGACACAAAAAATCCCGAGGTGTGCGGCCTCGGGTTTTTTCGTGTCCTAGCTACATAGTTATGCAACTGTAAGTAAAGTTTACTCCCTTTCACGATGTCAGGCAATACGCGATGGCAGTTTTACGGAATCCGTCACAATTTGTTCAATAATGTCAGGTTTCGATTGACAAGAGCGCCTGATGAAGTTCAGGTTCTGATGCATGCCAGAACGCTTCATTGTGATTCTTTAAAAAGTCAGCCAGCACCTTTTTAGACGGTTCATCCATGTGATCCACGATGATCTTACGTTTCATCGACTTATCCATCCGGTTCACATGGTCAGCCAGAATTTTATAACCTCTGCGCTTCTCACGATTGACCACCATTTCACACGCTGTAACGCCCGCGTAGTATGGTCCTTCCGGCTTCCGGTCGATCGTCACCCAGACAAGCCAGTAATCCTTGCCGCCTTCTGAATCCTCACGATTCACGGTAAATTTGATGCCTTTTTCCACCTTTGATCGCGCGTGCATCGCACCAATATCAACCTCTGCCTCCCGCTCGGCTACATCAATAATGACCGGTGAGACATTATCAAGGCTGAGCGCGCCGACACCAAAGCCTCCGTGGCCGTCTGTCGGATCATTTTTAATGATGTTAAATCCAATATTCTTCTTTTTCTCTGACATCCCGTCCACTCCTTTTATAAAACTAACTGATTGTTCAGTTAAATGATTTGTTTTTCGTGCTGATGCGTTTACAATAATAAAAGATCGTATCCGATTCGATTGTATCATATTTTCAAATGCCGATACGATGCTGACACTTTTAAAGGAGATGACCAATATATGCCGTATGTAACTGTTAAAATGCTTGAAGGCCGTAACGAAGAGCAGAAAAAAGCGCTTGTGGAAAAAGTCACTGACGCTGTGGTTGAAACAACCGGCGCGTCGAAGGATAAGGTTGTTGTGTTTATTGAAGAGATGAGCAAAAATCATTATGGTGTTGCGGGTAAACGTTTGAGTGACAGCGAATAATTGGATGGAAAAAGCCTTTATGCGGTGAAAGCATAAAGGCTTTTTTCAGGTTAATGGATTTCTAAATCGCGCCAGGCGGACGCTTTCCGCGGCCGGAGTCGTCAGAATGATTCGGGCTAATGAAATGTGAATTTGCCGATAGCAAGGTACTTTGTGTCGACACCTCCATCTTTTCTGTTGATAGAGAGATCATTCATGTCGTTAAACAACTGAATAACATTCGTTTTGTTGTTAGCCGACGAAATTCTGTTAATGGGCATCGAAAATACGTCGATAGCAGCTCGCTTTCTGTTGATCGCGGCGAACTTTCTGTTGATCACTACCATCATTCCGTCCAGGAGCTCACCATCAAGCCTGAACCGGCTTTTTCAACAATCCAACGGTGACAGCTGTTACGACTGTTCCGATCAGGATTGCCAGTGCATACAGACCAATGTTTGTGAAGGCACCCTCGAGAGTTCCAAAGACAAAAATTCCGCCGTGTGGTGCGCGCAGTGCTAAATCGAACCACAGTGTCAATCCGCCTGCTACTGCAGAGCCAAGGACGGCTGATGGAATGACACGAAGCGGATCTGATGCCGCGAACGGTAATGCACCTTCTGTGATAAAGAAAGCACCAAGGAAATAGGCTGAGACGCCTGTTTTTCTCTCCTGCTCATTAAACTTTTTACGGAATAGCGTTGTCGCCAGCGCCATGCCGAGTGGAGGCACCATCCCTCCGGCCATAACCGCCGCCTGCGGTCCAAATTGGCTGTCCGCCGCTACAGCAAGTGCAAAGGCATACGCTGCTTTATTAATCGGACCACCCATATCAACTGCCATCATACCGCCTAACAACAGCCCTAAAAGAGCAAGGTTTCCGGTTCCAAGACCACCAAGCCAGTTCATTACTCCCTGATTGATCCCGCTTAAAGGCTGTACCGCCCAATACATGATCAGGCCCGTTATCAAAATACCGAAAAACGGATAAATTAACACAGGTTTCAAACCATTAAAGACTTGTGGCAAACCTGCAAAGACCTTTTTCAGCCCAACTACAAGATATCCAGCCAGGAATCCGGCAATGATTCCACCAAGAAAACCCGCTTCACTTGTAGAAGCCATCAATCCCCCGACCATTCCCGGCGCAAAACCTGGGCGATCTGCAATACTCATGGCGATAAATCCTGCAAGGACTGGAATAATGAGCGCAAAGGCATTACCACCACCGATAAAGTTTAAAATATCTCCAATCGCCGAACGCTCACCCGTGATCTGATCTTCAAACAGGAAGGACAGCGCGATTAAAATTCCTCCACCTACGATAAACGGAAGCATGTTGGAAACCCCGTTCATCAGGTGCTTGTAAACACCTGTCCGGCCCTTTGCCTGGCCCTCTTCTTTCTTTTCCGTACTGCCGCTTCCCTGATAAACAGGTGCATCCTGATTGACAGCGCGCGTGATCAGCTGCTCTGTTTTGCGGATTCCGTCTGTGACCGGTACTTCAATAACGCGCTTCCCTTTAAATCGCTCCATTTCAACCTTTGTATCAGCTGCTACAATGATCGCGACAGCGTTTTCAATTTCTTCTGCCGTCAGCACATTTTTCGCACCGTCAGAGCCGTTTGTTTCGACTTTAATAGAAACATTCATCTCTTTGGCTTTATTTTTCAGGGCATCTGCTGCCATATACGTATGGGCGATCCCCGTAGGACATCCTGTTACAGCAAGGATTTGACCCTGCGATGGAGAAGACACCTGCTCCTCTTCAGCCTCTTCCTCTTCAAAGCGTGAAATTAAACTGATCACGTCATCTGGTGTTTTAGCATCTAACAGCCCCTGCTTCACTTCTTCTTTTAAAAGCAGAACCGACAAGCGGCTGAGCGCCTGAAGATGAGTGTCGTTAGCCCCTTCTGTAGCTGCAATCATGAAGACGAGGTGTGCAGGCTGTCCGTCAAGTGATTCATAATCAAGCCCTGACACTGAGCGGCCAAAGGCAATCGCCGGCTCCTTTACTGCTTTTGTTTTCGCGTGAGGAATCGCTACTCCTTCACCAATACCGGTTGTTGTCTGATCCTCCCTCGCCTGAATCGCTTCACGATAAGCCTTCGCATCATTCAGTTTTCCAGCGCGGTCTAGCAGACTGACCATTTCATCGATGGTTCCCTGCTTCTCAGTTGACGCGAGTGACAGCTGAATCGTTTGTTTCGTTAATAGATCGGTTATTTTCATGATTCTGACCCCCTTATGTTTACCAGTGGCTGATAGTGTTCGATATCATTTATTGTGGCAAGTCCTTCTGAAAATGCAGTAGCCGCTCCGCACGCCATGCTGAGTGCGAATGCTTCTTTGATGGTTAACCCTCTTTTCAAACCGGCTAAAAACCCTGCGACGGATGAGTCACCTGCTCCGACACTGTTTACGAGTTTGCCGGCAGGCGGTTCAGCTAAATAAACATCATCTTTATGAATCAATACGGCCCCTTTTTCAGCCATCGAAATCATCAAATACTCAATATCATGATGGCTGTAAAATTGACGGCCGTGCTCGACTGCTTCCTCAATGGTATTGATATCCTCACCAACGTAGCCGGAGAGTTCCTTATGGTTGGGTTTGATGAAATGCAGCGATGTCTTAAGCGCTGGCTCCAGCAGAGCTTTCTCCGCATCAATGACAACCTTCATCCCAAGACCGTGTGCCTTTTCGGCAAGCAGACCGTAAAGATTTTTCGGGACACTTCCCGGAATGCTGCCGGCGAGCACGAGAATATCTCCTTCTCCGTAGCGGCCAATGAGTTCAAATAGAGCCTCAATATTGCTTTCGCTAATGGCCGGACCTGAAGCATTAATTTCCGTTTCCTCATCTGTTTTCAGCTTAATGTTGATGCGGGAAGGCTCTTCTACCTGAATAAAGTCCGCCGTAATCTTTTTTTCACTAAGCGACTGCTCAATAAATTGTCCGCTGAAACCGCCAGTGAATCCGGTTGCTGTACTGTGCACCCCGAGCTCCTTCAATACCTGGGATACGTTAATGCCTTTTCCCCCTGCAAAAAAAGCAGTATCTTCCGTTCGGTTTAATCCCCCCTGGCGAAGGCTGTCCAACCTCACGACGTAATCTACTGAAGGATTTAATGTGACGGTTAAAATCATGATCTCACCTCTTTTACAGTCGTTTGCTTATGGTACAGCGAGGCATTTTCCTCAATCTCTTCTGTGATCAGTGTCGAATCCTGCAGCTCTCCGAATCTGGCAAAAGCAATCTCTCCGATTTTTTCAGCATCGGCCAGCACGTACACTTCCCTTGAAAGGCTCATTGCTTCTGCTTTCACCTGCGCTTCTTCCGGATCCGGTGTCGTATAGCCTGACTCATAATGAACACCGTTCGTCCCCATAAATGCTTTGTCGAACCGGTAAGCTCTTAACGAATCAATCGCTCCTCTTCCGATCAGCGCGTTCGTTTTCGGTTTAATCACACCACCCGTCAAATAAGTTCGAATCCCTTTTTGCATGAGCGCTTCAACATGCATCAGCCCATTTGTCACAACAATGAGATCGTCTTCAGGTAAAAACTCAACCAGCTGCCTTGTCGTTGTTCCTGCGTCAAGAAAAATACAGTCACCTTTTTCAATAAAAGATGCCGCTAAACGCGCAATTTCTTTTTTCTGATGAAGGTTTTTGGCTGATTTTTCATCCATGCTCGGTTCGTCCGTCATACGTTCCATCAGCCTTGCACCACCGTGGATCCGCTTAATAAACTTCTTTTTCTCGAGCTCTGTCAGATCACGCCTGATCGTTGATTCAGAGGCTCCAGTCGCCTCGATCAGATCCTGGATCTTTACCGTTTCCCGTGACTTCACTTTATCTAAAATGATGGAATACCGTTCTTCAGTCAGCATATCCATCCTCCTTTTCCTGTTATCTTTGAATTCATTATAAAGAGAACGCTTACAAAAATCAATCAAAAATAATCAAAAACATCCAAAAACGGTCAAACTATTATTTTCTCTTTAAAAAAATTGCCCTATGTAAATTTTCAAAAAAGAAATATGCAATTACCTATTGACCTGAGAATGATTATCATTATAATTTGAATAGTGCTGATAATTATTTTCAATTAAATTTCGACATAAGGAGTGCACAACATGAAAAAAGTTTTTTACTTATTCGGTTTAACGTTGATCCTTGCGATCCTGACTGCATGTGGCAATTCAGGTGAAGAAGAATCGACTTCAAATGAAAGCGGTTCTTCAAACGAATCTGAAGAATCAGCTGGCGAAGTAAATCTTTACACTGGTCGTCATTATGATACTGATCAGGCGCTATATGATCAATTTACAGAAGAAACTGGCATTAAAGTAAACGTTATTCAAGGGAAAGATGATGAGCTGATCGCCCGTCTTGAAAGAGAAGGTCAAGCTTCTGAAGCTGATGTATTTATGACAGCAGATGCAGGACGCCTGCACCGCGCAAAAGAGCTTGAGTTACTTCAATCTGTTGAGAGTGATGTTTTAAATGAAAATATCCCTGAGAAACTTCGTGATACGGACAATAAGTGGTTTGGTCTTACAAAACGCGCACGCGTCATCGCTTATGATCCGGAGCGTGTAAATCCTGAAGAAATCCAGAACTACTCTGACCTTGCAAGTGAAAATATGGAAGGGCGCGTATTAATCCGCTCTTCAGATAACATTTATAACCAGTCACTTGTTGCGTCTATGATTGCTCTTGAAGGTGAAGAAGCAGCTAAAGAATGGGCTCAGGGAATTGTCAACAATATGGCCCGCGATCCTGAAGGTGGAGACCGCGACCAGGCAAAAGGCATTGCTTCAGGTGAAGGTGATGTAGCTGTTATGAACACATACTACCTTGGTCAAATGCTAAACTCAGAAGATGAAGAAGAAGTGAAGGTAGCGGAAAACCTTGAAGTCATGTTCCCTAACCAGGACACAACAGGTACACACATTAACATTAGTGGTGCCGGCATTACAGCAAGCAGCAAAAACGTTGAAAATGCTCAGAAATTCATTGAGTTCCTTTCATCTGAATCTGCACAGGAGCAATTTGCAGAAACAAACTACGAATACCCAGCAAACCCTAACGTAGAAGCATCTGAGCTTCTTCAAAGCTGGGGCGAGTTCAAAGAGCAGGACCTGAACCTGACTGAACTTGGCGAAAACAACAACCGTGCCATCCAGATCATGAACGAAGTTGGCTGGAAGTAATATTTCCCCAAAAGGTACTTGCACTCTTAACGGCGCAAGTACCTTTTTCTTATGTATTCGTTAAAGCGAAGGAATCTTCCTCACGTCCCTTTTTGTCACATGATGTTCAAATAAACTCCTAATTCGGCTAAAAACCTGCCCAATTTTACATATTCCACCTCGTAAACCACCATGATTAAAGCCTTTTCATCTATACAAAACAAATGAGAACTGTTATCATTATCAGGGACGGTTTATGTGTTAAACCGGAGATTTGAATTGTTTTAAGGACGTGTCCCTTTTGAAGCTGTTTCGTAAATTGCCTGGCTATTTAAATATCTGGACCGTTCTCAGTATGATCATTGTGATCCTGATTCTGCTTCCGAACTTGACGATTCTCGTTAATTTCTTTACGGAGCGAGCAGAAAACTGGGAGCACATCCAGGAATTTATCCTGCCAGATCTGCTTAAAAATACTAGTTTAATCATGATATTCACTGGATTATTTGCCATTATCATCGGTACAAGTCTTGCCTGGCTTGTGTCAGCGTATGATTTTCCGATGAAGCGTTTTTTCAAATGGGCATTAATTCTGCCACTTGCGATACCGCCCTATATTGCAGGTTACACGTATAACGGAATCCTGGACTATACCGGTGTGATCCAGACCACCTTGCGAAACAACTGGGATATTACCGTGAATCAGTCTTACTTCAATATCCTGAATATGCCGGGTGCGATTTTTATTTTCACATTGTTTTTATTTCCTTATGTATACACGATTACACGGGCATTTTTATCCCATCAGTCCGCTGCACTCGTTGAAAATGCAAGGCTGCTTGGACGAAATGCATGGGAGATTTATTTCCGCGTCGTGCTTCCGATTTCCCGCGGAGCCATTGTTGGCGGTGTCAGTCTCGTACTGCTTGAGGTGTTAAATGATTATGGACTCGTTTCATATTTTGGGGTCCCAACCTTCACCACAGCGATTTTCCAGACTTGGTTTGGTATGAATGACCTGAATTCCGCTATTAAGCTTTCTGCAACATTAATGTTTATCGTTTTTGCCATTTTAATTTTGGAAAAAGTACTGCGCGGTCGTAAAAAGTACAGTACGACAACAGCGAAAGTCCGGCCTCTCACACCGATTAAGCTTCAGGGTGCAAAAGCCTGGACAGCATTCGGCTATTGTTTGTTCATTTTTATGCTCGGATTTTTAATCCCGTTTATCCAGATGATTGATTGGACGATTCTGACGTTTGAAAAAATCGCATCTCCTGTATTTACACAGCTGATGATGAACTCACTGCTGGTCTCTTTTGTTGGAGCTGCACTCGTGATGGTGTTTGCGGTTATTATCGCGAACTTCTCGCGGATGCACCAGAGCGTATTTTCAAAATCAGCAGCCCGTGTGACGATTCTCGGTTATTCGATTCCCGGAGCCGTCATTGCTGTAGGAATCAGTACAGTGTTTATCGATATCGATAACTTCCTGTTTAACTTTTATGAATCGATGGGGATGGAAGCTTCCCTATTCCTAAGTACAAGCCTGTTTATCTTAATTTCCGCCTATATTATCCGATTCCTCGCGATCGGCTACAACTCTGTTGAGGCCGGATTTGATAAAATCGGGAACAAATATACGGAAGCTTCGAGAATGCTTGGGATGAACTTAACAAAGACTTTTTTTAGAGTCGATCTGAAAATGATTAAAGTACCGATTATCAGCGGGTTTATTCTCGCATTTATAGATATTTTAAAAGAACTGCCGCTCACCTTGATTTTACGACCATTTAACTTTGACACCTTAGCCACAAAAGCATATCAGTATGCAAATGATGAACAAATACAGGAAGCTTCATTAGCTTCGATCATCATCGTTGTCATCAGCGCCATTGCGATCTATGTATTTCATCAAGTTTTAGAAAAGGAGCCGAAATAATATGTTCGTACAAATCAAAGACTTATGCTTCTGTTACGGAAACACAAAACAAAACACAATTAATCAGTTTCACCTCGAAATTCAGCAAGGTGAGATTATTTCAATACAGGGAGACAGCGGAAGTGGTAAAAGTACAGTTCTTCGGCTTCTTTGCGGACTTGAGGTCCCTTCTAAAGGTATGATTACGATTGATGGAGAAGTGATGACAGACGACCGCCGCTTCGTATTACCGGAAAAGCGCGGAATCGGCATGGTATTCCAGGATTACGCACTGTTTCCTCACATGACAGTGCTTGAAAACATTCAATTCGGCCTGAAAAAATACAGCCGTAAAGCGAAAAAACAGCGTGCCGAGGAAGTACTCGAACTTGTGAACATGACGTCCTTTGCAAAACGCTATCCACATGAACTCAGCGGCGGACAGCAGCAGCGTATTGCCCTTGCACGCGCACTTGCTCCAAAGCCTTCGCTCTTACTGCTGGACGAGCCATTCAGTAACCTGGATGCCGGGTTGCAAATCAAAATCCGCAGTGAGCTTAGAGAAATCATCAAAAAAACAGGCATTACTTCCATTTTCGTGTCCCACGACCTGGAGGATTCCAAAGCCATCGCCGACCGGATCGTCACCATGCGCGATGGAGCAGCCCACAACTGGGAATCCATCTGCACGACAACAAGAAAAGAAAAGCCGGAACTTCACCTGGTTGAATCTAAATAGAAGATTTTTTAAGGATGATTTGATCTTTCCTGAATATAAGAGTTGTTCTGATAGAATCAAAACCAAAAGGTGCGAGGGGCATCCGCAGACTCCTGTGGCGGAAAGGGACAGGTGAAACCATTGTGCGAAGCACAAGGGGTTCACCGCCCGGCCACGGAAAGCGGAGGATGCCCCTCGCACCGGTATTTTGATAATCAACCATAGTAAAAAGACATGGCGCCTCTGCCATGTCTTTTTACTTGGTCATGCATCAAACAAGCTGATTCAACTGCTCTATGTACGCCAAAGCTTCTGCTATTTCTTCATCCGTATAATTCTGCTTTGCTTTTACCTTCTGCACCTTTTCAATACGCTGATCTATCTCAAGCGTATCGAAATAAAGCAGCGTAGAGACAAGCTCCAGGAAACGGGACGACTGTTCGTTCAGGTTTTTCAGGAACGGTGTAAGATTCTCAGCGGCCAGTTCATTCTGCGCCTCTAAAAACGCCTGTCCTTCTTCTGTCACTTCATAACGGTACTGATAATAGCCGCTTTTCTTCTCATTAAATTCTTTAATGAACCCCATATTGCAGAGCTCCTCCACGCGCAGTGTAAGCTCCTCTGAATACGGTCCGAAAAAATGAAACTGATATTTTTCATGAAAAGCATAATTATGCTTTTTAGCAATAAAGATGATCTTCTGCAGCTTTTTTCTGCCGACAATCTCCCCTAGGGCAGAAAACGCCTGCATCAGTCTGGCGTGATCCTTCATCATGGCTGGCTCTCTCCTTTTTAATGCTCACTAACCCCTAAAATGGCCCGGATTTTTTCCTTCGTTTCTTTATGACTGGAATCATCCATCAGGTAATCCTTTGGATAATAAAGTTTATGGTCTGTTCTTCTTTTCCCTGAAATTGCGTCTACAATCTCAGATTGGCGGGATAATTCGCGAAGCTCTCCATTTGGCATCAGCAGGTGAATCGGCACCCGCTCCTCTTCTTCGCCGGGACGGTAAAAATCGTACGGCAGATCAGACGAAGAATCCACAACGAGATAGTAGTCCGGATCAAGGTCCGCTTCCCTGAAAAGCTGCTCAAGTTTATTCAGCTTTTTGTATTCCTTCGATGGATCAAATTCAACATATTTAAACAGGCGCCGCTGCATAAAACGGTGACAGAGGTCACTTAAAATCGGATCCTTCTCCTCTTCCCACATTTGAAAATAGTACATGACAATGGATTCATCGAGATTCAGATAATCTTTTAACGTCACGTTCCCTGAGAACATGGACATAAAGTGTCTCGGTTCATAGGCAAACTCATAACCCTTCTCGCTCAGCTCTTTTGCCCGGTGAAGAATCTTGGTCAAAATCACCTCAGAGCTTCTCGTTACAGGGTGAAAATAAACCTGCCAGTACATCTGATATCGGCTCATAATGTAATCTTCAACGGCATGCATCCCGCTTGATTTGATGACAACCTGATCCTCTTTTGGACGAAGCACGCGCAAAATCCGCTCCATATCAAAATGACCGTAGCTGACCCCTGTAAAATAAGCGTCACGCTGCAGATAATCCATCCGGTCCGCATCAATCTGACTGGAAATCAGGCTGATCACACGCTTATTATCGTAGGTTTTCGCAATGACATCTGCGACATGCTGCGGGAACGCTGACGATACTCTTTTTAACACAGCATTTACTTCTGTATCCCCTAAAATAATGGCCTGAGTGAACGCCTCATGATCTAATTCAAACACTTTTTCAAAAGAATGTGAGAATGGACCGTGGCCCAGGTCATGTAAAAGCGCAGCACAAAGGCATAATAACCGCTCGCTGTTATCCCATTCCGGACGCGGTGCAAAGACATCATCCACGATACGGCGAATAATTTCATACACACCAAGAGAATGGTTAAACCGGCTGTGTTCTGCACCATGAAACGTCAGATAGGTCGTGCCAAGCTGACGGATTCTTCTGAGACGCTGGAACTCACGTGTCCCAATTAAGTCCCATACAACTTGATCGCGCACGTGAATATAGCGGTGAACCGGATCCTTAAACACTTTCTCTTCCGCAAGCTTTTGCATCGCATACGTCATCGCTGTCCCTCTTCTCTCTATCTTCTTTTTATTATATCGGGTAATTTTTTCTCTTCACGTCTTGACAAATTCAGACGTCTTTCGAACGCCGGCGTCTCAATTTTTGAGACAGAAAATAAATTTTTCACTTATAAAGTAAGTTTTCTTCAAACATCACTTTAGTTTAAAAAGAAAACAGCCGTCTGCCTCAAAAGTCAGTTGATTGACAGTGACGCAGCGGCCGGGATGTGATTATTTCTTCAATTTTGCTTGAACCTTGTCCATCAGTTCATCTTCAGTCAATGCCGCGACTGGGCGATTATTGACAAAGGCAAAGGTCTTTTTACGGCCTGGACCGCAGTATGACTGGCACCCTATATCAAAGGAAGCATCGGGATCCAACTCTTTCAGCTTCGGAATCAATGTTTTTACATCAACGGCTTGACAATCATCGCAAACCCGAAATTCGTTTGCCATTTGCCGACAACCCTTTCCTGTTGAAACTTTTTTTCACTACCTGTCATTGTACCGATTCAGAGGGCTGATTTCAAGATAAGTGAGGAGGAGTTCGGTGATTGTTCATGGAAACGCTGATGATCCGAATGCACTCCTTACGCGAAGATTTATCTGGGTTGTAATCCGGCTATGTCCGCGCATGCAGAGGATATTCTCTTATCGTGATGCGCTCTATCTGGAAAACAGCCTGAGATGTGCAGTGGCGGCGTAGTCCATTTATCACTGAACTCACGAACTTTTTTCTAAGCTCACAAATCCGCTGACGGAACTCACGAACTCTTAGGCTAACCTCACGAACTTCATCCCTGACCTCACAAATTTCCCGCTCAACCTCACATTCCCCCACCCGATGTATAAAAAAGGAGAATGCCGGAAAGAATGACTCATAGAAAGATTAAAAGATTGGAGTGTTGAGGATGAAAAATCGTCAGGATGCGTGGATGGAAGAGGATGATCTGTTATTGGCGGACACAGTTTTACGTCACGTAAGAGAAGGCAGTACGCAGCTGAATGCGTTCGAGGAGGTTGGAGATAAGCTTGATCGCACCTCTGCAGCCTGTGGATTCAGGTGGAATGCAGTGGTCAGGCAGCAGTATGAGCAGGCATTAAGCCTTGCTAAGCGTCAGCGCAAGCAGCGCAGCCGTCTTCTTGGACAGGATCATTCAGGAAAAAAGAAAATCCTTTATCAGCCACAGGTTGAAATCTCAGAAACGCCAGCACTTCCATTTACAGATGAGTCTATATTTGAAAAACCGGAAGAGACACATGAGATGGAAACTGCTGCTGAAATGTTCATAGCCGAAGATAAACCTGTTTCTTCCCTGTCCCTTGAAACGGTCATTGCATATCTGCAGCAGCTTGCCCGCTCCAACACAGCGTCGTCCATCGGGAAATGGCAGTCCGAAAGATTGTCAAAGGAACTGAAAGTGTGGCAGGATAAATGCCGCGAGCTCGAGCAGAAAGTCCGTCAGCTTGAAGCTAACGAATCCACCATGAAGGAGGATTATGAAACGCTGATGCAGATTATGAACCGCGCAAGAAAGCTGGTTGCATTCAGTGATCAGGAATCCTCTAATACATTTAAAATGGACCGCAACGGTAATCTCGAAAAAGTCGCAGAGCATTAAAAAGAAGCACCGGATGAAGTTGATCCGGTGCTTCTTTTACTTCGTCAACACACTCTCATTCCGCTTCACAACACGATCATAATAGCCGTCATAAAGCGATCGTTCATATCCGTTTAACTCCCCGGACTGAATCGTTCCGCTGATCTTCTTTAGCGCAGTTAAGAAACGCAGCATCCCATCCTGCACCGTCAATTCAACGCCATAAAGTTCTGATAAGGAGGCCATGACATCAGGCTTAATCTGCGGGTAGGAGAACTTTGTTTCCTCACCCTGAATCGCCTTTTCGTAAAAACGGCGGATCAGTTCTGCACGTTCGGCTCCGCTTCCGTTCATACAGAGATAAATCTGCACCGCAATGCCGCCTCTTATCCTACGCTGAGAAATACCTGCGAATTTCTTTCCATCTATGCTGAGATCATAGCTTCCCGGGCAGTAGGAATTCACGATTTCATACGCTTCAATCTTCTTGTCAAAATCGCTGAACATTTCTTTTACGAGTGCCACCATCGCATCGTAACCACGGTTTATATCAATACCCTTTTCGCTTTCTGAAAAGATGAGTGAGATGTTTAGCACACCCTCATCCAGTACAACAGCAAGTCCGCCTGAATTGCGGACAATATAGCGGTAGCCTGCTTGCTCGAGCACCTTCAGCCCTTCATTTAAAAAGGGGGTTCTTGAATCCTGGGTGCCGAGCACAATCGTATCGTGATGAACCCAGGAGCGGGCTGTCGCAGGGGCTTCACCACTGCCCACTGACGTACAGAGTGTATCATCCATCGCAAACGATTGGAGTGCTTCAAACATTGGCCCAAGGCTGGACTGGTCAATGATCCGCCAAACCGGCTGCTGAAGGAGCGCCCATCCTTTATCCTCATTCATGATTCTTCATTCTCCTTTAATAAACTGTAGAGATTATAGCATATTTGAGCGATTCAGGTGCTTACACTGTCGTGAGGCTGTCAAGGAAGTGTCCAAACGGTTCTCGAGATTAACCAAATCCTCCCCACATCACATAAAAATGCAGCCCCCGCAAGGACTGCATCTGTTCATTATAGTGATTGACCTGCTGTAATTAACGCGAGCTTATAAACATCTTCCTCGTTACATCCACGGGAAAGGTCATTTACAGGTGCATTTAATCCCTGAAGGATCGGGCCAACTGCTTCAAAGTTTCCGAGTCTCTGAGCAATTTTGTAGCCGATGTTTCCGGCTTCAAGGCTTGGGAATACAAATACGTTTGCATCACCCTGGATCTCTGAGTCAGGTGCTTTGCTTTTCGCTACAGAAGGAACGAATGCTGCATCAAACTGGAATTCGCCGTCTAAAGTCAGGTTTGGAGCCGCTTCTTTTGCCAGCTTAACCGCTTCTGCCACCTTTTCAGTCTCCGGTGATTTTGCAGAGCCTTTTGTTGAGAAGCTCAGCATGGCCACGCGTGGATCAATATCAAACATTCCAGCTGTTTTCGCGCTTTCTACTGCAATCTCTGCAAGGTCGCTGCTGTCAGGTGAAATGTTGATCGCACAGTCTGCAAATACATACTTTTCGTCACCGCGTACCATGATAAACACGCCGGAAGTCTTCTTGATGCCTTCCTTCGTTTTAATGATCTGAAGTGCCGGGCGAACCGTATCTGCTGTTGAGTGAGCCGCACCACTTACGAGCCCATCAGCACGGTTTGTGTACACAAGCATCGTGCCGAAATAGTTTTCGTCCTGAAGAATCTTGCGGGCATCCTCTTCAGTGGCCTTGCCTTTGCGGCGCTCAACGAATGAAGCAACAAGCTCTTCGAATTCACTGTAATCTGAAGGGTCCAGGATCTCGCAGCCCTCCAGTACAACATTCATCTCCTGAGCTTTTTCTTCAACAGCTGATGTTGAGCCTACTAAAATTGGTGTCATGATGCCTTCTGCTGCCAGACGGCTTGCTGCACGAAGAATGCGCTCATCCGTGCCTTCCGGGAATACAATACGACGATTCTGCCCTTTGACTTTTTCCGTTAAACCAGTAAATAAATCACTCATGATTCGGCCTCCTAAAAACGTCTTTACCGTAAGCATACCCCATCTATACGGGAATTCAACCGATACCCTTTATGGGAGCGGTTACACATAAAAAGTTTTTCTTTTCAAACAATTCTTGATGCATTTTCTCTGTAAACACGCCCGATTAGATGAAGACGCTCTATTTATGATAAGATAAAAGAAGTGTTGAAAAAGTACAATTTACTGGGAGTGACATAGCATGAGTGAAGCTGCAACAACCCTTGACGGCTGGTATGGCCTTCATGATTTCCGTAGAATCGACTGGACGTCCTGGAAGCGTCTTTCAAGTGAGGAACGCACTGCTGCGATCCATGAATTCCAGCAGTTTTTAAAGAAGCTGCATGAGGTTCAGGATGAGGATCAGGGAAGCCATTCTTTTTATACAATTGTTGGCCAGAAGGCTGATTTCGTTCTGTTTATTCTGCGTCCAACAATGGAAGAGCTGAACGAGCTTGAAAATGAATTTAACAAGCTGACAATCGCTGATTATACCATTCCAACGTATTCTTATGTGTCTGTAGTAGAGCTTGGAAGCTACGGCTCAAAGGAATCGGACGAAGACCCGTATCAAAACCCATATGTGCGTTCACGTCTTTATCCTAAGCTTCCTAAATCTAAGCACATCTGCTTCTATCCAATGGATAAAAAGCGTGAAGGTGACGACAACTGGTACATGCTTTCTATGGAACAGCGCAAAAAGCTGATGTACGATCACGGCATGATTGGCCGTCAGTACGCCGGTAAAATCAAGCAGATCATCTCAGGCTCTGTCGGCTTTGATGACTGGGAGTGGGGCGTAACACTATACGCAGATGACGTACTGCAGTTCAAAAAAATCGTTTACGAAATGCGCTTTGACGAAACAAGCGCGCGCTACGGTGAGTTTGGTGCCTTCTATGTAGGAAACCTCCTCGAAGACGAAGATTTACCGAAGTTTTTGCATGTATGACGAATGTATCAAGGACAACTTTAACCGGTTGTCCTTTTCTTTTTAAAGAGCACTCATGTGAAAATGTTTATTGCTTTTATATTTACAGAGATGAGCGGAGCAGAAGGCGGCGACTCCTGCGGCAGAGAAGGGCAGGTGAAACTCTGCTGGCGCGGAGCGGCAAAGAGGTTCACCGCCCGGCCGCGGAAAGCGTCCGCCTGGCGCGGAGCTCATCGGACGTCTCAGGGAAATTTAATTGGTTCTAAGAATGCTCCCTGCTCATATGATTAAATGACAAAATGGTTCAGGGAGGAATTTTATTGAATCCATCAAGTATGCAGGGGCAGACGCCTCCCCCTACGTATTATCCTTACTATCAGCAGACGTATCCTCAGCAGCAACAGCAGCAGATGCCAGCTGTCTTTCCAAGAGAAGAATCATACATCGAGAATATTTTCAGGCTAAATCGCGGGAAAATGACGACAGTTTATATGACATTTGAAAATAACCGTGAGTGGAATGCAAAGATTTTTAAAGGTGTGATTGAAGCTGCAGGACGTGATCATCTCATTTTGAGTGACCCAAAAACAAATCAGCGTTATTTATTGCCGCTTCTGTATATGGATTACGCAACGTTTGATGGGGAGATAAACTATGCTTATCCTTATAACGGTGTGACGAACCGGTAAGTTGGTTTTCTGATGTAATAAATAAATCAATATTTGTGGTTTGAAATCGGGCAAGACTCATCTTTTGCAGTCATATAAATACGGAAGTGGGCATTCAATCAGCATTGATTCGACCACTTTTTCGGGTTATTTAACTACTCTTTCAGGTTATTTGACCACTCTTTTGCTTGATTAGACCACTTTTTTCCGTTATTTGACCACTCTTTACCGTTATTAAACAACTCATAGAAAAAATCACGGTTTTCCACCTTGAATAAACGCAAAAAAGATGCCCGCCACAGCGGACATCTTTTTTACATGAGTTTTACTGCTGCAATGACCAGGCATACCCAGCCTGCGAGGAATGCTACGCCGCCGATTGGTGTGATGGCGCCAAGCACGCTGATACCTGTCAGACTTAAAATATACAGGCTGCCTGAGAAGAAAATAATGCCCACGAGGAACAGCCATCCTGCTGCATTTAACAGGCCGGATGCCTGCAGGTTGCCTGCAAGAATACCGATGATTAGAATACCTGTTGCATGAAACATCTGATATTGTACGGCTGTATTCCATGTGTCGAGATATTTCGGCTCTACTCTGCCTTCAAGTGCGTGTGCCCCGAATGCGCCTAGTGCGACTGATAAGAAAGCATTAATGGCTCCGATTATAATAAATAATTTCATTTCAAGTTACGTCCCTTCTGTTAAAAATCGAAAAGTGAATCACCGTTTGAGCCGTCTTCTGTTTCAAGCGGCTTGTCCTGAAGACTGAGCTGAGCGGGTTTTGATGGAGCCTGATAGGAAGCCGTCTGAACAACAGGCTCACTGACAGGATTCACACCTTCCTCTAATGCCAAATCACAGAGCGTACGAATGGAGTGCAAATATTCACGCTGCCTTGCTCCGCTTGTCCCTCTTGCCTTTTTTGCTTCCTGTTCGATCTTCTGGAGAAGCCGGTCATAGGAAATTGACATCTTATCCTCTCCCTTTTTCTTTTAAAATTTTCTTTTCAAATGCATAACATGGCTGTCCGGATGCCCGGAACACTTCAAGCGATGGCAGATGCTTTGTTTTAAAGCCATGCGCTTTGCATCCCTTTGGAAAACGGGGGTCCCATGTTACATAGTAATACTTGCAGGCACTGCAGTTAATACGCTTTGATTCCATGCGGGTGCCTCCTCTTTAGGATAAAGTCCAGTCAACTGGTTCAATATCATTCTCTTTCAGGAATTCATTGGCCTTCGAAAACGGTCTGCTGCCAAAAAATCCGCGATGCGCCGATAGTGGACTTGGATGTGGAGCCTTAATGACAAAATGCTTCATTTCATTAATGAGACCCTCTTTTTGCTGGGCCGGTTTCCCCCACAAAATAAACACCATGGGCTCATCCCTCTCACCCAGCAATTCAATGGCTTTATCCGTTATCCGCTCCCAGCCCTGATTCCGGTGAGAATGCGCCTGTCCTTCACGCACGGTTAAAACCGTATTTAATAATAACACACCTTCTTCCGCCCATTTCGTGAGATCACCATGACGGGGAGGTTGAATCCCAAGATCCTCTTCCAGCTCTTTATAAATGTTCTGAAGTGACGGCGGAATTCTGACACCTTTTTGCACAGAGAAGCTCAGCCCGTGCGCCTGACCCTGTCCATGATAAGGATCCTGTCCAAGAATGACCACCTTTACTTTATGAAAAGGCGTTCGTTGAAACGCTTCAAATATGTGATTCATTGGAGGGAAAATCGTTTCCGATCCATATTCTTTTTTCAAAAATGCCCGGAGCTCTTTATAATACGGTTGTTCAAATTCGTCCTGCAGCAGTTCCTGCCAGTCATTATTGATCTTAACCGCCATTCTTCTCAACTCCTATTCTTCGAAAATAATCGTTGCTTCATACCCTGTATAATCGAAAAACTCCGTGAGTGCCCGCTCGGCATTTTCTTCAGCCTGCGTTAAAAGCCCCTGTTCAATCGCTTCCTCTTCCATCATCGCCTGTGCCTCTGCAGCAATTTCAAAGCCTTCTTCCCAGTTCACATTACTGCGGAAAATACCTTCAACCGAAAATGCTTCAACCTTATCCATTTGAAGGGCCGGCTCCTGAAGCAGCTGAGCTTTCGGAAGGGTCAGCTCAACCGTTTTGTTTTCCTCGTTTACAACAAGGTCGTCTTCCGTCACCTGATCCAGATTAACACCTGCTAATACGGTACCCGGCACAACAAGAAGCAAACGGCGCTGTGTTCCCGGAAAATTAATATTAATATCCTGACCAAACAGCTGATTGTCTGTCTGTTCAACTACTGCCTTAATAAAAGCCTGAGAAGTAGCGAGGGCATTCATATCCCGTACCTGCTCAACAAAAACCTCTGAGTTCTCCTCTTCGTTATCTCCTGTAATCCACATATATGAAGCGATCGAAACCACTGAAACAATGACGATAACTGCGAGAAGAAATAAAATATTTCTTAAACGCCATACTGCAAATAAAAATCCTCTCATTCCATCACCTGCTACCGTTTTTTTGAAACCATTCTTTTATTATACGGAAAACCGCGAACCATTGAAATATAGACCGCTTTTTCAGCAAAAAACCATTTAGAGACTGCCACATTTCTGTCAAAAGAAGACGATATTTCCCGGGAAATGTCCGATTGTTTCAAACTTCCATTTCCCATGATATGATAGGGGAAATCAATTTTGGAGGGACAAGCAATGAGTTTAAAGAAAACATTAACAATCGCAGGTTCAGATACAAGTGGCGGCGCAGGCATTCAAGCTGACCTTAAAACATTCCAGGAACACGGCACTTACGGTATGACTGCGCTCACAACAGTCGTAACGATGGACCCTGCCAATCACTGGCACCACAACGTTCACCCGCTTCCAATCGAGACCTTGAAAGCGCAAATCGACACAGCCCTTTCTACTGGTGTAGATGCTGTGAAAACAGGAATGCTCGGATCGGTTGAAATTATTGAAACAGCAGCGGCTGCCATTGACCGTTCTGGCACATCTAACGTGGTCATTGACCCGGTTATGGTATGTAAAGGGGAGGATGAAGTGCTTCATCCTGAAACCGTTGGGGCAATGCAGGAACATCTTCTGCCACGTGCTACGGTTGTAACTCCAAACCTATTTGAAGCAGGCCAATTAGCCGGTAACGGTCCTCTTCGCTCTATTGAGGATATGAAAGAAGCTGCCCATAAAATCGTGGAGCTTGGTGCAAAATCCGTTGTTATTAAAGGTGGAAAGCAACTGAATCACGATAAGGCTGTCGACCTTTTTTATGATGGACAGGAATTTATTTTACTTGAGGCTGAAAAAGCAGATACAACTTACAACCACGGGGCGGGCTGTACCTTTGCCGCAGCTGTTACGGCAAATCTCGCAAATGGACTTGAGCTGAAAGAAGCCGTTTCAAATGCTAAGGAATTTGTTACAAGTGCGATCCACCACGGCTGGAAACTGAACGAATACGTTGGACCGGTTATGCATGGCGCGCACAGCCGCTTTGATTCAGTTGCAGTCAAGACGGAAACACTCTGAACAAACTGAAGCGGCTCTGAAACGTTTAATCCCCTCAGATTAAGGAATACAGGAAGTAAATGGATTCCAAATGAGGTGGGTAAATGTTTAATTTTATCATTACAATTGCTGTACTGATTGGCGTATTTGTCGGCTTTTACCTGATCACAGGGTCAATCGGCATCTCGATTGCAGCTGCTATTATCGGAGCTGTCATTTCCTTTTTTGCTGTTGGTGCTTATGCGGGACAGCGTAAAGAAGAAATCAAGTACGGCAATGAAGCACCGCTGGATAAAGACCGGACTCCCGAGAAGGAAAACCGTCATACGTATCAACCAAAACCTGAAAATGAAAGCAGAATTCAGGATCCGACGAAATAAACCGTGCTGATGCACGGTTTTTTTTATTTAGTCACATTCATGAAGTGCTCCCGATTTACGCCGGACTATTTTCACAAAAGTGTCCAAGATTTAAACGAATGTGACCAAGCTGAGGCTGAAAGTGTCCAAGCTGGAGCAAATTGCGTCCAAACGCCTGCCTCCGCTTTTCCCGATGTCTAGCTCCGCCGGGCAGGGACTAGCAAACTTCCCGTCCTCTCGTTCGATAAGTCAACATCGGTTCACTTCGTTCACCGTGTTTCCTTTATCTTCGTCGAGGCCGGTCCAGTTTGTACGTCCCTCAACGCCCGCCTCCGCTTTTCTTCACAAACAGGCTTTTCGCATTCTTGTTGATTTTGCAGTAGAATAAGAAAAGAGATTTTGTTGTGAGAAGGAGGGGCAATATGGAGCCTGTCAATTTGAAAGAGGTCCAGAACCTGATTGATCGCTTTGCGCAAAAAGAAGTTTATATACATTTAGAGACAACGAATGGTTCGTATGCTTCTCATGTGGATGAGAATTTTTTTAATGCCGGCGCTTTTATCCGCAATGCAAAAGTGGAGTATGAGTTAGGTAAAATCATCGGTGATGTTCCTTCACGTGTCGGGCTGAAGCTTGGCAACCTTGGCTGGATTTATGCACAGGGAATTACACATTATGAGCTTGATGATAAAGGGCGTCTACTGATGGCCGGCCATGATCACCAGGGAAAGCTTGCTGTGTCCCTGCAGATTAGCGAAACACCTTTTGAGTAGCAGGAAGGAGCAGGACAGATGATAGAAAAAGAAAGACATGTATTAGTTGTATTTCCGCATCCTGATGACGAGGCATTTGGCGTTTCGGGAACGATTGCCAGTCACTTAAAGATGGGAACCGGCGTCACCTATGCCTGCCTGACACTCGGCGAAATGGGACGTAATCTCGGCAATCCACCATTTGCAACACGTGAATCCCTGCCGCAGATCCGTAAAAAAGAATTGCAGGCGGCTGCTGATGCAATGGGTTTAAAGGATTTAAGGATGATGGGGCTGCGTGATAAAACGGTTGAATTTGAAGACGATGAGAAAATGGTTGATATGATGAACGCATTGATCGAAGACGTTCAGCCATCACTCGTCATTACCTTTTATCCTGATTACTGTGTGCATCCCGACCATGAGGCTACAGCACGGGCTGTTGTAAGAGCCGTCAGCAGAATGGATGAAGCGTCTCGTCCAAAGCTTCACTGTGTGGCTTTTGCGAACCATACAGCTGATGAGCTTGGCGAACCTGATGTCATTAATGATGTTTCAGAAGTGCAGGATCTGAAGCTAAATACGATGAGAGCACATATATCTCAGACAGCCTGGATGCTTGAGGACCTCGAAAAGCGTCTTGCTGAGAAGGACCCTGATGCTATCCAGTGGGTTTCCCAGGAGCGCTTCTTTAACTACCGTTATAATCAGGGCTATAACTAATGAAAAATCCCGTGTCGGCTGACACGGGATTTTTTTGTGGTTGAATTTTTAAGCGTTCTTTACTTCTTCAATCGTCGGAAGTGCGGTCATGGCACCTTTTACAGATGCAGCAAGGGCGCCTGATTTGCTTGCGAGCTCAACCATGCTTTTCGCCTCTTCAAGTGTCAGGCTTTCGATATCCCCTTGGTATTCATGCAATGAGTAGAGAATACCTGATACAAATGCGTCTCCGGCACCGGTTGTATCAACGGCATGCACTTTTCTTGCAGGAACGTGGAGAGCGCCGTCTTTCGTAAATACCCAACTGCCTTCACTGCCCATTGTGATCAAAAGTAATGGAATATCGAATTGCTGCATGGCTTCGGCACCTTTTTGAATATCTGCGGTACCTGTTAAAAATTCAAGCTCCTCTTCGGAGATTTTCACAACATCCGCTTTATCAAGCATGCTGACAATCTTTTGGCGTGCTTCTTCTTCACTGCTCCATAAGGACAAGCGCAGATTCGGGTCATAGGAAACGATCATGCCGTTTTCTCTTGCCATTTCGACCGCGCGGATTGTAGCACTTTTTGAAGGTTCGCTGATCATTGAAATAGAGCCGAAGTGAAACACTTTTGCCTGGCCGAATAAGCTTTCCTGAAGTTCTTCTGATTTCAGAAAACGGTCAGCACTTGGATCAATATAGAAGTCAAAGCTGCGTTCGCCGCCCTCACCGAGTGTGACAAAAACAACACCTGTGCGGTTTTGCTGGTCAAACAGCATGCCTTCTGTATGTACACCATAGTCTTTTAATGTTTTTTCAAGGAAGCGGCCGAGTACATCGTCCCCTACTTTTCCTGCAAAATAAGATGGGATGCCGAGACGTGCCACTCCAACTGCAACATTTGCCGGAGCACCGCCAGGACTTTTATGGTAGCTTGCGTTTGTTTCATCTAATGGAATAAAGTCTATTAAAGCTTCTCCCAGGGAAATGACGCCATTTTTCATTGTATATTCCTCCTGCACTGCATTTTGATGATTAGAGTGTATCACATGATTGAGAAAAAGTTCACATGAAACGTAGAAAGAGCCGGGCTGGAGCTATCCTGCGCTTTCCGTGGCCGGGCGGTGAACCCCTTGTGCTTCGCACAATGGTTTCACCTGTCCCTTTCCGCCACAGGAGTCTCCGGATAGTTCCAGCCCTATTGCATGTTTACAATTCATACTACTAATAAAACCTCATTACAGTAAGGTCGTTCGTTAAATGATGACAGCTGACCTGTTCTAAGAACGATTTTTAATTAAAGAAACCGCTTCCCTCATATAGAAGAAAACGGTTTTGCAGGTTTTATTATACGGTTTGTCCAATCACGTGTTCCTGAATGGCTTTGGCTACGCCTTCTTCACGGTTTGTGACTGTTGTAAATCGGCAGATGTCTTTAATGTCCTGAGGTGCATTGCCCATTGCTACTGACCAGCCTGCTTTTTTCATCATTGATACGTCATTATAGTTGTCGCCGATCGCCATGACATCGGCGAGGTTGATTCCATGCTGAGCTGCATACCATTCGAGTGCGAGTCCTTTTTGTGCATCAATACTTGTAATTTCAAGGTTTTCTTTACCAGATGAACTGACGGCTAGGCCATTCATCTCTGATAAAACAGTACGTGCTTCCTGCAACTTATCAGGATCAGATGAAAATGCAAGGAATTTATAAATGACCTGTGAAGAGTTGAAAATCTCATCGTAGTTTTCAACAATATGAATGTTTCCTTCTTCATAGCGGTTACTTGCTTCTTCTCTTACATGAGGAAGAGGAGTATCCGGATTAGAAGTAAGGAAGATATCAATTAACAGTTCAATTCCCTGCTCCTTATGGTTCGTATACGTTCCCTGATCTGTATATAACTCGAAATAAATGCCAAGTCTTTCAAGCTCAGCGGCTGATTTTTTGGCCATTGCTGAATCAATGCCCTTTACATAGATCTGTTTTCCATTTTCATCGCGTATTTCAGCTCCGTTTACGACAATTAGTGGCAATGATAAACCTGCATCTTTTAGTGGTTCAGATGCTTCTTTATAAGAACGGCCGGTCGCAATGATCACTTTCGCACCGGATTTTTGTGCTTCCCTAATCGCAGTGGCTGTTTCTTCTCCAACAGCATGTTGTCCATTGAGAAGAGTGCCATCCATATCTGATGCAATCATTTTAATCATGGTATTCACCCTTTTCTTTTGATTGTTATAGTGTAACACGGCATCAAAATTGTAAACCTTTTCAATGCTTAGTATTTACAAATATTTAAAAATGCGTTCATATCAGGACAAAATGAACGCGAAAAAGACCAAAATAAAAACAGCAGGCCAGCTGCTGTTAAGCTTCAATATGGCAACGGATATTCCGTTCGATCATCTCGTTTTCCAAAAGAAGAATGAAATCTGATGATAGATTTCTTTCTTTCGCTGTTTTAAACGCTTCGATTAATTTTGAATCTGTCAGCTGATTCAGTGAATTCATCCTGTCTCACCTCTTTAAATAGGATTGCATGTTGTGAGTATTCCCTATTTTACCCTTTTTAATCATCAAATGAGAAATTTAAATGTTTTTTCTTAATTGAAAAGGGTACATAACAATGGTTAAATTAAATCAGATATAATGAAAGCGCTATCTTATTAACTTTTAGTGAAAATGATTGATTTGAAAGGTGGTGTGCATTAAAATTAGATTCGTCTCATTTTTATTCACTTAATACATAATAAAAATGACAGTTTATAAAAAGGAGAAACTGAATGAAAAACCCAACTGCTATTGATTACTTACGTTTTATTATCCCTTCATTAATCGGGATTTTCTTATTTATGACGCCTCTACCTTCTGATGAGGCAGTGACGATTCCAATTGCGATTATGTCAAACTGGCTACAAGGCTTAATCGGCCCTTCTATTCCTGGTATTATGACGATCCTGATTGTGGTGGCCGCACTGTTGTCACTTGTCGCACGTATTGTTAAACCTTCATTTATCACTAACAGTGATTTCCTGACGAACCTGTTTGCTGTTGGATGGTTCTGGGTGATTGTCCGGGTCATCGCCGCTGTATTTGCCATCATTACTTTTTATCAGTTAGGCGGCAGTTCGACAGAATTAATCTGGTCAGAATACACAGGCGGGCTTCTGCTTGGTGAAGAAGGTTTAATCACGCTGTTATTTACGATCTTCTTTTTTGCTGGTTTATTTTTACCACTTTTATTAAACTTTGGTCTTCTCGAATGGTTCGGGGCATTAATGGCAAAAATTATGCGCCCATTATTCCGTCTGCCTGGGCGTTCTTCCATTGATGCGCTTGCTTCATGGCTTGGTGATGGAACGATCGGCGTTATGCTGACGAACAAGCAGTATGAAGAAGGCTATTATTCAAAGCGTGAAGCTGCCGTTATTGGAACGACCTTCTCTGTTGTATCTATTACATTCAGTATTGTCGTGATTGAGACGATCGGACTTGCGCAGTACTTCGTTCCGTTTTACGCAACGGTCGCTCTTGCAGGATTTGTCGCAGCCATTATTATGCCGCGAATTCCACCACTATCTCTAAAGAAAAAAACCTACGTAACAGAAGCTGAGGAGGATGACGAGCTTGAGGACATCCCTGAAGGCAAAACGCGAATTCAGCACGGCACAGAAATGGCACTTGCTGCTGCTAAAAAGAACAACAGCGTAGGCGGATTCTTTAAAAGCGGATTTAAAAACGTTCTGGATATGTGGATTGGTGTTGCTCCGGTTGTTATGGCTTTCGGTACGATTGCCCTGATTCTCGCTGAAAACACAAACTTCTTTGTGATCTTAGGAACACCTTTTGTTCCAATTCTTGAGCTTCTTCAAATCCCTGAGGCTGCAGATGCGGCACAGACAATGGTTGTCGGCTTTGCAGATATGTTCCTGCCAGCCATTATCGGTGAAAGCATCAATTCAGAATTAACGAGATTTGTGATTGCAGCCGTTTCTGTGACTCAGCTGATTTACATGTCTGAAGTTGGCGGCGTACTGTTAGGATCAAAGGTGCCGGTGAACTTCCTTGATCTTGTCCTGATCTTCCTGCTTCGTACCATCATCACACTGCCAATCATCGCAGGCGTGGCGCATTTGTTGTTCTAATGATAAAACCGTAACGGAATTCCCCCTTCGCTTTCCTTTGTCTAGCTGCGACGGTCAGGGACTAGCAAACTTCCCGTCCCCTCGTCCGATAAGTCAACATCAGCTCACTGCGTTCGCTGTGTTTCCTTTATCTCCGTCGGGGCCAGTCCAGTTTGTACGTCCCTTAACGCCCGCCTCCGCTTTTCCAGGGCCGCGCGGTGAGCCAGCTAGTGCTTCGCACTAAGCTGTCTCACCTGTCGCTTCTCCGCTGTAGGAGTCTTCGGGGGAATTCCGTTACTCAGTCAGTGCTTTTCTTCAACCATAAGTATGAAACGCAAAAATCATTAGAATCTATTTTTATATTTCTACTAAAAAGCACTTCCCATCACGAGACGGGAAGTGCTTTTTTGCGGATTGTGACAGGCAGGGTAATCGTAGCAGTGGTTCCTTTTCCGGGTTCACTGCGAAACGAAAGCTCACCATCATGTGCCTGAATGATTTTATGACAGATCGTTAATCCCAGCCCCATTCCTTTTTCTTTCGTTGTATAAAAAGGTTCACTGACTTTCTCGATTATTTCCTGTGGGATGCCTTGCCCGGTATCTTCGATTTCAAGATGAACTTCTTTTTCATTTACACGTGGACGTATTTTAATTTCACCGCCATGATCCATTGCTTCAATGCTGTTTTTAATCAGATTAATGAACACCTGAATGACCTGATTACGATCACCATGAACAAATTTTTCTGAGTCGTCCACTTTTTCCACCAGAATGCGGATGTCTTTTTGAGCAGCCTGATGCTTCATAAAGTTAATCACGTAACCCACACAATCGCACAATGAAAAGAACTCTTTTTTCCTCAGCTCAGGTTTCGACAAAACAAGTAATTCATCAACAATTGCATAAATACGGTCAATTTCAGATGACATAATATCAATGTTTTCTTTAGGCAGTGAGGGCTGTTCTTTCATTAACTGTACAAATCCTTTTAAGCTTGTCAGAGGGTTCTTAATTTCATGGGCAATTCCTGATGCAAGTTCACCCGCCACTGCTAATTTTTCTCTTCTTAAAAGCTGTTCTTCGGCACTTTTTTGCTGTGAAATGTCTCTTCCAAGCGTAATCAATGCTTTTCGTGTACCGTCCTCATAAAAAATAGGAACCTTTATCACATCAAACGACTTATATTCACCAGTCTCAATAAAGAAAGATTCCTCAGTCCGGACTGTTTCACCTTTTTGCCATGTTTCTTCGTCTGTGTCCATACAGTAGTCGAAAGCTTCCTGAAAAAAGGGATTAATCTTCCCGAGCTCATGATCTGTCTTACCAATGTATGGCTCGCCTTTTAATCCATAAAGCTCAAGCCCAAAATCATTCGTGCGGATCCATCTGCCTTGTCCATCTTTAAAGCAGACAAAATCAGGCATGGACTGAATCAGCGCCACCATTTTAAACTCTTCCTCTTCCATTTCCTTAAACAGGTTTCTGAGTGCGTTTGAGCGTTGATAAATCAAATATCCAATCACGAGTGTGACAATCGCTACAACAGCTTCAATAATAATATAGGCTTCAGCAGGAAGCCATTCATAAATACCTGACAAAATTAAAACAATTTGTACGAGGAATAAACCGGCAATCGCCGCCAGCAGTCCCTTAATTTGCGAAAACGTATAGGATTGAAGCAATTTCATCACCTGCCATCCTTAAAAAGAATTAACATATGCATCTATCATACCATGTCGAAGATTGTAACAAAAGGTCGAAAGAATGACACATGTCCAAGACTCTTTTCAAGCGTATAATAAGGTTACTTTTTAAACGTGAAAAAGGCTGAGAACTTTTTAGTCTCAGCCTCTACACATTTTTAGTTATTGCGGGATACCCGTCTTTAATTTCTGTAGCATATCAGCTGTCATCGTAGCAAGATCATATTCAGCTTTGAATCCCCACTCTGCTTTTGCTGCCGAAGCGTCAATTGCATCAGGCCAGCTGTCAGCAATCGACTGACGGACAGGATCCGGCTGGTAAGAGATTTCAAACGAAGGAATATGCTTTTTAATTTCAGCAGCCACCATTTCCGGTTCGATGCTCATTGCCGTTACGTTAAACGCGTTGCGGTGTTTCAGCTTGGCAGGATCTGCCTCCATCAGGTCAACGATCGCCTGCAGCGCATCCGGCATATACATCATATCCATATACGTTCCTTTATCAATGTAAGAATTGTACTTTCCTGATTTCAATGCCTCATAATAGATTTCGACTGCATAATCTGTTGTACCGCCACCCGGAGGCGTTACGTAAGATATCAGACCCGGGAAACGCACGCCGCGTGTATCCACACCAAAACGTGTGAAATAGTAATCACACAGCAGTTCACCAGAAACTTTGTTCACCCCATACATCGTCGTCGGACGTTGAATCGTATCCTGAGGCGTTCCATGCTTTGGTGTATCCGGACCAAACGCACCGATCGAACTTGGCGTGAAGAATTGCAGATGGTGTTCACGTGCAGCTTCCAGACCGTTCACCAGACCACCCATATTTAAATGCCACGCAAGCTGTGGATTTTCCTCCGCTCGTGCTGAAAGCAGTGCCGCCATATGCATCATAGTATCAACCTTATACTTTGACACAAGCTCGTTCATCTTAGCGGCATCCGTTACATCCAGTATTTCAAAAGGACCTCCATGAACAACCTCTGAATCAGCCGTCCGGATATCCGTCGCAATCACATGATCTGCACCGTATTCCTTCCGCAGCTTCGTAATTAACTCTGATCCGATCTGACCAAGCGCACCTGTTACCAGTATTCGTTTCATCGCATTTCCCTCCGTTGATTCCTATGATAAAAACAAATGTCCACACAAGAAGGACAAATAATTAATATAAATGTTATTAACACTTATAATTTATCATACTTTAATCAAAATGTTTATACCGGAAGGACAAAAAACTTTGACATCACCTACTCATTTCCATGGATATTATTCTTTACCAGGAGGCTGTATTAACAGCAATATCCATCTTCATTATTGTATATGGAGTTATCGTTATGTAATGAATACATATCTAAAAAGATTAAGATACTTAAGATTAAAAGGTCCCGAATTTTTTTCATAAAACATAAAAAATCCGGCCCTCAGCAGGCCGGATTTTCATTATACTTCCTGTCCTTTACCGACAATCGCTTCAGCAGAGTAGTCCTTTGGCTTGTGCTCACCTGATTGAATTTGCTCAATATAGTGACATGCAGCCTGGTGACCTTCTTTAATGAAGTCAGTTGTACGAAGTTCAGGTGTATCCGTTTTACATTTATCAGTCGCAAACGGGCAACGCGTATGGAAGCGGCAGCCTGTTGGCGGATTGATTGGTGAAGGAACGTCTCCCTTAAGTGCAATACGCTCTTTCTTACGATCAGGATCCGGAACCGGAATCGCTGATAAAAGTGCTTTTGTATATGGATGCTGCGGGTTGTCAAATAGAGAGTGCTTATCTCCAATTTCAACAATCTTGCCGAGATACATAACGATGATACGGTCAGAGATATGACGTACAACCCCTAGATCGTGGGAAATGAACAGGTATGTCAGACCAAACTCTTCCTGAAGCTCTTCAAGAAGATTCAGTACCTGTGCCTGAATCGATACATCAAGCGCTGATACTGCCTCGTCACAAATGATCAGCTTAGGATCAACCGACAGGGCACGGGCAATCCCGATACGCTGACGCTGACCGCCCGAGAATTCGTGAGGATACTTATCTGCCTGGAACGGCTGTAATCCTACTGTCTGAAGAAGATCTTCAATCTTCTTACGACGATCTTTCTTAGGAACCGTATTTTGAATATCCATCGCCTCTTCAATTACTGCAGATACAATCTGACGTGGATTGATCGATGCGTACGGATCCTGGAAGATGATTTGCATATCTTTACGCATAGCGCGCATTTCTTTTTTAGATAAAGTAGTCAGGTCTTTTCCTTCGAACGAAACAACACCTTCAGTCGGCTCATCCAGACGAAGAATCGCACGGCCTGTAGTAGATTTACCACAACCGGATTCCCCTACAATACTGACAGTTTCCCCTTCATAAACGGTAAAGCTGATATCATCTACGGCTTTAACGTGATTGACCGTTCTGCCTAAGAATCCGCCTTTAATCGGGAAATACTGTTTTAAGCCCTCAACCTTTAGCAGTTCTTTCTTGGCCATAGATATTCACCTCCGGATCGCCGTCCCACTCATCTGAGTAAATCCAACAGCGAATCTGATTTTTGTTTTCATCTGTTTCAAGTTCAGGAAGCTTTGTTCTGCAAAGCTCAGTTGCAGCCGGGCAACGTGGTGCAAAACGGCAGCCTGTCGGCATATTAAATGGACTTGGTACTGTTCCTTTAATAGGCGTTAATTTATCCTGGTCAATATCATGACGCGGAAGAGAGTTTAATAATCCAACCGTATACGGATGTCTAGGCTTTCTGAACAGCGTACGAACATCTGCATATTCAACAACCTGACCAGCATACATAACCGCTACATAGTCACATGTTTCAGCAACAACACCAAGATCGTGCGTAATCATGATCACAGACATATGAAGCTTGTTCTGCAGTTCACGGATCAGGTCAAGAATCTGTGCCTGAATCGTTACGTCAAGTGCTGTTGTCGGCTCATCGGCAATCAGCATATCAGGATTACAAGATAGTGCGATCGCGATCATGACACGCTGACGCATACCACCAGACAGTTCAAATGGATACTGATCTACACGCTTTTCCGGTGATGGAATTCCTACCAGTTTCAGCATTTCGATTGCTTTTAATTTTGCTTCACGTTTCCCGAGACCCTGGTGAATCTGAATCGACTCCATAATCTGCTTTCCTACTGTATAAGTAGGGTTCAGTGAGGTCATTGGCTCCTGGAAGATCATTGAGATATCATTACCACGAATGGCGCGCATCTGCTTTTCAGAATACTGAACGATATTTTCGCCTTTAAAACGGATTTCTCCGCCCTTTATTTTACCCGGTTTCGTTAAAAGATTCAGAATAGATAAGGCTGTGATACTTTTACCTGATCCTGATTCTCCTACTACACCAAGCGTTTTTCCACGGGGCAGTTCAAAGCTTACGCCGTCAACCGCTTTTACTTCACCTTCATCAGTAAAAAACGATGTCTGAAGTTCGCGGATTTCTAAAATGTTTTCTGATGAGCTCATTATGTTCACCCCTCATTTCAAAAAATTTATCAGTTAAGATCAATTCGCTTATTAAGGAATCGATAAGAAATATCAACAAGTAAGTTAACAAATACGAACAGGAAGGCAAGAATTAATACTGTTCCCTGTACAACCGGGAAGTCACGTGTATTAATAGCCTGGATTGTTAAACGGCCCATACCATTAATGGCAAAGATCGTTTCAGTTAAAACAGTACCTCCAAGTAGTGCACCAAATTCAAGACCTACTACTGTAACGACAGGAATCAAGGCATTTTTTAAAGCGTGCTGATAAATTACAACACGTTCCTTCACACCTTTTGCACGAGCCGTACGGATATAATCCTGACTGATAACTTCAAGCATACTGGATCTGGTCATACGGGCAATAATCGCTGCCCCGGCTGTACCAAGCGTAAATACCGGAAGAACAACCTGTCTCCAGTCGTCACCCCAACCGGATGCACGCATCTGAAGAAATGGCTGAAGCGATTCAGGTATCCAATTCCCAATGGCAAACCATTGGATTAACATGAGTCCGAGCCAGAAGTTCGGCATTGAAAGTCCGAACAGTGCAACAATCATGATCACAACGTCTGTGACTGTGTAATGACGAACCGCAGAAACGATTCCTGCAATCAGTCCCATGAATACACTTAAAATGGTACTGTATACCGCTAATTCAACGGTAACCCAAAAACGCGTGCCAATTTCATCAACTACAGGGCGGCTGCTTCGGATAGAAGTACCAAAATCTCCTGTTAATACATTTCCAACAAACGTTCCATATTGAACATGTAGTGGTTCGTTCAAACCTAATCTTTCACGAATCTGTTCAACCTGTGTTTCCGGTGCAGACTCTCCGGCAATAATCTGAGCCGGATCTCCGGGAATCAGGTGAATTAATGAGAAAACGAGGATCGATACCCCGAATAAAACAGGAATCGTCTGTAAAAGACGTCGAATAATAAATTTCGTCATGCGTTACACCTCCTATTTATTGTTTCATTTTCGGATCGAGTGCGTCACGAAGTCCATCTCCGAAAATATTAAATGCCAATACCACAATGACGATCATAATGCCCGGGAAGAAAGCAACGTGCCATGCATCATACATATAAGCACGACCATCCGAAAGCATTGCCCCCCATTCAGGAGTCGGTGGCTGTGCACCAAGTCCAAGGAATGACAGACCCGCCGCTGTTAAGACCGCTGTTGCGATACGAAGTGTTGATTGAACAATAATTGGAGACATAACGTTCGGCATAATATGTCGAAAGATTATTCTGAAATCGGATGCACCAAGTGCACGAACAGCATCAACATACTCCAGTTTTTTAACTGACAGTGTAGATCCACGTACGATACGGGCAAATGCCGGCACCGAGAAGATACCTACTGCAAGAATTACGTTTTGAAGACTTCCTCCAAGTACACTTACGATCGCAAGTGCCAGAAGAATACCCGGGAACGCAAGAAGAATATCCATGATCCGCATAATGATGCTATCAATGATACCTCCGTAATAACCTGCAATAACACCTAATGGTACTCCTAATACAATTCCGATAATAACTGACAGGAAACCTACGTAAAGGGTAATCCACATTCCGTGAATGATCCTTGTAAAGATATCCCGGCCGAAATCATCTGTACCAAACCAGTTATCCGCAGATGGCGGGGCCAGTTTGTTAGTAATGTCTGTCGCATTCGGAGACATTGTTGTAAACATTGGTCCGACTATTGCGACAATAATGAAGAAAAGAATTAAATAACCGCCGACAAGAGCCGCCTTATTTTTACGCAGTCTTTTCCAAATGATTTTATAGTTTTCAAGTCTTGGATTGACCCGTTTTGCTGTAACCGGCTCGTTAACCGTGTTTTCGCTCATACTTTACACCCTCTCTTTACTTTAAATCTTGTAACATATCCTATTTAAAGAATGTTACACACCTAAACAATATTAACGTATTTTAGACAAAAATGAAACTATTCTAATATCTTTTATTATGAACTTTTTTGTATAAAAATATCACAATTTGCTTTTCTGAGGATAATATTGGAACGAATCAGATACTAATATAGTACACTTCATCACTTCACACTAATAGAGAATGATTGACTTGAAAGCTTAGAAAGTCTAAGGATTAGGATAATAGGTTCAATCATAAATTATGCTGATATATCTATCACAAGATCCATTTTTTGCATTTCTATACTTAAATTTTATCTTTTTTGAACGTAACTTTTTTTACACACTTGTAATATTCAAAAATTTACGATATATTATTTTTTGAATATTGCGCTTAATAGGGCGTGAATTTCGATTCAAACATATTAAATATGGGGGGTAATTTTTTTGACAAGTAAAAAAACGCTTTGGGCATTTTTACTGACGCTTGTACTGGCAATGTTCCTCGCAGCATGTGCCGGCGGAAGCGAAGATGAGGGCGGCGGCGCTGACGAAGGCGGCGGTTCTGACGAAGGTACCGGCGAAGAAGCTGCAGCTGGCGGCGACTTGATGCTGAACGTCCTATCTGATGTATCATCTCTTGATCCACACGGTTCAAACGATGTTCCTTCATCTAACGTACAAGCTAACATTTATGAAACACTCATTTTCCAGGATGAAAATAACGAGCTACAGCCAATGCTTGCTGAGTCTTGGGAGCCAGTTGATGACCTTACTTGGGAATTCAAACTTCGCGAAGGAGTTAAGTTCCACGACGGTTCTGACTTCACAGCTGAAGTAGTAAAAGCTAACCTTGACCGCGTTCTTGATCCAGCTGTTGCATCACCACGTGGTTTCCTTTATGAAATGATCACTGAAGTAACAGTTGTAGATGACTACACTGTTCAAATTACGACTGAATATCCATTCGCTCCACTTCTTGCTCACCTTACACACAGCGGTGGTGCAATGATTTCTCTAGATGCTATTGAAGCTGATTATGCTGCAATGGAAGAAGGTTCTGAGCCAGGATCTGTAATTGCTCAAAACCCTGTTGGAACTGGATTCATGCAGTTTGACTCTTGGACTCCAGGTGAAGAAGTTGTCCTTACTAAGTTCGATGAGTATTGGGGAGAGCCTGCAGGAATTGATTCTGCAACATTCCGCGTAGTTCCTGAATCAGCAACTCGTCTTGCTGAGCTTGAAACTGGAAATGCTCACATTATTGATCCTGTTCAGCCAAATGAAGTTTCTCGTGTAGACAACCTTGATGGCGCGAGCATGAACATCCAAAGTTCAACAAGCTTAGCTTATCTAGGTTTCAACATGGATAAAGAACCATTCAATGATGTACGTGTACGTCAGGCGATTTCTATGGCAATTGACAAGCAGTCTATCATTGAAGGTATTTATGAAGGATACGGAATCGAAGCAATCGGCCCAATTCCTCCAGGTGTATTCGGATTTAACGAAAGCGTAGAACCACTTCAGTACGATATGGATCAGGCAAGAGCTCTTCTTGAAGAAGCAGGACTTGCTGATGGTTTTGAAACATCTATCTGGACAAACGATAACCCACAGCGTGAGGCGATCGCAATTCTTGTTCAGGAAGCTCTAGCTGAGCTTAACATTACAGTTGATATCCAAATTCTTGAGTTTGGTGCATTCCTTGAGCAGACTGCTGCTGGTCAGCATGATATGTTCATTCTTGGCTGGTCAACTCCAACAGGAGACGCTGACTATGCTACTTACGCTCTATTCCACTCTTCACAAGTTGGAGATCCGGGTAACCGTTCATTCCTTCGTGATGATGAAGTAGATCAGCTTCTGGAAGCAGGACGTCAGGAAACTGACCAGGATGCTCGTGCAGACATCTACCTTCAGCTTCAGGAACGTCTGGTTGAACTTGCTCCAATGGCATACATCAACCACACTGAGTACCTGACTGGTGTAAGTGATAACGTTCAAGGATTCTCAATCCTTCCAAACGGACTTTACCAGCTTAAAGATGTAACAATCTCTGAGTAATCATTTAAAAATCCCTCATTCGTTTAATCGGATGAGGGATTTTTTTATCTTTGGTTACATCATATAAACCATTCAGGGCCATTCCCTCACTTTACACGACTAAGCAGCGAAACAGCCATGCTTCACTACTGTCTCACCTTTCACTTTACAGCTAAAGAATCTTAAAAATGATCAGGCCCTACTTGCTTGATATTTGCACTCTTTAAAAAGAATAAACATGACCATATGAATCTGTGTAACCACCCTATACTTTAGGCATGAAAAAAACTGGCTCAGAATATAACTGAACCAGCCTTTTTGTTTACATTATTATTTGATAATCCCGAGCTCTTTACCAACTTTTTCGTATACGGCAATCGCCTCATCCAGCATTTCTTTCGTGTGTGCTGCTGTTGGCATATTTCTTACTCGTCCTGTGCCGCGTGGAACGGTTGGGAATACGATTGATTTTGCATAGACGCCTTCTTCAAACAGACGTTTACTGAACTGCTGCGTGAGTTTTTCGTCTCCAATGATACAAGGTGTAATTGGTGTTTCACTGTCTCCAATATCGAAACCAAGCTTTTTCAGACCTGCTTTTAAATAATCTCCGTTTTCCCACAGCTTGTCATGAAGCTCAGTGCTGTCCATCAGCATTTGAAGCGCTTCAGTGATCGCTACAGTATCCCCTGGTGTCAATGCTGTTGAGAACAGGAACGGACGTGAACGGACTTTTAACAGATCAATCAGATCCTGTGAACCGGCAACGTAACCGCCTACTACACCGATTGCTTTAGATAACGTACCGATCTGGAAGTCGATTTCTTTTTCAAGGCCAAAATGTTTGACTGTACCTTTCCCCTTGCCCATTACACCTGAACCGTGCGCATCATCCACATAAGTAATCAGGTCAAATTCCTTTGCGATTTCAACGATCTCAGGAAGCTTTGCAACGTCCCCATCCATTGAAAATACACCGTCTGTGATGACCATTACTTTATTATAAAGACCTGACTCAGTCGCCTCTTTTGCTTTGGCGCGGAGATCCTCCATGTCTGAGTGGTTGACCCGGATGATTTTTGCTTTTGACAGACGGCAGCCATCAATAATCGATGCATGGTTCAGTTCATCAGATAGAATCGCATCGTTTTTATCCATGACTGCTGAGATCGCAGCCATATTACAGTTAAAACCGGACTGATAAGCAATTGCTGCTTCTGTTCCTTTAAACTCAGCAAGCTTTTCTTCAAGCTTCACGTGAACATCAAGCGTTCCGTTGATCGTACGAACGGCTCCGGCTCCTACTCCGTAGTGATCAATGGCTTTTTTAGCCGCTTCTTTTAAATGGTCATTTGTTGCAAGACCGAGGTAGTTATTAGATGAAAGGTTGATCAGCTCTTTACCGCCAATCGTGATGATGGCACCATTCGGGCCTTCTACGGGGTCGATTTCGTTATAGAGGCCTCGTTCTTTCAAGTCGTTAAGGTTTTCCTGTAAAAACTGGTCCAATACCTTTGCCATGTTCATTTCCTCCTGATTTACATTTGTCTTTTCCACACAAACACTATTGACTGAAATGAATTGTTTTAATCGAGTTTTTGTACGGTTTTATTTTATCATGTTTGTTGGTTGTGGACAAATGGATTGGGTGTTATGTGGCATAAGCCGGTCCTGGCCCCTCCTGCGCTTTCCTTTGTGTCTAGCTGCGGCCGGGCGGTGTGCCAGCTAGTGCTTCTCTACCTCAGTGGTCTTCGGATACGCCACCGTCTTTTGAATCAGAAATCATTAAAATTTTTTATAATTCAGGGATACATTTTCAAGCGTTTTGTTGATAAGAATATAGTAAATGTTGATAGCTATAGAATATATGTCGATAGGTCCTTGGTTTCTGTTGATAGACTTCCCTGAGGCCATTCTTTTGTGGATAGAGCAGGGAAAATTGTTGATAGCTGGTTTAAAAATGTTGATAGCTGTGCATTTTCTGTCGGTAGTGATCCACAATATGTCGATAACCACCTCTCGTTATCCACAATTTTCAAACTACAAAAAACCGGAGCAGGTCAACGACCTCTGCTCCGGTTTTCATAGAATATTATCGTTTATTCTTTTTACCCTTGCCTTTGTCTTCTTTAAAAAGCAATTCGTATGTGAATTCTACCGGGTTTTTAACGCCGTCCGGTGCTGCATATGATGTGATCATTTTAACATTTCCATCTTTGAACAGCTGGTTAAGTTGTAGAGCCTGTGTATCTGTTATGTTGAAAGGATCCACTTGAATCACTTTTGGTGGCGCGTTTCCTTTACCGCGTTCCTGGATAAATGTCACAGTGTAATTTACGAAGTTACCCTGAATTTCATCCAGTGATTTGAATGCGTCTACACTAGAGCCATCTGACTCGAAACCTGCTGCTTCAAGAGATACATTATCGATGAACCAGCCGCTTTCACTTGTGCCCCAGTCTTCCATGTAGCGGAATGCAACGAGAATTTCCTGACCTGCGTATGCGCTCAGATCAAATGATTCAGATGTCCATTCACCGTTTGTACCAGTAAATCCAGGAAGGTTTTCCTTAATGGTTGGATAGCCTTCCGCTACGATGTCTGTACGTGTGTTTTCATTTCCTAGTGATGTCCATGTCTCACCATTGTCTGTTGAAACCTGAACTGTTCCGAAATCCCACTGCTCTTCAATTTCATAGAAATGATCAAAAGCCAGTGATGCTTCAGTAACGCCAGTCAGATCAGCACCAAAGATGAGGCGATTATCACTTTCCGCTCCAACATTACCCCAAAGAACCTGGTTATCTGCATTCAACGGGTCTGCAACAGACTGCCATTGCTGTGGCAGGAAATCTGCTCCGTTAAAGGTAAATCCTTTTACTTCTTTTGTGAAATCAATGGATTTAAAATCTCCGCCCCATGCAGGAACGCCTTCTTTTTCAACTTCAAGTGCATTTTCGTAATTGATTGTTTTGCCACGTTTCGTGCCTTCAGCATCTACAGGAAGGTCACGAAGGTTAATGCTGTCAAATTTATAAACGCCGTCATTTCCTTTACTACTATCTAAAGCCAGAGCCGTAATAAAGTTTTGGTAGACACCTTCGAATGTCTGGTCAATACCGTTTGATTCAAACACTTCGTTTACTGAAGAGATTCCCTGTGAAGAAGAAGTAGCCAGTTCACGAATAAATTCCTGTCCATATTTGTCATACAAGTATAGTGTGAACAGGTACACCTGACCGTAATCAGCGATTGTCTCCGGGCCGGTTGGGGCGCTGCGGTGCTCGTCCCAGTTAACCAGAGAATTTTCCGGATGATCTAAATAGAAGTTGATCGATCCCTCTCCGTGTCCATATCCACCAAGGAATTCAGAGAATGTAGACATCCCTTCATTCAGCCATGTTTCCTCAGAAGAGTCGTTGTCCGCATGAATTAAGTGCTGAAGCTCGTGAATCGTTGTTGCATAAAACGTTGACTCAAGACGCTCTTCCCAGTTATTTGTATCAATCGTAATCATATTGCGGTCTGTATAATTCTCAAGCGTCTGCCAGAAGAATCCTGCTACAAAGAATGGATAGTCCGGATTGTAGTACGCATCATCTTTCACGTTATCAATCATCATCAAAACTTTATCGCTGCCTTCATAATATCCTTCCGGAAGGCCGACCATTTCAGGTAATGGAGAGTTGGATCCGTCCAGCTGATCTGGAGTACCGAAGAAATCAGTCGCAACAGGGTACATATTAGAGTCAAATTCAGCCGTCAGCTTGTCCACTTGTTCCTGTGTAACGACATCAGCACCCCGTGGATCTCCTTCAGGATAACTTAAGTCATTTGCTACCCAGACTTCTACGTTTTCACCTACACTACGAAGCGTGTACTCTCTAAATTGAAGGTTATAATCAAGGAAAAGCTTCGTTCCCCCATCATATGTAAAGTTTTCATCACCTTCTTCAGATTCTGTTACCTCTTCCGCATCGAGCTGGGCTGCCTGCTCTTTCATTTTTCTTTCTGCCTGCTTTAAATAAGTTTGGTCCTCAGACAAATTCTGCAGATACGTATCAACGTCCAGACGGTCCCCATACCGTTCTGTGTTCCAGTTGCTGATATCTGTATTTGCAGGAGCTGCCTCTGCTTTCTGAGGTACAAGAGCTGCCGGAGCGAATAGTGACAGTACGAGCGCACTCGACGATAGGACTTTTACTACCGAAGACTTTTTCATTTTATTTCTCCTTTCGTACTAAATAGTTGTCATGCTTTTACAGTCTACCATGCTAAATTTTCAGAAAAAAGTGAATAATCACACGTGTAATTTTTACTAATTGAAGGACTTTTTGCCTTCGTTATACTATTTCGAGTCTCAAAAGAACAAAAGTCCTAGTTCATTAGAATCATAATACCTATGCGTAAAATCGACTTTACAGATTACTTTTCACTTTTATTAAGCCTATTTCAGCTGATCGGAGTGGAAGGCGGCGACTCCTGCGGCATAGAAGGGTCAGGTGAGACACCATAATGCGAAGCATTAGGTGGCTCACCGCCCGGCCACGGAAAGCGTCCGCCTGGAACGGAGATCAGCGGTTTGTTTTCATAACTGGTAATCTTCCATAACTTCAGCATGAGAATATGGTATGATAAAGAAGACCCGAGAGGAGGAGCGAGAATGAATCCACAGCGATTTTATTTGAAGGAAAAGGATCAGACTGTTCATACGATGACGCCTGTTCGACTTGCCATTCACGTTCCATGTTCGATCATCGAAGCGACTAACGATGATGGACAGCTTTATCATTTATATTTTGACGACCGACAATTCCTTGCCGCTAAGAAGGTGAGCCGCTCCAGATTGGGCAGCTACACTGAAAAAGCGTTCACGCAGGGAATTGTTTTTTTGTACCCTCATCCGATTTCAGATATGTTTGTACACCCCGAGAGCACTGTTTTAAACCGTTCCTTCACTTCCCTTCTGCAGGTTCTGCAGCATCAGAAGGATCCAGTAAAAACGGCTGAGTTGTTCAGCTGCTTTGACGGGTTGATTAAGGAGGAAAAACTGTTCAAAGTGATTCGGGATTGTTTTTATGAATGTAAACGGGAAGGACAATTTAAGAAAGCGGATATGATCCTTCACCTGATGAAGGATGTGTTCCCTGAACATGAGTGGGTGATCGCGCTGCGCGCACAAAAGCTCGATGTATCTGAAACAAGAATTTATCAATGGAAGCGGCGTGATACAGCTTCCTTCAGTATTCCTTACATTCTCGCGATAAAAGAGGAGTCTTACCGGTCACACCCTTCTCCTGAAACGTTCAATACACTTTTAACGTATTGTAAGCTGTCACTGACTGCTGATCAGCAGCAGCAGATGTTTGATTCCCTTCTCCATGCCGGATTTGAAGAGCCTGCTAAGGAGTTATACAGGCAGTATGTAAAATCTGAAAAGTATACTGAAGCATTCCATACGCTCATTATGCACCCCTTTACACCTTCGGGAGCTGACAGGCGGGTTTTACAGATGATGCTTAAGGATCAGCATGTGATGAAAAACATTCCAATCGATAAAATTTGTGCACGGCTTGTTCCACTCTTCCATCAGCAGCCGGATGAATTAAACCTTCTGTTGATTTCCTGTCTTTCACTTCATTATGAAAAGGATTTTCAAAAAGTTCTTCAGGATTTGGAGCCTGTCAAACTGAGCGGTCTTTCACTTCCTGTCTATCAGGATATTGAACGGTTATCGATGATTGCCGAGGATCCTGAGCAGCAGGCGCTTGCCGGAGAGTTGTATGAGCGGATCGGTTACTATCAGGATGCGCTTGAATGCTATAGTTATGAAATGGAGCTGAATCCTGAATCACGGGGTCCTATTGAAAAGATATCTAATATGTACCTTATTATGGGTCAGGCAGAAGAAGCGAAGGTCTACCGACAGCTTCTTGATTCCATGCCTTAAAATCAGTCAGAGGAGACATTTTTATGAAAGTAAAAGAGACGAAAAAGCCTGTCCAGTGGCAGGCTTTTCTTGGGCTGTTAAAGCAGTTAAAGTGGCCAAAATGGATCACCGTTTTCGCCCTGCTGTTTGCCTTAATTGAAACAGTCGTGAGTTTAATTATTCCACTTGTAACAAGAGATCTCGTCAACACGGTCACAGGTGCTGCGATCAGCTGGTCTACGCTTGGATTATTAATCGGCGTCTTTCTTGTGCAGGGAATTACAGGCGGGGTGTCTTACTACATGCTTGCCTACATAGGGGAAACGATTGTAGCGGACCTGCGGGAGAAACTGTGGCGACACATTATCCGCCTCCCTATTCCTTATTTCGATCAGCACGAGTCCGGCGAAACGATGAGCCGGATCACGCAGGATACGTCAACGGTGAAGCAGTTGATCACCGGGCACCTCGTTACGTTTGTATCCGGCATCATTTCCGTGATTGGTTCGGTCCTGCTTCTTTTATATATTGACTGGCGCATGACGCTGATTTTGTTAATTTCCGTCCCCGTCACATTACTGATCATTATGCCTCTCGGCCGAATGATGTACAGGATCTCCAAGTCCGTGCAGGATGAAATGGCGTCTTTTTCCGGCTTGCTTGGACGTGTTCTGTCAGAAGTCCGGCTTGTAAAAGCGTATGCTGCGGAGGAAAAAGAAGCAGCTAAAGGATCAGAGGGGATTCAGACATTATTTCGTTTTGGTTTGAAGGAAGCGAAAGTCCAGGCTGTCATTTCACCAGTGATGACCTTTGTCATGATGGCGCTTCTCGTGGTGATCCTTGGATACGGTGGAAGTCAGGTATCCTCCGGGGCTTTATCCGCAGGTGACCTCGTCGCGATTATTTTTTATTTATTCCAGATTGTTGTCCCGTTTACGCAGATGGCTAATTTCTTTACTGCCTTTCAAAAAGCGGTCGGTGCAACGGAGAGAATTCAGGCGATTCTAGAAATTACGCCTGAACCTTCGATAAAAAGTAAACAGACTGCCGGGGCGTATGATCATTTAACCTTCAGCGATGTATCGTTCCGTTACAATGAAAAGAAATCGATTCTCTCTTCCCTTTCCTTTACAGTTCCTGCAGGTAAAATGACAGCCTTCGTTGGACCAAGTGGTGTAGGAAAGACAACCATTTTCTCTTTGGTTGAACGTTTTTATACGCCGGTTAATGGAGCCATCACCTACGGGGAACAAAGCATCGATCAATTTCCGCTGGAGGACTGGCGACGCAGAATCGGCTATGTATCCCAGGAAAGTCCACTCATGTCAGGTACGATTAAAGAAAATATAACGTATGGGCTGAAAAATGACGTACCGGATGACGTCATTAAGGTTGCAGCGGTGGCTGCTAATGCATCAGACTTCATTGAAGCACTTCCGGACCAGTATGATACGGAGGTTGGTGAACGCGGGATCAGACTTTCAGGCGGTCAGAGACAGCGGATCGCCATTGCCCGCGCTTTAATTCTTGACCCTGAAATCCTGTTATTAGATGAAGCCACCTCCAATTTGGACAGTTCTTCAGAAATCCTGGTACAGGAAGCATTGCAGCGGCTGATGGAAGGTCGTACGACATTAGTGATCGCCCACCGGCTTTCAACGGTTCTTCACGCTGATCAGATCATCTTTATTGAAAATGGTCAGGCTACCGGATCCGGTACTCACCATGAACTTTATACAACGCATGACCTGTACCGTAAGTTTGCAGATGGACAGTCATTAATCCCTTCTGCAGCGGATTAATTTTCTTATAAAAGTGATCCTTTTCCAGACAGGCTCCGTTTCTCATATAACGAACCTGTTTGGAGGAGATTATGATGAAAAAATACTTAATGGCTGTAGGAATCGGCTTACTTTTATCGGCACAATCCGCGTTTGCGCATACGCATATGACCGGGTCTTCACCGGAAGACAGCGCTGTTATTGATACAGAAACGACTGAGGTATCCGTTCAGTTTGATACACCAATCGAAGAATCAGGTGTGATCACATTAACGGATGCAAATGGACAGGATGTTCCTGTTGAAGAGATCACAACGGGCGACGGTGAATTGATCGCCACGTTAGCTGCACCACTTGAAAATGGTGATTACGTTGCCGAATGGAATATCATCGGGGAAGATGGTCATGAAATGGAAGGCAGCTTCTCTTTTACGATAGAGATGGCCGAAGAAACTGTTGATGAGAACACCGAAGCTTCTTCTGAAGAGACAGTAATGGAAGAGGAACCTGAAGAAGTGGCTACTCAGACTATTGACACTGAAACTCAGGAAGAAAGTCAGAGAAATCCGATTGTGGTCCCGGCATCAATTGGACTCCTGACGCTTGCAGCTGCAGGCGGCGCGATTTTCTTCATGCGACGTAAGAAATGATGATGTATGTGGCAGAGACGCTCTTATATGTGTCTCTGTCTTTTTTAACCGGCCTATTCATTCTTGAAGCCGTTCCTCCTTCAAGAAAGCCGGTGATCCCAGTCAAACGGGAATGGATCATTGGATCAACTGCGGCAGTCATGATTTTGTCCTTTATTCCGTTAGTCCCTCTGATCATCAGATTGAGTGATACAGCGGGATTTTCCTCTGCGATCACAACCGTATTGCTTGATTTTACAGCCGGACAGTCATGGGTTGCCGTCTGGATCAGTGCATTACTCATCGTTGTCATCACAGCGGTTTCACGTAATAGGGCTGAAAGGGTCTGGCCCAATTTCTTTTTGCTGACTGCACTGTTTTTTTCCTTTAGCTGGGGCAGTCATCCTGAAGCGGTGTCCCCATTGATCGGAGCGGTCTACCATTTATTTCACCTGGCTGCCCTTCACAGTTGGACAGGGATTCTGCTTGTTGTGGCGTTTTTCAGCAGCTCGAGGGAAAATTGGAGCCGTTTTTTGTCATGGTTCACACCCGTCGCGATGCTGTGTGTTGTAACTGCCGGTGTTACAGGATATTTAATGGCGGATATGATGACTGGCGATTTTTCAGCTGCTAATGCAGCAACGACTAGTTACGGGCATTTATTACTGCTCAAGCTCGTTTTCTTTATTCCTGTTTTTTATTTTGCTTTCGCTAATGCTTTTTTGATAAAGAGAAAGTTAAAGGATCACCGCTATTCTCCATTTACGATGATCCGTGTTGAAGCAATTTTTTTATCAGTCGTTTTTGCCGTTACTTCGGTTTTATCTAAAACAGCTCCACCAGACCCTTCCCGGCCGATGATGGATGAAATGGTACAAAACCTTACTGGTATTAACGGCTTTGTTGTGTTTTCAGCCCAGACAGAGATGCTGGTATTCATCGTGTCGTTTTTGATGTTCAGCCTATTATTACTAATGTCTTTTTACAGGTCGTTTCCTGCTTTTTCATCCTTCATTTTTGGGATGGGCGTAACCGCCTCACTGTATTTCAGCGTTTTATTCAGTCTGTCATAGTCTCGTCATCCGCTCAACCGCCTGGATTTTCTGATTCAGCCAGTGATGGTCAAGGTCCGGCATGGCGCCGAGTTCAGCCTGCTCAACCACGTATTGGGCGATTTCACCGAGCGCTTCTAAGTGATGCTTAGGAGCGCTTTCTGCTGCAAATGCAATGGCCTCAAGCAGAGCAGACAAAACGGATACATCCTCTTTCCCATAATGACGAAGCTGATAAAACGTTCTATATAAAATATCTTTGTAGGATGGCAGTGTGAATTTGACGACACCCTGATTGTCTTTGTTGACGACGAGGATTGACCGGATTGGGAGCTGTGATAAATTCCCCAGCAGTCGTCCAATATGACGGATGCTGTCATTTGCTGTGTTTGGATCATTGATCCCGGGAGATATGGCGCGCAGGGCAACCTCAACCATTTTTTGAAGCGCAAAAATAGGATCCTGTCTGACATCACGCTCATTGCCGATTAAAAAGCAGTCGCCAAGATTCACGCCCCTGACTTCCGGAAGCCGTTCAGAAGTCACATACACGGTCAGCAGAGGTGTTGCCTTATGAACAAACTCCCCGATTGGTACATTCACTTCAATTTTTAAACCATGTTCCATCGCCTTTTTCGCAAGCTTATCAAAATCAATAAATTGTAAATAACCATAATCCATCGCCTGGATATCAAAACTCGAAGGTTCAGGATCCCAATTCTCCCCTTCATGTTCAAGGGAGATGCCTTTTTGCTGAAGAAGTTCGAAATAATAATCGGTCACACCGTCTGCATCTTTTGCAAGGCGTTCAATCAGACGACTCGCCTGGATATGACTAGCCACATGATGAATGAATACCGCAAAGAAAATCAGACAGATGATCGCAATGATGACACCAACCGTACCTGAAATAACGGGCTGATCGGAACCCCTCAGGAATAGCAGCGATAACGTCGAATAGATAAACCCACCCATAAACACCCCTAAAACTCTAAGTGTGAAGGAATCGGTAATAAAATTTTTAATCGTTTTTGGTGAATACTGGGAGGCATAAGTTGAAAGCACGACCATTATGGTTGAGAAGGTGAACGTTGTCATGGTCAATAATGCCGTCAATAATGCCGTCAAAATGGATTGTGCCAAAGCATTTTCAGTATAGAAAATTTCCGGCAGACTTTCTATGTTGAGCTGAGAGTCAACGACTCCGGCTGCAGCAGCTATGATCAAGCCTAAAATACTGTAAATGGAAGGAATCAACCATACCTTTTTTCTCAATTCCACATACCATTTTTCCATTACGCATCTTCCTTTTTAAGTGAATTCTTTCTCTTGCATGAAGCTCCTGATCTTAACCTTGCTCCCCTTCTTCATCTTTTCCCCGTTCCTTTCAATTTGATGTCAGAAATTATAAGATATTTGATCTAATTTCTAATAAAACGCTTGCAAGATCGCTTTCTTGTATATACAATATGAAAAGTAAAGATTAGTGCAAACGCTTGCACTTGCTTATAGACGTTACATTTAGGAGGAACATCATGAAGAAGATCTTCGGTTCATTTGATTTCTGGCAGAAGTTCGGTAAAGCACTGCTCGTTGTTGTTGCAGTTATGCCGGCTGCCGGGATTATGATTTCATTAGGTAAATTGCTGGCAATGCTGACTGGGGACATTATGTTTATGCAAACGGTTGCGCGTGTCATGGAAGACATCGGCTGGGCGATTATTACGAATTTACATATCCTATTTGCTGTGGCGATTGGTGGTTCGTGGGCTAAGGATCGAGCTGGCGGTGCCTTTGCAGCATTAATTGCATTTGTTTTAATTAACCGCATTACAGGAGCGATCTTTGGTGTTAGTGGAGATATGCTGGCTGATCCGGAAGCAACGGTTACCTCCCTTTTAGGTGCAGAATTAGTCGTTGCAGATTACTTTATTTCCGTGCTTGGCGCACCAGCTCTGAATATGGGTGTCTTCGTTGGAATCATCTCCGGTTTCCTTGGAGCAGCCCTGTACAACAAGTATTACAATTACAGCAAGCTGCCACAGGCGCTGTCTTTCTTTAACGGAAAACGATTTGTTCCGTTTGTCGTGATCGGCGGTTCCGTCATCGTAGCGATTGTCATGTCTCTTGTATGGCCATTTATTCAGGGACTGTTAAATGATTTTGGACAGTGGATTGCGAACTCCCGTAACTCCGCTCCAATTATTGCCCCATTCATTTTCGGTACACTTGAACGGCTGCTTTTACCGTTTGGCCTTCACCATATGCTGACGGTGCCAATCAACTATACAGAACTCGGTGGAACATATGTGATCCAGACGGGTGCCAGTGCAGGAAGCATGGTTTCCGGACAAGATCCATTATGGCTTGCCTGGGTAACAGACCTTTATAACATGCTTCAACAGGGCAATACAGCAGGCTATAATCAGCTGACTGAAGAAGTTGTACCTGCCCGCTTTAAAGTAGGTCAGTTCATTGCTTCATCTGCTGCCCTGATCGGGATGGCACTTGCGATGTATCTGAATGTCGATAAAGATAAGCGTAAAAAATACAAGTCCATGTTCTTATCTGCCGGTCTTGCTGTATTCCTGACTGGTGTAACAGAGCCGATTGAATTTATGTTTATGTTCGCTGCACCACTTCTTTATGTTGTGTATGCGATTTTGACAGGGGTCTCATTCGCCCTTGCTGACGTGCTGGACCTTCGTATCCACGCATTCGGTTTCATTGAGTTTTTAACAAGAACACCACTGATTATTAATGCAGGACTCGTTGGTGACCTGATTAACCTTGTTATCGTTGGTATAGTGATGTTCGGTGTGAACTTCGGTGCCGCTTACTTCCTGATCAAACGCTTCAACTTCCCTACTCCAGGACGTGCAGGAAATTATATTGAAGAAGGTACTGACGAGAAAACGCCTGCTAAATCAGGCGCTAAAAAAGACGAAGATTCACAGGCTGTAGCCATTATCGGACTGCTTGGCGGAGAAGAAAACATTGAAGATGTTGATGCATGTATGACAAGACTTCGCGTAACGGTAAAACAAATCGATCTTGTAGCGGATGAAAAAACATGGAAGCAGAACGGCGCATTGGGCCTTGTTGTCCGTGACCGCGGCGTCCAGGCAATCTACGGACCAAAAGCTGACGTGTTAAAATCTGATATTCAGGATCAACTGGGAGCCTGATCACATGAAATTACTCACGTTAAACTGTCACTCCTGGCAGGAGGAACAGCAGCTTGAAAAGCTTGATATACTGGCTCAAACGATTGCAGAACGCGATTACGACATCATCGCGCTGCAGGAAGTCAGCCAGCTGACTGATGCAGAGCCGGATGGCCCCTTTAAAAAAGGCCATTTCGGGCTGGAGCTGCTGAAAAGATTGAAGGCTGCCGGCAGAAACAATGATCAGATGCACTGGGCATTTTGCCATTATGGCTACGACATTTATGAGGAAGGTGTGGCGATTCTGACCCGCCTTCCGATTGTGGAAACAGACAGCTTTTTCATTTCCCAGTCTCTGGATCCGGACCATTGGAAAACGCGTGCCGTTCCGAAAGTAACTGTGCAATACGGAGAGAAATTGATTGATGTCTTTTCCTGTCACCTTGGCTGGTGGGGCGATGAAGAAGAGCCTTATGAACACCAGGTCCGTCAGCTGATGGCTCAGAAACATCCTGACCGCCTGTCATTTTTTATGGGGGATTTCAATAATCACGCAGGCTTGTCAAGCGAAGGTTATGATTTACTTCAGGAAAACGGACTAGTTGATACGTATCTACTGGCCGATGAAAAAGACAGCGGCGTCACTGTATTTGGTACGATTGCCGGCTGGGAAGGCAATGATCAGCCGCTGCGGATTGATTATATTTTTGCTTCTGAAGCACTTAAAGTTCGCTCATCACGCGTGATTTTTAACGGGGATCACTACCCTGTTGTATCAGATCACTTTGGTGTGGAAGTGGATATTGAGATGTAAAGATGACCGGGACTCTGATGGGTTCCGGTTTTTTAGATGTATATGCGTGCAGGGCTGAGAGGTCGTTCGGGATGTGCTGGCAGGCTATATGTCACTGAACTCACGAATTCCCGCGGAAGCTCACGAACTTGCCCTGGAACCTCACAAACTTCGCGGCTAACCTTACGAACTTGCAGCCGGAACTCACAAACTCCTCAAAGAAACTGACGAACCGGTTCCACACACACGCACTGCCAGACTTAACATCGTGACTCATAAAATGCCTCTTCAACATAGGTCAAATTACACGAAACTCACGAATTCCCGCGGAAGCTCACGAACTTACCACGGAACCTCACGAACTTCGCGGCTAACCTCACGAACTTGCAGCCGGAACTCACAAACTCCTCAGAGAAACTGACGAACCGGTTCCACACACACCACCTCCCCATGCACATCCCACATTCTTCCGTTATAATCAGACTTAACAAGCATTTGAACACAGGAGGATCTTCATGGACACTTTTGATATCGCGAGACTCGCTGGCGTATCCCGGAAAACGGTACAGCGCGTTTTAAATAACTCCGCGCAGGTTAAGGCTGAAACACGTGAGCGGATTTTAGCCATTATGAATGAACATAATTACCACCCAAACGTTTCTGCCCGCCGTTTAACAAAACAGAAAACCCACACCCTTGGGCTTTTTATCATACAGGATCCGGCTAAGCATAATATTTATGCAGATGACCAGTTTTACAGCGTGGTGATCGGGAGCATGATCAGTGCTTCTACTGAAAAGGGATATAACGTGCTCGTCACAACTGCTGATGTTCACGATCCGGCACCGGTTTTAAAGCTTTACCGGGAAAAAAGCATTGATGCGGGTATGATCATCAGCTGGTCGAACGTTCAGAATACCGTGGACGCCATTACGGCAGCAGGATTTCTGGTCGGCGTCTTTGATCAGAATAACCTCACCCATCTGACAGACGACGTACCTGTTCCTCTTTTGTTAAATGAGGAAGCTGCCTATTCTGCGACCCGTTATCTGATTGAATCAGGGCACCATGCTCTCGGGATGATTACGGGAGAATCTGAAAATAGGGCTTCTCAGGAACGCCTTAGCGGATTTCAGAAAGCGATGAAGGAATCGGAACTTTCCGGAGAGCAGATTTATCACGGATATTTTATTGAACAATCCGGTTATGAAGCCATTCGTGAATGGGTGAAAACAGATTCCCTTCCCTCAGCGATTGTGTGCTCCAATGATCTGATTGCGATCGGTGCTTTGAAAGCTCTGCACGAACATCACATTCAGGTTCCGCAGGACGTTTCGCTGATTGGATTTGATAATATCAGACTGACAGAATACACCAGCCCGGCACTGACGACGATGCATATCCCAAGAATTGAAATGGCTACTTATCTCGTTCACACATTAATTGACATGATTGAAGAATCAGCCACTGCCCCTTCACAATCCTTTCATGCTGTTCTGACAGAACGTCAGTCGTGTGCGTCCCGTTCATAATTTTTAAAATAAAGCATTCATTATTGTAAAAAAATGTTGTCAAACATAGTGAATGCTTTTATAGTTATATACAAATGTCTCACGTAGGACAAAATTGAAGGAGGGAATACAATGTTAAAAAAGACAGGCGTCTGTCTGCTTGCCATGTCACTCGCAGTACCTGGCGTTGCAGGCACCGGTAATGCCCAAAAAGACTCATCTTTTCAACTGAAGAATGCTGTACTGAGCAACCAGGTCATTGAAGGAGATCTTGTCATTACACCTGCCGCCGGAAAAAACATCACACTTAAAAATGTTACGGTGAAAGGGTCAACGTACATAAAAGGAAAGGCTCCTGAAAGCCTGACGATCACAGACTCTTCTCTGCAAAAGCTTTCCTTTAACAACTCACCACACGATACAGAAGTTACGGTGTCCGGAGATACATTCATCTCGCTGACAGAGCTTGAATCCGGCGCTTCGTTAACAGAAACAGAACTGACAAACGAAGGCTTTGAAGCGATCACCCTTTTAAACGGAACAAACGCTGAACTGAGCGGAGAATTTACAGACGTAACAGTGAAAGGTAAAAATAAAGGCCTTTCCAAAAAGGTAAATGATTTAGAAATTAACGGTATTGCCGACCGCTTATTTTTGAATGCGCTTACAGATGTTGAACTTCCTCTGGATAGCCTTGTCAAAGAACTTACAGTATCATCTTTAGGCGGCAAATCAAACATCTCCGGTGAAGGTTTGATTCAAGAAGCGAACCTTGAAAAGGCGATTTCGTTTAACGGGACGGCTACTGACAACCCGGATGATTTCATCACACCTTGGTCTCTCGTTTGGCACGATGAATTCAACAGCACTGAAATCGACCGTTCTAAATGGGATTTTGAGATCGGAAACGGCTTTACAGATGCCAACGGCGAATTCATTTCAGGCTGGGGCAATAATGAAAAGCAATACTATACAGACCGTCCTGAAAATGCAAAAACAGAGGATGGAAAGCTTTCTATTACAGCTCTTAAAGAGGAATATGAAGGATTCGATTATACGTCCGCACGTTTAAGAACGAAGGGTCTTTTCTCCAAAACGTACGGTAAATTCGAAATGAAAGCTTCTCTGCCAGTTGGTCAGGGAATGTGGCCTGCTTTCTGGATGCTGCCTGAAGAGGATCGCTACGGCGGCTGGGCTGCATCAGGTGAGATTGATATTTTAGAAGCAAAAGGAAGCCGTCCGCACGAAGCGATCGGAACAATTCATTACGGTGAAACATGGCCAAACAATAAGTATACAGGGGCAGAATATACCTTCCCTGATGGCTCAACGATTGCTGATGAGCACATTTATTCTGTTGAGTGGGAGCCTGGCGAAATCCGCTGGTATGTAGATGGTGTCCTTTATCAGACACAGGATAACTGGTACAGCAAAGAGCGAAATGCATCTGCTAATCACGCATACCCTGCTCCATTCGACCAGCCGTTCCATATGCTGTTGAACCTTGCTGTGGGCGGAAACTTTGACGGAGAACCAACAGAGGATACGGTATTCCCGCAGTCCATGGACGTTGAATATGTACGTGTTTATGATCTGACAGGGCGGGATTACAAAACGCCTGAACTGCCTGTTGTAGAAGCAGAGCCACTTCCTGAGGATGCAAAACTTCCTTTAGAGGACGGCAACCTTGTTTACAACAGTGAATTTAATCAGGATTCACCTGATGTTGCAGGTATTAATGGTGTTGCTAATACGGATCACTGGTACTTCCTGACGGTACCTGATTTCGGCGGACAGGCATCTGTTTCACTTGAAGACCTTAATGGTCAAACATTCGCCCGAACAGACATTCAAAATGGCGGAAGTCAGCCTTATTCCGTGCAATTAATTCAGGATGTAACGATTGGTAAAGGCCGCTATTACAAAGTAAGCTTTGATGCAAAATCAACACAATCCCGCAATATCAACGTGAAGGTCAGCGGCGATGCAGACCGGGATTATGCGACTTACTCAAGCAGCGAATCATTCGCGCTGTCAAGTGACCTTCAGACATATGAAATGACGTTCCAGATGACAGAGGAAACGGATGTTGCTGCACGTCTTGAATTTAACCTTGGTCTTTCTACACTTCCTGTCTGGATCGGCAATGTAAGAGTCGAGGAAACAGAAGCACCGGATTTAGATGAAGATGCTTCAAAGGATCCATTAAACAATGGAAATCTCGTTTACAACGGAACATTTGATCAGGGCTTCCCTGACCGTCTGCTGTTCTGGAATATCGAAAAGACGGATGAAAATGCCGTTGTACAGGTTGATGCAGACCGTCGTGTATTTACATCACAGTCCGGTCAGGATCAGGAACCAAATGCGGTTCAGCTGACTCAAAAAGGGATTCAGCTTGAGAGCGAAGGTGACTACGAGCTGACGTTTGATCTGAAATCTGACGAATCAAACGAAGTGCTAGTTGAGTTTTTAAGTGAGGAAGGTTCAGAAGTATATCATTCTGAGACGCTATCTGTTACTGACGACTGGTCTACACAGACATCGGCTTTCACGATGTCCGGCCTTGATGATCTAAATGCTCAGCTTGTGCTGTCTGTCGGTGGCGGACTCATTGAAGCCGACAATGTATTTTTAAAGAAAAAAGGAAGTCCGGTTGACCTTGTTCCAATCAAAAATGGGGAATTTGAGTCAAGTCTTGAAAGCTGGAACTCCTACATTCACTTTGACGCTCAGGCAGCGATTACTCAAGCTGATGGAAAAGCATCAATCAGCATTCCACAGCAGGGCCAGGAAGCATGGAGCGTACAATTTTTCCAGGACGGGCTTACTTTAGAGCCTGGTAAAACCTACACCTTAAGCTTTGATGCAGCCTCTACTTTAGCCAGAAACATCGAAGTGACAGTAGAAAACGCAGCTTATACACGCTACCTGTCAGAAATCGTTTCCATTGCAGAAGGCGAGCAGGCTTATGAGTTTACCTTTACCGTGCCTGAAAAAGGACCACTCAGCCTGAAGTTCCTACTCGGCGCGACAGAAGGTGCTTCTTTTGACGCGCATACACTGACGCTTGATAATGTGGTGTTGAAGTAACGGGATATATTGTTTTGGAATGATGTTGTTGGGGTCGGTTAGCTGAAGAGAACTACCTTTCAACAATTTAACGGAAGGTAAGAACAATTTCTGACGGGGATTCGACAGCTTTCAAGCGTCTAACGACAGAAGTTGACTTACTAACGACAATATCAGCCTCTTAAGTAAGTCTATCGACAGAAATTGTGATGCTAACGACAGAAGTTGGCCTGCTATTAACATCAGAACCTGTTCTATCGACATTATTAAATGATTGTAAAATAATTGATAAAATAGAAAAACCTGATCCGGTCGGATCAGGTTTTTCTAGTTCACGATTCCTCCACAAGCCGCTTCCCAAAAGTCGCTTTCACCATATCCTCCATCGGCGGATTGTGCAGCCCCATACGGACATCGCGATAGTAACGCTGCATCGGATTGGAGGCTGACATACTCTGTGGCCCAACTATTCTCATTGCTTTCTCCACAATGTCTACCGCTGCATTGGTCACCGTGACTTTTGCAGACTGAAGCAGTGCCCGCACGTCTTCTTTGTCTGAAGCTTCTTCATAAGCACTTGCTGTATGATAAAGCACCTGTCTGGCACTCATTAGCTTTATTTGCAGATCGCCAAGCTTTTCCTGAACGGTCGGCAGACTTCCGACTGGTTTTCCTAAAGAAGCCGGCTCATAGTCAGAGACAAAATGCGAAGCTTCTTCCAGTGCAGCTCCTGCAATCCCGATGTAACATGCCGGAATATGAAGGAGCCAGCCTGGAGGCAGCGGTTTTTGACTATCTGATTTTCCATCTTTCAGCATGGCTTCAGCTGGAATACGCACATTCTCAAGTACAAGATCATGACTCGCAGTACCATGCATCCCAATGCTGTCCCACGTTTGACGAATAGAAACACCCTCAACATTTGATGGAACAATAAAAGTGGCCACTTCTTCCGTTCCCTCAATCACTGCGGTAATAAAGAAATAATCGATCATTGGTGCAAGGGATGTGTATGATTTCTCCCCTGTAATGCGCCAGCCATCCTGACCCTGAAAAGCTGTCGTCTTCGGAAGCGCCCCCCTCATCGGACTGCCGGCTCCTTTTTCAGTCGCCGCTGTATTGATCAGCGCCCCATCTTTGATTTTAGGTAAGATAAAATCAGATGCTTCTTTTTTCCAGTGACGCTTTTCACTATATTCAAGCAGGGCCCCAGTGTGCCAGCCCATTGAAAGTGCGGTGGCACCACTGCCCTTTGCGATCGCTTCCTGACCGAGCACGTAATCATACAAGCCTTTTCCCTGCCCGCCAAACTCTTCAGGCAGCGTCAGAATCGAGTATCCCATTTTGATCAGGTCTTTCATATTTTCCTCAGGATAGGCACCCTGCTGATCAAGTTGAGGTTCTCTTTCTCTAAATGCTTTAGTTAATGACTGCAGCTCAGCAAGCAGTTTTTTTTGATCTTCTGTTTTGGCAAAATCGTACACAAAACCACTCCTGCCCTGTGTTGGTTATTTTAGTTTACAGGATCCGGCCTTTATAACCAACCAATCTGCCCGGAAAAGAGGCTATGATGCATGAACCGCTTTCGAGCCTCTTTCAATCAGCTTATTCAGAAGAATGGTGCTTTGTGGCAGCGAAACATTTACGATCGTCCCCGTAAATAAGGCGATGATCACCGTTCCAATCCCTACAGGTCCTCCAAGGAACCAACCGCCAGCCAGCACGATCAGTTCGATCCCGCGTCTCACGGTGGAAATCTTCCAGCCTGTTTTTTCATGAATAATCATCATAACGGTATCCCGCGGACCTGCACCAAGGTTTGCCGACACATAAATTCCCACTCCATATCCCATTACCACAACGCCAAGCAATAATAAGAGAACGGCGCCTGCGAATGTTTCGGGATTTGGAAGCAGCCAGTTAAAAATATCAATAAAAACACCAACAAGCAGCATATTTAAAATCGCGCCGATTTTCGGCCACTGCTTCAACACCATGGCGGTTCCAGCGATAATCAGTGCACCTACAATAATGGCCCATGTCCCGATCGTCAGACCCAGCTGGTAAAACAGCCCGACATGCAGGACATCCCACGGCGCTATACCAAGCACCTGTGCCTTAATGGATAATGTAGCACCCAGCGCCAAAATCACCAGTCCAACCAGAAAGAAACTCCAGCGAAAAATAAGACTTCTCAACACTCTCTTCCTTCTTTCTCTCATTCTTTATTGCTTTACTGTAACATACTTAAAGAGAGATAGCGGTAAAGGTTGTTTGAAATTTAGAGCCTTTTCATGTAAAAGCGGGTCAGCCTTTGAATAGGCTGACCCGCTTTTACTGGTTTATTCTTCTGTTAAATGACAAATCCGGCTGGTGCGTCCTTCACTACGACGAACACTTTGCCTTCATCGAGTTTTTCTTCCATTGTTTCTGCTTCCGCTTCTGTGAACCCAAGCTCCTGAAACTGAGAGCGAAGCTTATCCCCATCTTTTCGGAATACATTTTTAGCTGCTGTACCAAAGCCTGTTTCTGCAGCGCCTACTGTGTTGGCATCTGCATTATCAGCGATCCGGTTTGTTCGGTCATCATCATGTGTAATGACATAAATCGTATCTTCGTTTACACCTTTTGCTTTAATGGAGCTAACTGCGTTTACTACCTCTTCATCATTTGTAAACTCTTTGTAAAATAAACTCATTTGTTATCTCCTCCTAAATAGGTCTACAGAGGAAATATTACCCTTCTCTATAAAAGCTAAACTTGCAGAAACATATTATACGAGGTCCGCGATCTCACCGCCAGTGACCTGACAAAGGTCGGCGGGTTTTATTTCAATTTGTTTACCGATTTGTCCGGCACTGACAATCACGGTATCTCTCGTTCTTGCGGATTCATGCAAAAAAGTAGGGAACTTCTTTTTCATCCCGATTGGAGAACAGCCGCCTTTTATGTAACCCGTCAGTGGCTGAAGTGTTTTCATCGGGATCATCTCAACCTTCTTTTCTTTAGCTGCCGCAGCCGCTTTTTTGAGATTTAATTCCTGGTCAACGGGAATAACAAAGACGTAGTGCTGTTTTGATGTCCCCTGTGTCACCAGCGTTTTATACACTTCCTCACGGCTGCGTCCGATTTTTTCGGCAGCTGAAATGCCATCGGTTAATCCGTCCTTTGTATCGTATTCAAATGTCTGATAAGAAATATCTGCTGCATCAAGCAGGCGCATTGCATTCGTTTTCCCTTTTGCCATGACAATTGCCCTCCTATTCTGATTATTTTTATTTTACATGATAACGCTTTAAGTGTTTTACATTCCTGCCTCACGGGACTATGATTAGTTTGGAGATCGAAATAAATATAGATTTGAGGCGATAATATGACTCCGGTAGAAGTTCCTGATAGTCAGAAAAAAAAGCTGACTTTTTTAATATGTTTAATTTTATCCTTTACGGTTATGAACGGCACGATGTTTAACGTGGCTGTTCCTGATATATCGGCAGACTTTGATCTGTCACCGTCCCAGGTCAGCTGGGTACTGACAGGATATATTCTGGTATTTGCAATCGGTTCATTAATGTATGGAAAATTGGCTGATCTGTTTGCGATCCGGACGCTCTTTACAGTCGGCATTGCGCTTTTTGCATTCGGTTCACTGCTCGGATTTCTCTCTCCGAACTACACAACCCTCATTATCGCACGTATATTCCAGGCGATGGGCGGCGCAAGTATCCCGGCACTTTCCTTTATTATTCCGGCGAGGTTCATGCCCTCAAGCCGTGGAAAGGTTTTTGGCTATGTTGCCTCAACCGTTGCATTCGCTTCCGGAATCGGACCGATTTTAGGCGGTTTTATTGGCGGCGTTCTGGATTGGCGATTCCTGTTCATTCTGTCGATGATGTCTGCCTTATCGATTCCTCTTTTCAGAAAATGGCTTCCTGAAGAGGAACGCAGACCGGGCAGCGTAGACATCCCGGGTGCATTTTTGATTGCTGTGACGGTAGCCAGTCTGCTGATGTTTATCACGTCCCTGACAACGTGGATTCTCGCCATTACTGTTGTGGCCGGCGGTTTATTTGTCTGGTGGACGATGAAAGCAAAAAATCCGTTTATTCAGCCATCTATTCTAAAAAACAAGCGTTACACCATCACGGTATTCACCAGCTTTTTCGGGACGTCCTGCCTGTTCGGACTGATTTTTATCATTCCGATCATGCTGCGTGATCTCAATGCGATCTCGACGATTGGCATTGGTCTCGTATTGTTTCCCGGTGCCATTATTTCAGGGATTTTAGGTCAGTATGGCGGACGCGTCATTGATCAGCGCGGCGGCGTACCCGTTGTGATCACTGCCTTGCTGTTGATTGCCTCTGGGTGTTTCCTGATTTCAACGTTCGCAGGGAATGCTGCCTGGATCATCTCGATCTGCATGCTTGTCGCTTACCTTGGCTTCCCTCTTGTGCAAAGCTCGACGGCGGATATTCTGTCATCTGTTTTGACACCTGAGCAAAATGGTGTTGGGATTGGGTTGTTTAATCTGCTGAACTTTATGGGCGGGGCCTTTTCGAGTGCGATTTTCGGTGCTGTTCTGGAGATTGAGGGTGTGACACTTCAGCTGAATCCATTATCAGGTGAAGGAACGAATTTGATTTACAGTAATGTGTTTATTACGCTGACTGTGTTGGCGGCTGGTGCTGTGACGTTTTTTGCGATTTATTATAAGAAAGCGTCGGCGGAGTTTGATGCTGCTAATTGATTGTTTGTTGATAAATTAAAAAACCGTGCCGGGACATTCCTTTCCCGGCAGCATGTACCTGATATAAATTATTTTATTTGATGAGCCGGTGAGCTCCGCTCCAGTCGGACGCTTTCCGCGGCCGGACGGTGAACCTCCAAGCCGCTACGCGTCTTCGGAGTTTCACCTGTCCTTCTCTGCCGCAGGAGTCGCCGCCTTCCGCTCCACTCACCTGGTTTGTCATTTCAATCGGGATCGAGGCGTAGTGAAAATGGATAGTCCATTTGTCACAATCCCATGAAACTTGCACAATATCCTGCGAACCAATCATGATATTCTGCGAACAACCAAGCATATTCTTCCAAACTGACCTCATATTCTTTGAACCTCACCTGAAATTCTGCGAACCTCACCCATCCTCCACCCCACGCAGCTTCCCAGTAAAAAAGACTGCCCGCTGGCAGTCTTTTTTCAACATTACAATTTAAGGTTTTTCAATGCATCAGCGAGTGCTGAGTTGATTGGTTCTTCTTCTTTGTTTTGCTTTTTCATGTAGTTTGCAACGTCGCGTTTTCCGGCTTTGTTTTGGGTGTTTTGTTTGCGGCGTTTATGGAAGGCGTCCATTTTTTCGCGGTAGCCGCAGACGCAGCTAAAGGTTTGTGCTTCTCCTTCTCCTCGCAGGTCCATTTTCTTTTTACAGTTCGGGCAGCGGGCGTTGGTTTTCTTTGCGACGTTTTTACGGTGTCCGCATTCACGGTCCTGGCAGACGAGCATTTTACCTTTTTTCCCGTTGACCTCAAGCATGAGTTTGCCGCAGTCCGGACAGTGGGTTCCTGTCATGTTGTCGTGCTTATATTGCGCTTTGCTGTTTTTAATCGAGCGCACAACATCCTTGGAAAACTGAGTCATTTCTTTCATGAATTCCTGCTGCTTAAGCTTGCCATCTGCAATGGCTGAAAGCTTCTGCTCCCATTGTGCAGTCAGGGCTGGTGAACGGAGCTCATCCGGCACAAGATCCAGCAGCTGACGGCCTTTTGACGTCAGGAAAATATCGTTGCCACGCTTTTCAATTAAAAAGCTGTTGAAGAGCTTTTCAATAATGTCTGCGCGAGTTGCTACAGTTCCGAGGCCGCCTGTTTCACCAAGTGTCTGGACGAGTTCCTTTTTTTCACCGGACATGAAAGCTTTTGGATTTTCCATTGCTGAAAGCAGGGTTGCCTCGTTAAAGCGGGCAGGCGGCTGGGTTTCGCCCGTTGTTTTCGCTAGATTCTGCACCGTCCATTTACTACCTTTTTCGACTGGTGGAAGTGCTCCTGCAACCCCTTCTTCCTCACGTTGATCCAATTCCTTAAAACCGAGGGAGATTGGGATATTGCCTTTTGCAATAAAGGTTTCGCCTGCGATATCTGCTGTAATGACTGTCTGCTCGTATTCATACGCAGGCATCAGGACGGATAAAAAGCGCTCTGCAATCAGGTCATAGATTTTCCATTCCTTATCGTTCAGCTTTTCAGGGCGCAATGTTTCTTCAGTTGGGATGATCGCATGGTGATCTGACACCTTTGCATCGTTAATGAAACGGCTGTTTGCCTTGATCGGCTTCCGCAACAGCTTCACTACGTGTTGGGCGTATGGATTTACTTTCATTCCTTTTAAACGGTCAGCAAGTGTTTCTGTCAGATCCGATGATAAATAGCGCGAATCAGTACGTGGATACGTCACGAGCTTGTGCTGTTCATACAGCTTTTGCAGCGTTGACAGCGTTTCTTTTGCTGAGAATCCATAGCGTTTGTGCGCATCACGCTGCAGCTCTGTCAAATCATATAAAGGTTTTGCATACATTTTTTTCGGTGTTTTCTTTACGTCCTTAATCAGGGCTGCGCTGTCTTTCAGCTTCGCTAAAAGAGCATCCACTTTATGTTCGTCGAAGGTGGATGATTGTCCCTTCTCATCTGCCCATTTCAGCTGAAAACCATCAAGCCGTGCCTGTAATCCGTAATACGTCTTCGGTTTAAATTGGCGGATTTCTTCTTCTCTCATAGCAATCATTGCGATTGTTGGTGTTTGCACACGGCCGGATGACAGCTGTGCATTAAATTTCGTTGTGAGCGCGCGGGTTGCATTAATCCCAACGATCCAGTCCGCTTCTGCGCGGGCAACGGCAGACGCATATAATGATTCGTATTGTTTTCCATCCTTCAGGTTTTTAAAGCCTTCACGGATCGCTTTATCTGTTACAGATGATATCCAGAGACGCTTCACCGGCTTGTTCACCCTTGCTTTTTCAATAATCCATCGTGCAACAAGCTCCCCTTCGCGCCCGGCATCCGTTGCAATGACGATCTGACCAACGTCTCCTCGGGTTAACTGGCTTTTAACGGCCTGAAATTGCTTGCCTGTCTTTTTAATCACGACGAGCTTCATTGGATCCGGTAAAATTGGCAGGTCTTCCAGTTTCCACGATTGATACTGATCTCCGTAGTTCTCGGGATCAGCGTGTGTCACTAAATGACCGAGCGCCCATGTGACGATATATTGATCACCTTCGAGATAGCCGTTGCCTTTTTTGTGACAATTCAGCACGCGTGCAATATCACGGCCAACGGAAGGTTTTTCTGCTAACACCACTGTTTTTTTCATGTTTTTCAGTCCTTTTTCCGTTCATCCTGTTAGTGAGTATAACATAGATTGGCCGCAGGTATTTAACAACTCTGTCCCCGTTCGAATGCACCTCATAAAAACGCCCCCTGTTCTCTAAAATAGAGGTTCAGGGGGCTGTTATTTATTTTTCACCATTCAGCTTTTGTTTTACCTTTTCAACATCTTTAGACGCGGAGCTTAAGCGGATGAGTGTGTCCCCAGCATTGATGGCAACATCCCAATCCTTTACAAACGGTTCAAAATGACCTGATTTATTTAAGACACCGATCAGTAAATCATCCTCACTGATGTCTTCTTTATATTTTTCGTACGTATACTGTTCTGTAATCTGTGTCTTTCTGAATACATGTCCACTTTCAACACGGCGATTAAGCTCCTGCAGAGTTGCTTCCTCTCTGAACAGGATTCGGCCGCCCACTGTGTATTTGAGACCTGCGAGATCTGCATCATGGTTCTGTTCCATCGAAACCTGAAACAGGTGCTTACGACCAATTGATGGTGTGAACGTTGAGCAGACAAGAGCATTGTAAGAGTCCAGTTGTGTCGCTGCAATAATGGACTCGTATGGCGTCATATCCAGGCTGTATTCTGTCTGCTCTGACAAAATTTCACCGTGGAATGTCGGAACACCTCTTTGTCTGGCTGCTGACAGATTACGCCAGGTGGAATCCACGAGCATCACCGGTACTTTCATTTCGTGCAATGCTTCTGCTAATCCCCTTGTAAAAGCATTTCCACCGACCACGATGACGCCAGGGCCATCGTCATTAGACAACTTAAGCTTTCTTGCAACAAACCCAATCGAAAAGCCGTGTGCGCATACTGTTGCAAATACGAGCGCAAACGTCAGGGCCGTTAAAATCTCTGCATCCTCAAACCCCGTTTCCAATAAGACAGAAGCAAAGTAGCCTGATACAGTCAAGGCAACAATTCCCCTAGGGGCAATCCAGCCAACGAGCAGCCGCTCCTGAATAGATAAATCGGTCCCTATTGTTGAGAGCCAGATCGAGAGCGGTCGCACGACAAAGAGCATTAACAGCACGTACCCGATAATCGCCGGGTTAAAAATCTCCAGCAGCGTTTCCACCTGCAAAGAGGCTGTCAGCATAATAAAGATTGTCGAAATTAATAGGACAGAAATATTTTCTTTGAAATGACGCATATCTCCGATGGAGGAAATATGCATATTCGCCATTGTCATACCCATTGCTGTAACAGAAAGCAGCCCCGTTTCATGCATGACTTCATCTGCTACAGAGAAACAGAGTAACACAACTGCGAAAAGGACAGGTGATTTAAGAAACTCGGGTATATACCCTTTTTCAAACATCGTTCCCATCCCTTTACCGAGTCCCCATCCAAGAACAGTGGCAAAGGCTGCTGCACCAAAGAAGAGAAGCAGATTGATCAGTGTAAAGGACTCTTCAATGAAGTATTGAATGATTTGAAAGGCAAAAAGGGCAACCAGAACACCAAACGGATCAACGATAATTCCTTCCCATTTCAGTATTTTAGCTGGCCTCGGTTTGAGCTTTGCCTGTCTTAATAAAGGAAGGATAACAGTAGGACCTGTTACAATGAAAAGTCCGCCAATAACAAAAGCGACCGGCAAAGATAAGCCTGCTATGTAATGCGCGGTCAGCGATCCTAGAATCCAGGCGATCAGTGCCCCGAACGTGACGATTCTGAAAACCGGTTTTCCAAGATCCTTTATTTCACGAAAATCCAGCTGCAGGCTTCCTTCAAAAAGGATTATTGCAACGGCCATTGAAATAATCGGTCCATATAAATCTCCAAATTCCTGCTCAGGGTTAATGAACCCGAGAACCGGTCCAACAATAATTCCTGCTACCGACATAACAACGATGGCCGGGAGACGAATTCTCCATGACAACCATTGAGAAAGGATTCCCAAAAAGATCACGAGCATGGCTGTAAACAATAATGAATTAAACAATCCGTGACACCTTCTTTCAACACGTTGATTTTCTGACTACACTTTACCAGTTATTTTGATTCAAAAGAAGGATTAAGTCTTATTTTCACCACGCTTTGTATTTTCGATAGCGCCTGACTTATAGATTTTAAATACTGGATATTCTCCATTTAATGCTTTTTCAGCCATAGCCAGTGCTACCTGCGAAGCTCTTATTCCTTTATAGGATTTCAACGGTCCCTGCATAGCCCAGCCTGCGAAGCCCGATAACCTGGCTGAAGGTACTTCTGATGTTTGATACTCTTCCGGATCTGTTAACAGAATAGACGGTCTGAAGATGTGTAAAGAAGGCAAATTGAGCTGTTTCAATTGTTCCTCCATGATCCCGTGCATACGGCCGGACTTGAACATTGAATAAGGATTGGCTCCCATTGAAGATAGAACAATGAACTGCTGGATATTGCTTTTTTTAGATGCCACCGCAGCCCGCAAAGGATCATAATCTCCATTTTTCCAGTCACTCGACTGCACACAGAAAAATACATCCTCTACCAATCCGATATGGTTCGCCTCCAGGTATCTGAAATCAATCAAACGCTTACTTAATTTTGGATGTTCAACAAGGATTCGTTGTTGTAATAGAACAATGACCTCTACATATTCCTCCCGGGAGCAAAGTTCCTTCACCAGTTCCCTGCCCACAGCAGTTTCAGCGCCGATTATGACAGCTGTTCGCTTTCTCATGACGCATTCCGCCTTTTTCTATCTATATCGGTTTTGTTTTTATTTTTCAAAGAAGAGGAGACAAAAAGGGTGGGACACTCCAATGAGAGTGGTTCCACCCTTTCAGTTCCTTACTTATAACCCTGAATTATTGGTCCAGAAGCTTAACACTCACCTTTACATCAAGCGACTGTTCGCCTCCGCGATAGACTCCCTGCAAAGGACTGACATCTGCATAATCACGTCCTACTCCAACCCGGATATGATTCTCGAGCGCTTCTACATTATTGGTAGGATCCAAGCCAACCCAGCCGATTCCCGGGACCATGACCTCAACCCAGGCATGCGTGGCAGCATCTCCTATAAGTGCAGAATTCTCTCCTACATATAAATAACCGCTGATATAACGGGCAGGTACGCCGTGGGCTCTCAGCACGCCGATCATGACGTGTGCGTAATCCTGACAGACACCTTTAAAGGTTTCGATAGACTCGCGGGCCTGTGTGTTTACGTTTGTTACGCCAGGTGAATACTCGAACTTTCCATGGAGATATTTCATTAAATCCAGTGAGAACTTAACAGGATTTTCTGTATCTCCGATTTCATTGACAATGTTAGCGACCTGATCTGCTTCGAGATACGTATAAGCAGTCTGATTTAAAAAAGCCAAATAATGTTTTCTGAACAGCTCGGAATGAAAAATGGATCTCATTTCCGGAGAATAGTCAATTCTTTCAATAAAGGGACTTCGCTGAATGCTCACGGTCGAAATGGTTTTTACCTCGAGAGATTCATGCATCTCCGCGATAAAAAAGGATTCCACATGATTTCCCCAGATATCACTGTATTCTTTCGTGAGTGAAGCAGGCGTCAGTTCCGCCCGGTAATGAAGCAGGCGCTGACATTCGTCCGATCTCGGCTTCAGGCGGATCTCGTTCATACTTTGATCAACCCTTGTTGAATATTTAAATGTGTTCGTATGCGTAATTTCGTATTTCATTCCGTCTACTCTCCTTCTGGATGACTGTTCATTAAGTACAGGATTCTTTCAAGGGACAACAGCCGGGTCAACAAGGTAATACGTTTCAGAGAAAATCTGGCTGATGTCGTTACAGCGGTTTTGAAAATCGTCAAGAAACGCGCTGATTCCATCTTCTTTTAATGAGCGGATTTTGTGCTCATCAAACTCATCGATTAACGAGTCAAGCGCTGCGTAGATCCTCCACGAATAATGGGACACCTTACCGCCTTCAAGCGAAATAATGGATTCCCTTATGTGATCCATACAATACTGGATCGATCTCGGAAAGGCATAGTCTGAGATCATAAACGTTAAAACATCTTTTTCATTCATACGTGGCGGATATTTTTTCAGATATTCCTCATATCCGTTAACCAGCTGCAAAGCCGATCTCCAATAATAATAATTCGTTCCCTCTGCTTTGTTCATATCTTCTGCTGAGCGTTCATTTAGTATATTCAAAATCCGTGCCGTTTTCTCAGCACGCTCCAGCCATTTAGCAATATTAAAAAACCGGTATGGAACACCTCTTGTCATCATCGAATCAACGATCCCCTGAGAGGTCAGTGACGCGACTTTTACCCGCTCAAGAAACGTTTTCACATCCCTCAGTGATCCTTCCCTGATGTTCATTTCCTGTGTATCAAGGTAAAGATTATTCCATACTTCAAATAAATCATTCGGAATGATATCACGTGTTGTACGGGCATTTTCCCGTGCATAACGGATGCAATTCAAAATAGAATTAGCGTTGTTCTCTGAAAAAGCCAGATATTCAATCAGATGATTTGTACTCATATTCGGGTACAGCTCATTGAACTGATCATTGGATCCGCAGATTTCAAGGACCGTCTCCCAATCGTGACGGGCCAGCGTCTCTTCAGATGAGGCTTCAAGCATTTGAATCAGCTGGACACCGAGCACGCGTGCATTGTTTTCAGCCCGCTCAATGTTTCTCGACATCCAGTAAAGCGAATCAGCGACTCTGCTGAGCATACTGTTCATCCCCTTTCTTAAGCACCCACGTATCCTTCCCGCCGCCACCCTGAGAGGAGTTCACGACAAGAGATCCTTCCTTCAGTGCTACACGCGACAATCCACCCGGAAGCACATGCGTCTGCTTTCCTCTCATGACAAATACACGAAGGTCAACATGGCAAGGATAAAAACGGCCGTCCTGGAAAGATGGGGCGCGTGAAAGCTGAATCGTTGGCTGGGCGATATACTGATGTGGTTCTTCTTCAATTTTTTTCTTAAAACGGGCGATCTCTTCATTCGTTGCATGCGGTCCGATCAGCATATCATAACCACCGGATGCCCCCACGTTTTTCACAACAAGCTGATCAAGATTCTCAAGCGCCCATTTCCGCTGCTCAATGTTTCTCATAAAATACGTATCAACATTTGGAATAATCGGTTCTTCATTTAAATAATAACGGATCATTTCCGGAACAAAGGCATACATGGCTTTGTCGTCCGCTACCCCGTTTCCAATCCCATTCAGGATCGCAACATTCCCTTTGCGGTAAGCTTCCAGCAGGCCTGGCACTCCAAGCGCTGAATCTTTTCTGAACACTTTCGGATCAAGGAAATCATCATCAATCCGGCGGTAAATGATATCGACACGCTGCATGCCGCGGATCGTCTTCATATACACCACGTCGTCCCTCACATGAAGATCCCGACCTTCAACAAGCTCAATCCCCATCTGCTGGGCAAGAAACAAGTGGTCATAGTATGCAGAGTTATACATACCAGGTGTCAGAAGAACTGCTCTTGGAGGATGTTCGCAATTCACCGGGCAGTGATCAAGGACAGCTTCATGCATGTTGGACAACTGGTGCTCAAGCGAATGAATACTATGTCGATTGAAAAATTCAGGATACACCTGTCTCATTACGTAGCGATTCTGATAAACATAAGACATGCCGGAAGGGTTACGCAGATTATCTTCAAGCACTCTGTATGTTCCTTGCTGATCACGGATTAAATCAATACCGGCAAGAAAAATATGATTATGAAGCGGAATTTTCACCCCGCCGATTTCCTTTTTAAAATAATTCGGGTTTTGTTCGATCAATTCACGCGGTATGACCCCATCCCGGATAATCGCACCATCGTTATAAATATCTTCTAAAAAAATATTCAAAGCCTCTACCCGCTGCTTCATACCCTTTTCAATCATGTTCCACGTCTCAGGCGGCATAATGATCGGAATAAAATCAAACGGCATCGTCCGTTCCGTTCCGACATTGTCGCTGTAAACCGTAAAGGTAATCCCTTGACGCAGAAAGCTTAACTGGGCCGTTTCATGTTTCTCACGGAGTTCCTCTTCCGTAAATTGATTCATGATGGAGTGAAATCCCTGATAATGGCTGCGCGTTGTACCATCCTGTTCTAACATTTCATCAAAAAAATGATTTGACTGATACGGTTTGAACATTGCTTTTCCTCCCTGATCAATGAATTTATGTAGTACATTCAACAAATTATGACTTAAATCCTCTTAATTTTCTGAAAACACTTTATCCTATACCCTTAATCCGATTGACCTACTCTATACTTTTGATTCATCTCGGTTTATTTTGGTAAACTGGGGTTAATGCAACGACAAAATTTGATGGGGCTGGAGGATTTCTGTTATGACTAATTCTGATATAAGTAACCGGATTGCTGAGTTGAAAATGGAATATATCCGGGCGCAGGATGATCTTGAAAAACTTGAGTCTGTGGGCCGTGATGTAACTTCTGCAGAAAAAAGGTTAACAGCCATTGAAGAAGAGCTTTCTGAATTAAGAAAGCTGGAGGATTAAACGCTTTACCCGCCATTTACATAGGCGGGTTTTTTCATTCACACTTGTCTTTACAAGCTGTGATATAGTAAATCTTATTACACCTAACAGAAAGCAGGATAAAACGATGACTCTTCCATTTCAGGAGCCCGTTCTTGTCTTTGGACTGGCTGTTTTAATCTTTCTTATTTCACCATTTATTATGAGTAAGCTGAGGATTCCGGGAATTATTGGACCCATCCTCGCCGGCGTCATTGTCGGTCCAAGCGGAATCGGCCTGCTTGAAAGAGGAGAAACCATTCAGCTACTCGGTTCTGTTGGATTACTCTTTATCATTTTCATTGCCGGTCTTGAACTCGATATTGACGGGTTTAAAAAGTACAGGACGCGAAGTATTGGCTTCGGCCTGATGTCCTTTTTCATTCCGATGGTTTTCGGGACCGCACTTGCCCTGTACCTTGATTTCAGTCTGAGTGCTGCGATTCTATTAGGATCCATTGTCGGTTCCCATACACTGCTCGCCTACCCGATTGCTTCAAGACTTGGTATTGCCAAAAACAAAGCGGTCACAACAGCTATTGGCGGAACGCTGATGACGGATACATTCGCCATGCTGATCCTAGCCGGAGTCGTTGGTCTTGCAGGCGGAGATACGAGCGCTGAGTTCTGGATGAGGCTGATCATTTCCACGGTCATTTTCGCGTTGATTGTTATGGTTGGTGCGCCACTGATGGCAAAATGGTTCTTCCGCAACTCCAGCAACGACGGACAAATGGAATTTAACTTCGTCTTAACAGTCATGTTTGTCGCCGGTGCTCTTGCGCTTCTTGCCGGACTGGAACCAATCATCGGGGCCTTCCTCGCAGGTCTTGCCCTGAACCGCTACATTTACGATCACGGTACTTTAATGAACCGGATCCGTTTTACAGGAAATGCCTTATTCATCCCGTTCTTCCTGTTATCGGTCGGGATGCTGATGGATGTATCTGTGCTATTTTCAAGTGCAGAAGCCTGGGTGATGCTTGCAGTCGTATTGGGTTCTGTTTTAATCGGTAAATCGATCGCAAGTATGATCACAAGTAAGATCTACGGTTACAACCGTAACGAAAATCTCGTGATCATCGGCCTGACCATTCCACAGGCAGCTGCCACACTTGCTGCCACACTTGTTGGATTCGACCTCGGCCTGCTGAATGTTGCAACAGTGAACGCCGTGATCGTCATGATTTTATTAACGTGTATTGCCGGCCCTTATTTCACTGAAAAATTCGGTCGGAAGCTAGCAGAAACGGAGGAAATGGGTGAGGCTTCTGTTCAGGATGACCGTCCGGAACGGATCCTGATCCCTGTTGCCAATCCGAAAACAACGAACACACTGCTTGATCTGAGCTTTGTCGTGAGAAAAGCAAAAGCGTCCGAAGAACCGATCTATCCACTCAGTGTCGTACAGCGTGATGTTAAATCGGTCGAAAACGCAGTTGCCGGTGCTGAAAAAATGCTCACTCAAGCCATCGGTTATGCAGCCGGTGCTGAAATTCCTGCCCGCTCACTGATTAAAGTGGACCGGAATCCCGGAAGAGGTATTGAGCGTGCCGTAGCAGAGGAACGTATCACAACCGTGATCGCCGGATGGAACGGCCAGAAATCAACCAAGACGAAGCTGTTTGGAAGCGTCATTGATAACTTTCTTGACCATACGAACGAGCGCGCCATGATCGTCAAGCTTGGTCATCCGCTTAATACAACCGATCGAATCGTACTGTTAATCCCGAATGGCTCAGACCGTAAACCAGGTTTCACGGATGCGATCAGAATCGTAAAAGGGATGGCATCTTTATTAAATACAGTGCTTGAAGTCTTGATCATCCGTGACCAGACTGAACCTTATGAAAAGATCCTGAGCTCTATTAAGCCGGATGTGAACACTTATATTCACCGCCTGAAATCCTGGCAGGAACTGTACAACCAGCCTGTCGAATCGTTACGCAAAAATGACCTCGTCATCGTCATGAGCGCACGAAAAGGAACGATCGCCTGGCACCCAGAGCTCGATCAACTCCCAGGCCGTCTTGCTGTGGCCAATCCGGAAAGCTTTATTATCTTTTATCCGACAGAAACCGGAGAAACCGATGTACGCGGCGCCCGCGGGACAGATGTTCCAAAAGAGGTACTGCTGAGAAGGGATTATGATTGAGGAATAGATAAATAAAGGCGCTTTATTACAATGTGCCGGGAACATCCGTAGACTCCATGCGACCCTTAAAAAAACGTTTTCGGCACGGTTTTAAAGCTAATTCTTTTGAAAAAATGACAACAAAAAGCTGACCACAAAGGTACGCTTTTTGTTGTCATTCAATGATTATCCATTCACGCCAGCTTCCCTCATTTTCACTGAACCCGGCGTCTTCTGAAATAACTCTTTCCGGTCGCGCATCACGAAATACATGGATAATATGAATGCGAGCAGGTCCGCAATCGGAAACGCAAGCCATACACCTGTTAATCCGAAAAAGGTTGGCAGAATCAGCACAAGGGGGATCAGGAAAATAAGCTGTCTCGCCATTGAAAGGATGAACGATATTTTAGCTTTACCCAGTGCCTGATACAAGCCGCCTGTTACCATCTGAAATCCGATAATCGGTACAATCAGGAAGATAAAACGCATCGCTTCCTCCCCACCTCTGATCACTTCAGGATCTGTTGAGAATACACTCATCAGCACACCCGGGAACAGCATCGTGACCACCCATACCATAATGGCAAGGACGGTTGATACAGCAATCCCTAACTTTAGCGTATCACTGACACGGTGATACAGCTTCGCCCCATAGTTAAATCCAATAATCGGCTGCATTCCCTGAACAATGCCAAACATCGGCATGATCGCAAACATCATAATCCGGTTGATAATTCCGAAGATCGCAACCGCTGATTCACCGCCGTAAATGACGAGCATCCAGTTCACCGCGATAAACATTAAGCTCCCGGCAGTCTGCCTGACAAATGTAGCAGATCCGATCTGCGCAATCTCCTTCACAATCCGCCAGTCCGGAAGCAGGCCAATCCACTTAAACTCAAGAGAGCTTTTCCCAGCACGGAAGTACAGATAAATCCAGACCGCACCGACTGCCTGAGAAATAACCGTCGCAATGGCAGCACCGGCCATGCCCATATCAAGTGCAAAGATAAAAATCGGGTCGAGAATAATATTGAGTCCTGCTGAAATAATCATGGTCAGCATCGCCATCTTTGCATTACCTTCCGAGCGGACCACATTATTCATCGACATCGCAAATGCCTGAAAAATCGCGCCGTACAAAATGATCGACATATATTCAGACGCATACGGAAGAATGTCAGCCGTTGCCCCGAACGTAATCAGAATCGGTTCAAGGAAAGCAAGTGCGGCAACGACCATTAACACACTCAGGAACCCGACCAGCCAGATCACATTCCCGAAAATTTTATTCGCCTCACCCAGCCTGTTTTCGCCTAGCCTTCTTGAAATAATGGAAGAACCGCCAATCCCGATTGCCGCAGCAAAAGCGGTGATGATCAGCTGAAGTGGAAAAGCAATCGACAGCGCGGCAACTCCGGAAGTCCCCACACCCCTTGCAATAAAAAACGTATCGGCAATATTATAAAAAGCCATCACAAACATTCCGATAAATGCCGGAATCGAGAACCTGACCATTAACGAAGAAATTTTCTCAGTTCCGAGTCTTGCACTTTGCTGTTTCATGTTCTTTTCCTCCTTCCATTCGCTCTACACGCTCAATCGCGTTTTCAGCCATCCGTTTGAGTAAATCAATCGCGACTAATTGCTCCTGTTCACTGAATCCGTTTGATAATGTCTCTGTCCAGTGATCAAGCTCTTTTTTCACGGTGGACTCTAGAGCTTTTGCCTTCTCTGTCAAATAGACGCGATTTGATCTTCTGTCCGATTCATGAGGTTCGCGTCTAACATAGCCTTCACCCTCAAGCTTTTGAATCGCGCGGGCAACCGTTGCCTTATCAATTGTAAATTCCCTGGCCATCGCTTCCTGCGTCAGCCCCTCTTTCTCAAACAACATCATCAGAAACTTAATTTGCCCCTGATTAATCCCGTAATCATGAAATGTTTTACTCAAAAAAATATAGCTGTACCGGTGGACCGTTGAAAGCCAGCGGCCAGCTGTATTGTAAAGTTTTTCTGTCATCACTGCACACTCTTTTCATTTTAGCACTGCTTTTCATTATAATGACAAGTAGTTGCATACACAACTTTTCTGTCTTCGAATATTTTTTCTCCTAGCGGGAATCGCTCCCATCCTTTATGATGGAGTGAGATTAACTTTCGGAGGATTGAACACTACATGAGTTTATTAACAGTAAGCAAGCTTGGTCATTCATTTGGTGACCGTACGCTTTTTAAAGACGTGTCGTTTCGGCTTTTAGCTGGTGAACATATTGGATTGGTCGGTGCAAACGGAGTGGGGAAATCCACTCTTATGAATATTTTGACTGGAGAGCTGATTCACGATGAAGGAAAAGTAGAATGGCTCCCTGGCACACATTTTGGTTATCTGGATCAGCACACGAAACTCGAATCCGGACGTACGATGAGGGATACACTTCGCGATGCGTATCTTCCTTTATTTAAAAAAGAGGAAGAACTGAATGAAATCACCGGTAAAATGGCTGATGCCACACCGGAAGAGCTGGAGACGCTGCTTGAGGATATGGCGGAAATTCAGGACGCGCTGGATGCAGGAGATTTTTATACGCTGGATATTAAAATCGAAGAGGTTGCGCGCGGTCTGGGTCTCGATGCCATCGGACTTGACCGCGACGTATCAGCATTGAGCGGTGGTCAGCGTACGAAGGTGCTTTTGGCTAAGCTATTGCTTGAAAAGCCAAAGGTGCTCTTACTGGATGAGCCGACAAACTACCTTGATGTTGAGCATATCCGCTGGTTATCGATGTATCTGAAGGACTATCCGCACGCATTTATTTTAATCTCGCACGATACAAACTTCATGAATGATGTAACAGACATCATTCTGCATCTCGAATTTGCTAAAATGAACCGCTACACTGCCACATATGAAAAATTTGTAGAGCTTGCGGAACTGCATAAAAATCAGCACCTGCAGGCTTATGAGAAACAGCAGGATTTTATTAAGAAGCAGGAAGAGTTTATTGCGAAAAACAAAGCGCGCTATTCCACAACAGGACGTGCGAAAAGCCGTCAGAAGCAGCTTGACCGGATTGAGCGTATTGATCGCCCTGAAACTGCTGTGAAGCCAACGTTTGAATTTAAAGAGTCACGCGGAAGCAGCCGCTATGTCATCGAGGCTGAAAATCTGGAGATCGGCTACGACCAGCCGCTTCTGCCAAAGCTGAATGTCACGATTGAGCGTGGAGAGAAGATTGCCGTAGTCGGATGTAACGGCGTTGGAAAATCAACACTATTGAAAACGATTATGGGTAAACTTGAGCCGCTTGGCGGAAAAGTTGTCCACGGTGACTTCCTTTTCCCTTCTTATTTTGAACAGGAAATGAAAGCAAAAAACATCACGCCGATCGAAGACGTCTGGACTGAATTCCCGGGTATGGATCAGCATCAGGTACGCGCTGCACTCGCACGCTGCGGACTGAAAAATGAACACATCTCCCGCCCGATGAACCAGCTGAGCGGTGGCGAACAGGCGAAAGTCCGCCTGTGCAAACTGATGATGCACGAGAGTAACTGGCTGCTATTCGACGAGCCAACCAACCACCTCGACATCACAGCAAAAGAAGAATTAAAAAAAGCGATGAAAGCCTATAAAGGAACCATCGTCCTCGTCTGCCACGAGCCCGACTTCTACGAAGACTGGGCAACCACCACATGGAACGTGGAAGAGTGGAGCGAAAAAGTAAACGCATAAAAAAAACGTGCCTGGATTCATATCGAATCCAGGCATGTTTTTATTTGTCCAAACATTACTCTCGCCACGGAGCGGAGGATGGTCTCACCACGGTTTTATATACCTTAAGCTTTCTTATCCACTACCTTCTTCGCTTCCTTAAACTCCAGCGTCATCCGGTCACGCCCATTGTTCTTAGACTCATACAAATTCCGGTCACACATCTGATAAAGCTGATCAATATTCGATATCGAATTTGTCACCACTCCACCAATACTAACCGTACAATAAAAAATCCGCCCCTTTTCATCCTCAAACGGCTTCTCCCGCATTTCTTTCATAATGTGATCCCCGATCCGGCCACCAGAAGACGCTGCAGCATCCGGAATAAATACGGCAAACTCTTCTCCGCCAATCCTTCCGGCAAATCCTTCCGATCCGGCAGTTGTTCTCATCAATTCCGCAAAGCCCTCAAGAACACGGTCCCCGGTAAAATGACCATACTGATCATTTACCTTTTTGAAAAAATCGATATCCAGCAGGAGGAGACAATATTGGTCTAATTCAGCTGATGCGATCTTTTCCTCCACCTGTTCAAAAAAGAACTGGCGGTTATAAAGTCCGGTCAAAGAATCTTCTGTTGCTTTTTTCCATAAAAATTCTTCCTTCAAAAACTGATCTGTAATATCTTTAACAATCCAAAGATATCCAAGCTTGTCATTTCGCTCAATGATCGGAAGCTTCTCTACTGTCAGATGGTGATGATCATCAGACTCAATTTGTTCCGAAGCCCGTTCTCCAGCATCCAGCATCCTGTTCAGCGTATGATCACGGCTGAAATATCTCATGATTTCATCACCTGAAGAGGCTTGTTTCATATCCGTTATAAAAGGCGTAAGATATCTTTTCATCCGCTGATTCACTTGAATAATTTCACCATTTCCGTCAGTCACTAATATTCCATCATTCAAGTGTTCATAAAGAAGATGACTTGCAGCCGGCCAGATTTCCATCAGCCGGTAACGAAAGAGCCCATAAAATAAGGCAAGTGCACCACCTGAAAAAGAGACTGCATATGGTGTATTATCAAACGCATCCATAAAAATCGTTCCAATTCCATGAATCAACGGGAGAACAATTGCAGTAAAAATCAGCCAGTGCTGAACCTTTGTCGATCTTCTCGCCTGTATAGATTTAAACAGCATGGTTAAGGCAAGATAAAAAGTAAGCAGCGTCAAACCGGATGAGAATAATCTGTTCAGCTCAGTAGCATCTACACCAACCCTCATCAGTTCTCCAGTTTCAACTAAGTACACATCGTGTCTCATCAACTGATGGACAGGATCTGTTAAAATCAACAGAACGTAAACTGAAGCAAAAACAGAAAATAGCGTTACAAGCCTGATTGTTTTTTTAGGGTCCCGTTTCAGAAATGCTGACATAATATAAAATAGCGTAATCGGAACAAAATAAAGGGGAATTTGCTGTATATTCCTCCAGAAGAGCTTATCGGTTAAGTTATTTGCTAACAATTCAGCGATAGAGGTGATCGATAAAATTGAAATCAGGATCGTCATTATGGCAAATGCCCGGCCACCCCTTACTTTAAAATGCTGATAAGACAGCAGAAAGAGAGCAATAACGAAAAACAGTGATAATATTAAAGCGAGTCTGTACTCGGATTCGACCATGTCATTCACTCCCGGACACCACAAGTGTAGTTCTTTATTCATGTATTTTAGCATAAAATAATAAGTACATTCTCAATCATTTGATTTCTATTTCTATTATCGGTCACTTTTCTCCTGAATCGAGTGAAAAACCAAGAAAAAAGGCATACCTAATGGCATACCTGTTGAAAATTTTATTTATCTTTTCCCAACTCGATTACCCTCGCTGTACAGCTTTCCATTGCTTCGAGTACAGCACCTCTGAACCTTCCTCTTTCCAGCGTTTCGACTGCTGCAACGGTTGCTCCACCTGGTGATGTTACCTGATCCTTTAATTCACCCGGATGCTTTCCGGTTTCAAGGACCATTTTGGCTGCACCGAGGACTGCCTGTGCAGCTAAACGATACGCCTGATCGCGCTTTAATCCCTGACGCACCCCTCCATCAGCCATCGCTTCAATCATCATATACACATAGGCCGGAGATGAACCGCTGATTGCAGGGATGGAGTCCATCAATTCTTCAGAGATCACTTCCGTTTTACCAAACGAATGAAATAAATCCTGTACCTGCTTCAGTTCATGATCTTCAACAAGTCCGTTCACACTGATAGCTGTCATTCCTTCACCGGCAAGTGACGGCGTGTTTGGCATCGTCCGGATTACTTTTAAAGGTTTGCCTGCAAATGAAACAGTATCCTCCGTTGTTAACCCTGCTGCCATTGTAATGACTAGCGTATGTGCTTTTAAACTGTCTGTTACTTCTGTCAGAACGGCTTTGTGAAGGTTAGGCGCAACCCCTAAAAACAGTACATCTGCTCTTTCTGCTACCTCTTTATTAGAATCCGTGACTTCTATGCCAAATAAATTCGATACTTTCGCACGCGTTTCATGCGTAAGAGCACTTGCTAAAATATTTGTTGCGGATATCGTGTTGGATCTGATCATCCCGCCAATCATTGCCTGAGCCATTTTACCGCAACCGATAAAACCAATTGTCTGATTCACCTATTTATGCCTCCTGTTACTTCTTTGCTTTTGATGCAATATACATGATACCTGTTACAAGCACGGCAATCGAAATTACACTTATGAAAAGGGACGTACTAAAAAGCGGAAAACCTTCCATCTGTCATCTTCCTCTCCTGTCTATCATTGGTATTACTATCGCACATTCAATTAAAAAAAGAAACGGATTGTCCGTTACGATGACGCAACCCTCATCTGATATGACTAAAAATCGGTGATCATTAACTTTTTGTAAAAAATCAATTTTTGCGGTTGCGCATATAAGCATATGCCTATATACTAATCACCGGAAACAAAGAATAATGGATTGAGGTGATGAGTATGCTTGCACAGGATGCAATTTCGATCGAAAAGGCTTCGGCCGCTTTAAAACTGATGGGTGATAAAACCCGATTAACGATGCTGCGAATCCTGGCTGATCATGATTGCTGCGTATGTGAGTTCGTTGAAATCTTTCAAATGAGTCAGCCTTCTGTCAGTCAGCATGTGCGCAAAATGAAAGATATCGGAATGATTAAGGAACAGCGACGGGGTCAGTGGATTGTTTATTCGCTGAATGAGCAATTTGAAGGCTATTCCATCATTCAAAGTGTTTTAGCACAGCTTCCTGATCAGGATCATCATTTAGATGAATTGATTCAAAAAGGAAAACGTGTATCCTGTAACTAAATTGAAGGAGTTTAATTCATGGATATTTTTTTAGCAATTCTTATTTTCCTGATCACCCTGACGCTTGTCATCTGGCAGCCTAAGGGACTTGGTATCGGATGGTCTGCCTGCGGAGGCGCCATTATCGCTTTACTGATTGGGGTCGTTTCCATGCAGGATGTCGTTGATGTGACCTCTATCGTTTGGAATGCCACCCTGACATTCGTTGCCCTTATTATTATCTCTCTCATATTAGATGAGATTGGATTTTTCGAATGGTCTGCTCTTCATATGGCCCGTTTCGCAAAGGGCAGCGGGATCAAAATGTTTATTTACGTGACCCTTCTTGGTGCAGTCGTTGCAGCATTTTTCGCCAATGACGGAGCGGCTTTGATTTTAACACCGATTGTTCTTGCAATGGTGCGTAACCTGAATTTCAAAGAGGCCATGATCCTTCCATTCATTATGGCCAGCGGATTTATTGCGGATACAGCTTCCCTGCCGCTGATCGTCAGTAACCTTGTGAATATCGTATCAGCTGACGTGTTTGGCATTGGATTTGCTGAGTATGCGAGCCGTATGATTATCCCTAACTTCTTCAGTATCGGCGCAAGCTTACTCGTTCTCTGGCTGTTTTTCCGTAAAAGCATCCCGGAAAATTATAATATGAGCCAGCTTCGACAGCCACACGAAGCACTGAAAGATCCAAAGATGTTCCGTCTTTCATGGGTTGTGCTTGCTGTCCTTTTGATTGGTTATTTCGCAAGTGAATTTACCGGCATTCCGGTTTCTATAATCGCGGGAATCATCGCGATTATTTTCCTGCTGATTGCACGGAAGAGCCCAGCCGTTCATACAAAAACAGTTGTCAAGGATGCACCATGGGCCATCGTCTTTTTCTCTATTGGGATGTATGTCGTTGTGTATGGTCTTCGAAATGCCGGCCTGACTACACTGCTCGCTGATGTGCTGGATGCAACTGCGGATCACGGACTGCTGGCAGCCACGATGGGAATGGGTTTTATTGCAGCCTTTCTTTCATCGATTATGAATAACATGCCGACCGTTATGATTGATGCGCTGGCTATTCAGGAAACCGCTACAACCGGAGCCATTCGTGAAGCACTTATTTATGCGAACGTGATTGGATCAGATCTTGGCCCAAAAATTACACCAATCGGTTCACTCGCTACCTTATTATGGTTGCATGTATTAAGTAAAAAAGGCTTTACGATCAGCTGGGGATACTATTTTAAAGTCGGCATCATTCTGACAATCCCAACGCTATTCATTACTCTTTTCGGCCTTTATGTATGGTTATTAATTATTCTGTAAAAAAAATTTATTTAAGGAGAGATTGATATGTCTAAAAAAACACTATATTTTCTTTGTACTGGAAACTCCTGCAGAAGCCAGATGGCTGAAGGTTGGGGAAAGAAATTTTTAAGTGATGAGTGGAACGTACTGAGTGCAGGACTTGAAGCACACGGGCTGAACCCTAATGCAGTAAAAGCGATGAAAGAAGCCGATATTGATATTTCTAATCAGACTTCTGATACCATCGATCCTGAAATTCTGAATAACGCAGATTTAGTCGTTACGTTATGCGGCCATGCTGCAGACCACTGTCCGGTTACACCTCCCCATGTAAAACGTGAGCACTGGGGCTTCGATGATCCTGCGAAAGCAGAGGGTACTGAAGAGGAAAAATGGGCATTCTTCCAGCGCGTACGTGATGAAATCGGTGAACGTATCAAGACATTTGCTGAAACAGGTAGATAAGCAGCTGCAAAGCATTTGACCTTTACGGAATGTTCGTGCAGGATTATGATGGTGAAGAAGGTGTGAACCGCCTCCTTGTGGAATTGAATAAAAAAGGAGTGAATATAGATGGTGATTACCGATACAGCCAAACAAGCGCTGCTCGAACTATTCGACCGGTACGATAACGATAATGTCCGTATTTATTTTGCGGGACAGGGGGACGGTACCCCTGATCTCGGTCTCGGGATCGACCCTCCTGAGGAAAACGATATCGTCTGGGAAATCAACAGCATCAAAGTAGCGATTGACCCTCAGATCCTTTTCGTAGCCGAAAATATCACACTCGATGTCCAGGACACGCCGGACGGCAGAGGAGTCGTGATCACAAGCAATACACATTAATATAAAAAAGACGTCCTCATTTAATAATTTGCGGACGTCTTTTTTATATTAATTGACCTTTATTTCTCTCATCTCCAGCACCTTCAATTGTCTGGATGATTTATCCTGATCTTTTTTCTTTTTTAATAACCATTTTTTGAACATGTTGTCTCACCTCATCACTATCATGACCCCGTTCATTAGCAATTTATACCCGGCAATTCCGCAATATAATCCTCGAAATCGTTTACGGATGTGTTACGGAGATTGAGATTTTGTAAATGAGACAAATGGTTGTATCTTTTACTTTTTCACTTCAACGATTTTCACTTCGCAACACGTTTGTTTTTTCTCTGTTTTAAATAATGAAAGCAGTTTTTTCAGCATGTACGTTCACCTCCTTATTAAGATATCACTGTTCAAATCAGGTAAAAAATAAAACCTGATAAAGAAGCCATAGATAAAACAGATAAGATAAAAACAGCGACCAGTTGTATTCGGAATATAGATTTAAGCAATACAACCTCAGGCAGGCTTGCACCGGCAGAACTGATCAATAATGCCATAATGGGGCCCAATGCCATCCCTTTTAACAGAAGAACCTGTGAAATTGGGATCATACTGGAAAGACGGATATAGAGTGGGATTCCGAGCACTGCCGCAGCCGGAATCAACCACCATGCCCCGTGTCCAAAATTAGCTGCAATCCAATCCGCTGGAACAAGTCCATGTATCCCTGCTCCAATGGCAGCACCGATTATCAAGAATGGAAATACCGATTTCATCATTTTTCCTGTTTCCGCCAACGCACCTATAACGTTCCACCCTGCCTTTACGTTTGGACTATATCCTTCAAGAATCACCGGCTTTACATATTTTTCGAAACCGAATTTCTCAAGTGCAAAACCAAGGATGACAGAAAATACTGCCGTGATCACTGTATAAACAACGGTAACTTCCCACCCCAGGATGACACCCATGACCGTAAGAATGGTTGGATCAAGCAGCGGTGATGAAAACAAAAACACCATCGTCAAACCAAATGGCACCCGGTTTTTCAGCATGTTTACGACGACTGGGATCGTTGAACAGGAACAGAAAGGCGTAATAAATGCAAAAATGAGTGCAAAACCCCCAGCCTTCCATTTTGATCGAATTTTTAAATAACGCTCTATCCTCTCATACGGAATCCAGCTCTGCAAAATGGATAATAGGAAAGATAGAAAGACAAACAAAACCGTTAACTCAAGAGCAATCCATAAGAACGTTTCAAACACAACCATACACCCCTTAAATCAAATTTTTTTGATATATTAACGAAATGAGGAGCCTCCCGTTCAGAGAGGCTAACACGCTGAATCTTCATTTCGGAACAAACAGCATAATGCCGGCGATAAAACTTCATTTACTCCCTCATTCCGAATCGAATAATAGTTCCACGTTCCCTTCTTCTCAACATTCAAAAAACCGGCATCCAGCAGTTGTTTTAAATGATAAGACAATTTAGATTGAGGCATTGCAATGTGTTCAGCCAGATCACATACGCACAACGATTGATGCTTTTGAATTAAATGCATGATCTCCAGACGCTTGTGATCAGAAAGCGCTTTGAATTTTTTTTCATATAATTTAAAAGTATCCGTAGTTGGTAACAATTCGACCATGGTCATGATCAGCAGCTCCTTTAATCAAATTTACTTGATATATAAAGCATACCCTTCCTAAAACAAATCGTCAATTATTAAATCAAAAAAAATTGATTTAATATTTTTTATTCTTGCGAAATCATACCACTAATTGAACTTATTTATATTCGAGCATGGCACGCACTTGAACATTGTGAGGTTGTAATGGGAGTTCGTGAGGTTATTCGCTGAATTCGTCAGCTTACCACCGCAATTCGTGAGCTCACACCACAAGTTTGTCAGCTTCTCACGGAATTTGTCAGTTCAGTGATATTTGGCCTACACCGCCACAACCGCTCGCAATAAGAAAACCCCCATCCAAAGGACAGGGGTCTCTATTTATTATGCATTTACAACCGGAGCAACCTTTGCAAGCTCCTGCTTCAGATGATTCGCAAGCTCAAGCATACCGAACTTACCATGCTTCGCCTCAGCATCAGCATTGTAATTCGTGTTTGTGTTGATATCATATACATAAATCTGTCCATTCTTATCCTTGATAAACTCGATGCCTGCCACGGCAATGTCGTTTTTCTCAAGGAATGTTTCAAGCTGAAGGATAAGTGGATCCTCAAAATTCTCCACAACCTGAAACTTAGGTTTTTCTTCAACTTCTTCCCCTACCGGACAGAATAAATCCCCGATCTGGCAGGCGTCAGCCGGGCAAAGCTCAAAGCCTTCTGACGTATCCACTCTGACAGCGTAGATAAATTTCCCGCCGACAAACTCACAGCGCGTGATATACGGCTCAGGTGCTTCAATATACTCTTGAATCAGTGTAATGCCGTCTACCGGAAGCTCAAAATCATCACCATTCACATATTCCTTTAAACCTTCAATGGAATGAAACAGCTGGACACCAAGACCTTTCCCTGCCCGGTTGTGCTTTGTGATAAAAGAGGATTCACCAAGCTTTTCTGCAGCCTGGATAATCTGCTCTTTTCCAACTGCGGCAATCGTTTTTGGCGTCTTGATACCATGAGATTGCAACGCTGTATACTGATTCACTTTACTGACTTCAAGACGAAGAGCACGCGATCCATTGAGAACGCGACGGCCATGCTGCTCAAGCCAGGCTAGGACCGACTCTGTTAATTCGGGTGCGAAACGGTGTCCGCGCGTATGAGATGAGGCACTCATTCTGCTGTAAAATACACCTTCAGGCGGCTCTTCTGTTAAATCCACAATTCCCTCGTCTAAATGCCAGACTTCATAAGGAACCTCTAATTCTTCAAGACGCTTCGTTAAATGAACCGTCCACTCATCATTTTCATGTAATACATATACTTTACTCATGCTGTCACTCCTTCAAGTTGTTACGCATTGACCTGCTTTAGCAGTTTACGCTTTTCTTCAACCAGTGGCATAACCTTCTTTGAGAAACGCTCCATCTCTTCAAGCTGCGGAGAGAATTGAAGCAGTAACAGGTCAAGACCTGCATTTTCATAAGCAACAATCCGGTCAGCAATCTGCTCAGGTGTCCCAATTAAATTAGGACGCAGTCCGCGGTTGGAAACCGAATAATCCATTAGCTTTACCTGCTGCTCTAGCTGGGATTTGCTGACGAAATCATTATACCCGGCATATCCGCTTACATCTTTCACGTCTGTGATGCGCTCAAGCTCAGCCTGAACCTCTTCCTCCGTATCACGGCAAATGATAAACGCGGCCATTCCGAATGAACCGAACGGATCTTTTCCTGCTGCAGCGCGGCGTGTCTTCATGTCGGCAATTTTCGTTTCGATTTCTTCAAGCGTTCCACCGTGCATCACATACGAGTCACAGTGCTCAACAATCGATTGCTTACCACGGGGGCTCTCACCGCCTGCATATAGAATCGGATTCGGACGCTGAACCGGTTTAGGCTCAAGCTTCGTATTTTCAATGTCATAGAATTTTCCTTTGAAGCTGAATGTATCTTCTGTCCAAAGTCCTTTTAAAATCTGAAGGAACTCATCCGTACGCTCATAGCGCTCATCATGCTCTGTAAATGCGCCGCCGTACTGCTTTGCTTCCTCAGCCCACCATGCAGACACGACATTCAGCGTAAAACGGCCGTTGGAAATATGGTCAATATTTGACGCCATTTTAGCAGCTACAGCCGGATTATGAAAGCCCGGACGGATCGCCGTCATGATCTCAATTTTTTCTGTTACAGCTGCAAGTGCAGCAGCAGTAGACCACGCTTCAATCGAATCACGCTCAGGTCCCTTTATATCATTTAAATATAATTCAGCAATCAGTGTCGTATCATATCCCCAGTTTTCAGCGGACTGAATGACCTTTTTTGCATAATCAAAGGTTGGCGGCATGTTTTCATCTTCTACGTTACGCAGCCATCCCCCGAAAATCGGAAGCCAAAATCCATATTTCATCTTTTCCACTCTCCTTTAAAAACGGTCGCACGTGATTTTGGGTACAAAAAAACTTCTTCTGAGACAGAAGAAGATACTCGCAATACTTCTGTCTTATCTTCCAGGCAGCATTCGCCTGATGGATGTAGCACCTTTCTGACATAGTCAGCGGTTGCCGGGTTTCACAGGGCCATATCCCTCCACCACTCTCGATAAGAGCTTATTCACTTTAATACGTTAATCCTATAACAATGCTTGGTATTCGTCAACACATAAAGTTTGGATTTTCAGAAAATTGTGTTCTGATTCTTATCGTCTATACGATTCTATTTAAAACGGCACATCCTCCTCTGTCCCGAACACATCATTCAGTTCCCAGCCGTATGAATCGACCACAAAGCCGATTGCACGAACGGTTTCTCTGTCTGTAGGATCATAGGGAATCGTCACTTCCCCGGTATCAGAAGAAAATGTATAGGAATATACCCGGAGTGACTCCTCATCCACAATACGCGTAACCTCCTCTACCTCTTCCCAGGCAATGCTTTGTTCACTAAGACTCCAGAAAGAGTTCGCCTGTGCCCCGTCCTCATTTAAATAGGCATAGTGATAAACTGAAAACACAAACAAAGGCAATGTCAAAACAATAAGGAGAATATGTACACCTGTTAGCCTATACGTTTTACGCTTCTTTTCCGCATAAAGCTTTGTAAATAAAAACGATATCAGCGTAAGACCGATTATGACCATTCCTGTACCGAATGCTAAAAACGCATCCATTGGTCTGATAAATGACCAATGATCAGCAGAAAAAAACAATAGATCCTGAATCAAGATCACGACAAATCCCGGTATAAAAAATGCCATGATGATCATCAGAAGTCCTGCAGTCAATAAATACTTCATCATCGAATCAGCATCAAAATTTCTTCGCTTCTTCATCCCCATCCCCCCGCAAACATTATTTTACTTCTATACGCTTAGCAGCGCGAAAGAGTTTCAGGATCGCTAAAAATTCTGACACTTTTTCAGTCATTATCTTATCAACAAATAAAAACGGGGCATATGGTCTGAAACCACATGCCCCGCGCTTTATTTATTGAATATCCTCATCATCCTTCACGCCATCAATCATGCGCTTTTCAATGCGGACCTTCGTAATTTTATTTTTTTCCATTTCGAGAACAGTAAAGCGTAAGTGCTGGTAATCAAACTCATCGCCCTCTTCAGGCAGGTGACCGACTTCCTTCAGCACGAAGCCTGCAAGAACGTCCTGTTCTTCCGGAATTTTCGTCTTAAACACTTCATTTAAACGATGGATGTTCAATTTACCGTGACAAATAATCGTTCTCTCCGTCAGCTCATCAATCCATACTTCTTCTTCATCATCATTTTCATCGGCAATTTCCTGGCCGATCATCGCTTCAATGATATCTTCATGGGTGATGATGCCGAGTGTCCCGCCGTATTCATCGAGAACAATTGCAAAATGCTTTTTAGCCTGAAGCATCCGTTTGAAAATGCGTTCAATAGATGTTGATTCCACAGTGAACAAAGGATCGTCATCCATAAAGTCTGAAAATGGACGGTCCGGTTCCAGTGACCATTCGATCACCTGTTTCGAGTGGAAAACCCCTACAATGTTATCCATATTTTCTTTATAAACAGGATATCGCGTGTACGGATTATCAATCACATAATCACGCGCTTCCTCATATGTCGTTTCAAGCGGCATACCGATGATATCTACACGCGGCGTCTTCATCGCGTCACCGACGTCTTTATGCTGGAAATCGAGTACACCTTTAATGCGAAGTGATTCATCATCTAAAAATGTACCTTCCGTTGAAGCAATATCAACCATTGTTCTAAGCTCTTCCTTCGTAATCGTTGCTTCTTTAATATCGCCTTTGGATAAAATACGGATCACGATATTCGTAAATTGAGAAAGCAACCATGTAACCGGGCGAAGTAATTTCATTAAAACCCGTATAACCGGTCCCACAATATAAGCAATCCGGTCAGCAAAAGTCGCAGCGATTGTCTTTGGCAATACCTCAGCAAAGATAATCAGCGTCACGGTTAATACTCCCGTTGCCAGGGCCACTTCAATGTCATAATTAATCGCAATGATCGTGACAAGTGTCGGAAGCAGAATGTTCGCAATGTTATTCCCGATCAGAATCGTTGTGATCATCTGATCCGGCTTTGATACTTGATGTAACAGTTTTTCAGCAGCCCGGTCTCCTTGTTCTGCACGGGTTTTTACCTTCATTTTGTTAACAGCAGTCAGCGCTGTTTCACTTCCGGATAAAAAGAACGAGACGAAAAGCAAGACAGCTATGGCTATAAATTCCAACGATATTCCTCCTGATAATAAACAGTATGTAAAATGTTTAAAACTAGCGTATACTAATCCGTTTCAGATTTCCACTATCATCGTCTGAAAAAACAATCTTTTTAAGATGGGTAAATTGAAATTTGAGGATAATCGGAGTAAAGTTAAGAGGATTGGTGATCTGCCTTACGGGACGGCATTACATAATACCTAAAACAACGAAAGCCCTAACCTCTCTTTCGTCCTTGCGGCTCCGAGACCGCGCCAGTGTGAATCAGATACTACTTTAAAATGGATGTTCCATTCATTAAAGTGTACTGGAATTTTTGGTCTGAAAGGGTTCGGTGAGATAGAACCATAGAAGTGAACAGTCATTTGATGCGTAGATCAAGTGCAGACTTCGGGCAACGTACCCGAAAATAGAGGGTAAATGCTTAAATCGGTGTCAAACGATACTAACTGCTTAAGCATGCTCTTGTTGAGATGCTTCATTCAGGCCTTGAAACTCCAGACCTTTTTATTCAATTGTTGCGGCTGGCGATGCCGCTTCTTACAACCGTCCCGTAAAACGATCAACGATAAGCATAACAAACGCAACCGGGCATGTCAATATTTTTTAGGAGGATGTATCATGACGACATATGATCAGTATTTTAAAGAAAATCGCGAACGCCATCTGGCTGAATTAACAGATTGGCTTTCCATCCCAAGTGTCAGCTCACTTTCTGAGCATAAGCAGGATACACTCAGAGGGGCAGAATGGATTGCAGACAATTTCAAAAAAATCGGCCTGGAAAACGTCCAGCTGATTCCAACAGCAGGCCATCCGGTCGTTTACGCTGACTGGCTGCACGCAGAGAATGCACCAACCGTTCTTGTATACGGCCATTACGATGTTCAGCCTGTTGACCCGCTGCACCTTTGGGAGACAGAGCCATTCCAGCCATCCATCCGCGATAACAAGATTTATGCGCGCGGTGCAACGGATGATAAAGGTCAGTCCTTTATGCACGTAAAAGCAGTAGAGGCTTTACTGAAGGAAAACGGATCCCTTCCAGTCAATATCAAGTTTTTAATTGAGGGTGAAGAGGAGATCGGCAGCGTAAACCTTCCCGATTTTGTAGAAAAGAATCAGGAGCTTCTGGCTTCTGACGTGATTGTGATTTCTGACACAGGCATGCAGGAAAAAGGACAGCCTGCGATCTGTTACGGGCTTCGCGGGCTCGCGGGTATCCAGATTAATGTCAAAGGGGCAAAAGGCGATCTTCACTCAGGTCTCTATGGAGGCGCAGTCCAGAACGCCCTTCACGCACTCGTCAAACTGCTTGACTCCTTCCGTGATGAAAACGGAATGATTCAGGTAGACCGCTTTTACGATAAAGTAGAGCCGCTGACCGATGAGGAAAAGAAAGAATACGAAGCGCTGAATTTTTCAGATGAAGCATTAATGAAAGAACTAGAAGTAAATGAGCTGTTTGGAGAAGAAGGTTACTCTACCCTAGAGCGGATGTGGACGCGTCCGACGCTTGAAATTAACGGTATGTGGGGCGGCTTTGAGGGAGAGGGAATTAAAACCGTTCTGCCAAACGAAGCTCATGCCAAAATCACCTGCCGTCTCGTCCCTCACCAGGATCCGGATGAAATCGTTGAGCTGCTCACTAAACACGTTGAAGCACATACGCCACCTGGTGTAACGGTGAAAGTAACGCCGTTTGATAAAGGTATGCCATATGTGACACCTTACGATCACCCTGCTATTCAGGCAGCCGGTCAGTCTTATGAGCGTGTTTATGGTGTCCCGACTCAATACGTTCGCGGTGGCGGGTCTATTCCGATTGTAGCGACGTTTGATCAGATCCTGCAGAAGCCGATTGTTTTGATGGGGTTTGGGCTTCCGGGTGAGAATTTCCATGCGCCAAATGAGCATTTTCATTTAGAGAATTTTGATCAGGGGCTGCGTGTCATTGCTGATTATTACAGTACGCTTGGTGATGTGTTGAAGTAGGATGTTTATTTAATAAACCGGGCTGGATCCATCCTTCGCTTTCCTTTGTCTAGCTATGTCGGGCAGGGACTAGCAAACTTCCCGTCCCCTCGTCCGATAAGTCAACATCAGCTCACTCTGTTCGCTGTGTTTCCTTTATCTCCGTCGGGGCCAGTCCAGTTTGTACGTCCCTGAGCGCCCACCTCCGCTTTTCCAAGACCGGGCGGTGAACCACCACGTGCTGCGCACGCTGGTGTTTCACCTGTCCCTTCCTGTCACAGGAGTCTTCGGATGGATCCAGCCCTTAATAATAAATTCTCAACTTAATTTTCGTGGAGGAGAAATAGGAATGAAGCCGCGCAATCAGACTGCTGTGTATCGCGCAACAGTTTCACCTGACCCTTTCCGCAACAGGAGTCTGCGGATGCGCTTCGGCCCTTAGGATAAGTCTAGAATCTCTTCTTTCTATAGAATTAAAAAACAATAAAATCCAGACCCACTCAATATCAGATCTCACCACAAGAGTCTATGGAATGACAAGGCATTTTTATATTTTCTGTCTCAAATAATTTTAGAACACACTATCTTTATCAGACCTCAATTTGACGCGGAATTTAAGAGGATAAAAGCGGGGATATTATCCGCGTCAAAGATCACTGGAGAATCGTTGAATGTGATGGTTCATTTGTCACTATTTTATGAAGGTCCGCTTACATTTTACGAACATGACTCAATATCTTGTGAATCTGATCATTTATCTTGCGAACATAGCTATTAATCTTACGAACCTTGGCCGAAATTCCGCGTACGAACCTCAATTTGACGCGGAATTTAAGAGGATAAAAGCGGGGATATTATCCGCGTCAAAGATCCCTGGAGACGCGTTGAATGTGATGGGTAATTTGTCACTATTTTATGAAGGTCCGCTTACATTTTACGAACATGACTCAATATCTTGTGAACCTGATCATTTATCTTGCGAACATAGCGATTAATCTTACGAACCTCGACCAAAATGCTGCGAACGAATCCCCTCTTCTATTCACACACAAAAAACAACCCCCATCTCCATTGAGACAGGGGTTATTTCAGGTGTCCATCAAACGGCTGCTGGCGATTAATCGATACACCGTGCTAACGGGTTTATTTTTTTCTTCCCACTCATTCGTAATGACGTCGGGTATTTTATAAGTTTGTTCCATTTCAATCATTAACTCGGCGTATTTTTCATCAAGCATGTCGACTGGCATGGTTTCACTTTTTAATTGCTTAAACTCAGTTAAGATGCTGTTAAGTGACATGGTACATGAACCTCTCTCTATTTGGAAATGGGCAATTGTTTCGCCCACCTTACTATTCCCAAATAGTGAAAACATCCAAACCATTTCCAGCACACTAAAATAAAAAATGCATCTTTCAGCTTATAATACTCTGGACGATTTTAATTGAAGTAACTCTCCCCAGGTGGTGATTCCACGGTCCATTACGCGTTCACACAGTTCACAGAACAAGTAAGCTGTTGTCAGGGCATCCCCCAAAGCACTGTGCCGGTCATAGATTCTCGTTTCGAAAACGGATGCATAGTAGGCAAGGTCCTTCATTTCCCAGGTTGGGACGAGAAAACTGAGTAAATCGAGCGTATCGATGAAGGGTGGTTCCTGAAATTTGCGGCCTGATCTGCGCAGCTCATGTTTGAAAACCTGCATATCAAATGCCACGTAATGACCGACTAACCCATGAAAAGGATGGTTCCTCTCCTGAGAAAAAAGGGATTCTATTGCTTCGAATGCCTTTGGAGCGTGTTTAACGTCATTTTGACTGATGGACGTCAAAGCTGTAATGTTTTCAGGAATATCCCTCAATGGATCAACATACGTCTGATAAGTCTCGTGATCCTGCACCTTTAAACCGGTAATGGGTACAGCACCGATTTCAATCAGCCGGTCATCCTTTCCCACGGCAAAACCCGTTGTTTCTGTATCAACCACGAGCAGGTTCAATTCGCTGAGCGGGGTTGAAAGGGGAATGTCCTGGTCGATCCGGTCATTGAATTTCTTATCCCAAATGGCCATTCATTCCACTCCTTTCATACGCCCATTTCCCGTACCGCAGACTGCTGGAACTGTCTCAAAACGTGTAAAGATCTTGATAAGAGCGCCTTTTCACGTGAAGTAAGCTGGTCCGGGACAATAACAGATGTACCTTCATGATGCTTTTTTTGTAGACTGAGGGACAATATAAAATCGATACTTTCCTTCAGTTCTTCTATCTCGATGATTTTGCCCATTTCGGTTAATTTCTGAATCCGCTCCGCTGTTGAGCCTTCCAGTATACCTGCTCTCAAGGAACTGATTTGAAGGGCGTGATGAAAAGGAAACAGCACCTGTTTTTTCAGATCAATCACTTTTCCTTCCCGTAAAATCAGGTTGCGCAAACGATGATCAATGGAAGGAATCGGCATTCTTTTGATCTCCTCTGCCATCTGTCTCAGCAATACGCCCGAATGCGCCAGCTCCTTTTGCAGCCCCTGCATAAATGCATGATGAACTTCTGCATCTCCAGCCAGCCATCTCATGGCAAAGAAATTATAGGCATATAGAATATTTTGCGGCGTTGAACGGAGCGCCCATCTCCTGATTTTTTGCTCCCAATCACTAACGGAACCTCTCCAGATTGCGTTTGATGTCATCATATTCCCGTCACATCGTCTAAAACCGGCTGCCTCCAGCAACTGAACGACTTTTTCTCCAAAAGCCTCAAAATACTTTTCCTCTGCTGGCCCATTTTTTTCAAAGACGAGAAAATGATCCTGATCCGTCATTTGAAACTGTTCTCCTCTCCCTGCACTGCCCATTTGGTAAAAGGCAAATTTACAGGGCGGATCCCCTAAGTCGCTTAAGACTTCACTGATTATTTTACGTGTCAGCTGATCGAATAATGGCGTGACAGTTGCTGAAAGCATCCTGATCGTTTCTCTTTCCTCAATCAGCTGCGCAGACATCGTCCGTAAATCAGCTGATACGGAAGGAAGACTCGCTTCGTTCAGTTGGTTAATCTCTTTCATTAAAGCCTGAATCGATCGGTGCTTCTGCTTTAAGACATCGGATAACGTCAGCATACCAACTGGATGATCGCTTCCATCTACGACGACAATATGCCGCAGTCCACTTTCACGCTGAAAGGTGGCCAAAGCGTCATAATAGTAAGCATTTCTATGAATGATCACCGCTTCGCGACTGACAGATTGCAGTGGTTCAGAGAGCTGTCTGTTTTCAGCAATCGCCCGCATCACTTCTCTCATTGAAACGACAAAAGGCTGTTGATCACTAATATACACAGCTGCACTCAGATGATGCTCCGCCATAAATGCAATGGCTTCCTGAAGCGTACTATCCTGTGAAACGGTAAGCAGCGGGGAGGACATCATGTCCTGCACCCGCTGAAATACCTTGTTTTGCTGCTCCATCCATCCAGCCTGCTGAAGCTGCTCAGTTAATGACTGATAGACATCTCTCAAACGGAAAATTGACTTTTCAAGAAAATAGGCCTGTACATCCGGTTCCCCCCACAGGACCTTCAGTACGGAATATGGGATGAATAACCCCAATGTTGTTTCAAGCGCCAGAATTTCAACCGTATTGATCTCTTCATCTGTTGGCGTGAGCATCGAACTGATACTTGCAAGCCCGACGATTTCTCCGGGCCCTGCAAGCTCAAGCACTTCTCTTTCATTACGGAATCCGGCGGCGTATACTTCAGCAAGCCCTGAGGTAATAAGCAGGATTCCTTCTCTTTTTTTCTTTGTGTCCGCTATTAAAACACCCTGATCGTATTGCCGCTCCTGACAAGAGGCATACAATTCCTGAAATTCATTTTCAGACCTATTTTGAAACAGCGGCGTTTTTCTTATAAACATCCTAATTGATTCATTATTATCTGGACGGCGGTACGTCGTTTCCGTCATCGATCCACACCTCTCCATCACGGTAGGTCATCTGTTCAGGATAACGAAGGTCAATCACTTCCTCCTGAATCTTTTTAGACGGCGGCTTTGTAGCCAGTGACACAATCACGTTTGTCAAAATAGCGGCTGTTGCCCCAAACACGCCGGCTCCGGTATCGATAATACCAAGTATCGTAAAGCCCCCGTATTTGGCTGCAAAGATATAGCCAAGCGTCACGGATAAACCAACGAGCATACCCGCGATGACGCCCTGTGCGTTGGAACGCTTCCACCAGACACCAAGCAGGAGTGCCGGGAAGAAGGATCCGGAAGCCAGTGCAAAGGCCCAGGCAACAATCTGTGTAATCGCACCAGGTGGATTTAACGCAATTAAACCTGCTGCGAGTGACGCAATAACAATCGACCATCGTCCAACTGCCAGACGTTTTTTGTCTGAAGCATTTGGATTAATGGAACGGAAGTAAATATCATGTGACAGTGACGCAGAGATGGCGATCATCAGTCCGCCGGCTGTTGACAGTGCTGCAGCCATCGCACCGGCAGCCATTAAACCAATAACAAAAACGCCAAGATTAGCAATTTCCGGTGTAGCCATCACGACGATATCATTGGCAATCTGAAGCTCCTGCCATTGTAAAATACCGTCTCCATCCGTATCTGCCACCTGAAGCATCCCTGTATCCACCCATGACGTTGTCCAGGCAGGCAGCTGATCAATCGGTGATCCGGCTACCTGAGTCATTAGAATAAATCGTGAAAATGCTGCATAGGCAGGTGCAGATAAGTAAAGCAGTCCGATAAACAACAGCGCCCAAGCCCCACTCCATCGTGCCGCTTTCATTGTTGATACTGTGTAGAAGCGGACAATTACGTGTGGAAGACCTGCTGTTCCTGCCATCAGCGTAAACATCAGGGCAAGGAACTGCCACTTCGTTCCTTCTGTAAATGGCACAACGTATTCAGATATACCAAACTCCCGGTCGAGCGCCCTCATTTCTTCGATGACTGTGCCGTATGACAGCCACGGAGCCGGATTATTGGTTAATTGAAGTGACATAAAAATAACCGGAACGAGATAAGCAACGATCAGCACGATATACTGGGCAACCTGTGTCCAGGTAATCCCCTTCATCCCGCCAAGTGCGGCATAAAAAGCGATTAAACAGGCACCAATGATAGTACCGATTCGGTAATCCACCTCAAGTAAACGCCCGATGACGACTCCTGAACCGGACATTTGTCCAATTGAATACGTAAAACTGATAATAATCGTGGCACCTGCTGCGATTAATCGTGCCGTACTGCTTCCATAACGGTCACCTATGAATTCAGGTACCGTATAGCGTCCATATTTACGAAGCTGCGGAGCCATCAGGAAGGTTAAGAGCAAATATCCTCCAGTCCAGCCCATAATATAACCGAGTCCGTCATACCCCATCACCATGACGGTTCCGGCCATACCAATGAATGAAGCTGCACTCATCCAATCCGCTCCGATTGCCATCCCGTTGTAAATCGGTGGTACTCCGCGGCCTGCGACATAGAAATCGGATGTTGCTTTAGCCTGATTATAAATGGCAATTCCTATGTATAACCCAAACGTCCCCAATATAAATGCCAGTGATACGAGAAATTGAGTATCCATGATCTTCCCCCTTTGTTTGACTGAACGCTGCCGTTATTAGTGGTCGACCGTTTTCCCCGATCCGATCGATTCATTGCGCGCTTCATCAATACCGTATTTCCGGTCAACCCTGTCGCTGACAACAGCATTGATAAATAGTAAAATAATGAATGTCAGAACAGCCCCCTGTGCCCCCATGTAATAGTGGAGCGGAAATCCGTTAAACGTGATGTTCGATAATGGCTCTGCAAAAAGCACGCAGCCATATGAGACAACAAATCCGATCGCCAGATAAATCATAATCAGCGTCGTTCTCGTTTTGAAATAGCTGTCCGCCACTTTTTTATCAATTTTCCTCATGCGCTCATCCCCTTTGTTCGTAAAAATTATCCCCTGAGATCAAAAATAAATGTGACAGTGTCCCAAAATGGCATCGGCACCTGAATAATCTTAATCAGTGCGAACACACCGATTGCCAGAATAGGGGTTAACAAAAGTCTTTTCTTCTTCAGCTTCAATGCTGCTGCCACTGAAATAATGGTGATGAATCCAAATAAAAGTACGGTCGACATTTCACCCCTCCAATCTTGTAAGCGTTATCATTTTCATTCATAAAAAAGAATGAAAATTCGATCTTTTTCCATTATTCCTTCAATTGCCACCTGATGTCAAGAATTGTTCACATTCCCCTGATGGGTATTTAAACCTAAATTATTTTGATGAGAAATAGTTCTATTGATTCGATAAACCTTTAAAAAAGCGATTGTTTCAATAATTATCTTCAATCCATATTTTTAGCTTTACGTAAGGAAAAAATATTTTTTACTGTAAGTTATGTTCAAACATTTTGCTATGTCACGTCTCACCCTTCCTCATTATTTTTAATATAAATCCGGAAAAATGTATGTAATATTCAAATAATTCGTTATAATAAATTTACGTTTGATTCCACTTTAAGGAGAGTTAGCCGATGAGACACAGCCGAACATTTTCTTTATCAAGCTCTCTGACGGATGAAGATCTCCTGATCGATAAACGTCCGGTTGAGATTCTTGAATCTGCTTTTTTACATTATCCCGGGCTGATCGCGACCATCAATATTTCAGGTGATATCGTTGATCTAAAAGGAAACACGGTCACTCTTCTTGGATATGAGCAGCATGATATGATCGGTACAAAAGCAACGAACTATCTCTCCATGCATGCACCTGGACTGACGGATGAGATTTTTTTGACTGCACTCCAGCATGGTCAGACGTTGAATATCAACTTAAATGTCATTCATCAAAACGGGTCAGCCGTTCCGATGTACGTCAAATGCCTTCCTGTTATTAAAAATGAGGAAGTTAAGGGAATGATCATCATTGGAAATATGGTGGTAGACGAAGAAGTAGTCAAGGAACTCCGCACTCAGCTGACAGAATTAGCTGAGGAAGGCCGAATCGCAAAATCCATTCATGAAAGACTGGACGTCGGGATCTGGTCTCTTGATATGAAAAATTACAAATTTACATATTTATCTAAATCAATCGAAAACATTACCGGTGCCACGGCTGCTGAATTTGATCAGGACCCAAAGCTTTGGCGTTCACTTCTCCACCCTGAAGATGTACATATTATCGATGATTATCAGGAGCTTCTTCGTAAAGGAGAGGCCGTTAAAGTTGAATATCGTCTGATTTATAAGGATAAGCAACTGCGATGGATCGAACATCAGGCGATGCCGTACCTGAACCAAATTGGCGAACTCACACGGGTAGACGGTTTTATCATGGATATTACCGAGCGCAAGAAGCTTGAAGAAAGCATTCACCATTTCGAAAATCACGACTATTTAACAGGCCTGATGAATCGCAAACAATTTACAAAGCGACTTGGAAAGGTGATTAAATCTTTCTCTATGTTTGATGAGCAGCCTTCCTTATGGGTTTTTTACATTGACATTGATCAATTCAAATCAATTAATGATTTATACAGTCATTCTGTAGGAGACCAGGTTCTTGCCTCTTTTGCGAGCCGTCTTGTCCGGTTTGTCGGGGATAAGGGATTTTGCGCCCGTGTAAGTGGTGACGAGTTCCTGATCGCTGTTACCAATATTGGATCAGACGATCACATTGAACATTTCGCAGCTGACCTTTTAGATGAAATGGAATCACCTGTCATTGTTGAAGAAGAAGAACTGTATTTAACTGTTTCAATCGGAGCGAGCGTATATGATCTGCATGCCAAACAGCCCCACACATTGATCAAATACGCTGACCTCGCTCTTCACCGCGTTAAAATGAGCGGGCGCAACGACTGGATGATCTTCAATGAATCCATTGAACAGGAAGAAAAAGAAATTGATCAGATTGCACATGATCTCCGGTTTGCCATTGAACGGGAGCAGTTTTTTATCCTGTATCAGCCGAAAGTGAATGCACAGACGAGAACCATTACCGGCGCGGAAGCACTGATCAGGTGGAATCATCCCGATGCAGGGTTGATCAGACCCTCTACTTTTATTCCTTTAGCAGAAAAACACGGTATGATTTCATTAATTGACAGCTGGGTTTTCAGAGAGGTGTGCAAGGACCTTGATACGTGGCGTAAATCATCACACCCCCTGCTTCCGGTGTCTATTAATGTGTCACCAAACCGTCTGCTGAAAAGCGATTTTGTTGAACAGACGCTTCGTCAGATCAAAGAGTTTGATTTACCTCCATCACTGATTGAATTTGAGTTGACGGAAACGTCCATTATTATGAACCCTGTGAAAGTAAAAAGTGTGATGAGTGAGCTTCAGAACGCGGGCATCCGCTTTTCACTTGATGATTTCGGGACAGGCTATTCATCTCTTTCGTATCTGCAAATGTTTGATATTAATACGTTAAAAGTCGATCGCAGTCTCATTCAGGACGTGCAGAAAACCACAAAAAATCAGATCATTGCCAAAAACCTGTTCAGGATGGCTCAGGAAATGGAGATTGATATCATCGCTGAAGGAGTGGAAACACAGGAGGAAATGGAGTTTCTGGTTTCCCAAAACTGCTCCATCATACAAGGCTATTTCTTCAGCAGACCGCTGACACTTGAGTCCCTGATGGTGTACTCTGATGTGCTGGCTGAAACGAGAAGAAAAAGCGGTGGTCAATAAAAGTCCACTCAAAAAAGGCAGAACCGCCTCCATAGCGGTCCTGCTTTTTTAGATTGCGGATATTGATTTTACTTTAAACAGGCTGACCGTCAGTAAAATAAACAGACCTGTCGTCACCAATAGAACGGTTGTCATATTAAACAGGTCTGTTACAACTCCCCCTGCCACCAGACCAATTGGAACAGAGATCATCACTAATGTCTGGATGAGTGATGAGAGTCTGCCCAACAGGTGATTGGGCAGCTTTTGAACAGCCACGTTGACCGGAATAAAGATAAAGGCTTCACTAAATCCGACGACGACTGCCGCTACAATAAAGAAAGTAACTACAGATGACGCTTCCATAATCCCTGAGGAATAAGAGATCATCAGACATAAAATAAAGACAAAAATCATACTGAGAAGAAACAAACCAAGTTTAATTTTTCTATGAATAGCACCGGATGTTTTCAAGGCAGATAACACCCCTGCCCCAATCAAAAAGCCGACCGCAGCTGCAACGCCCACAAACGAATATTGCAGAGGATCCGTTTTTAATACCTGATTAAAAATGTAAGGTGTGTAAACCGCAAAAACCGGGGTAATCAGTAAATTGATTAAACCAAAGACCAGAATTAAAGGATAAAAACCTTCCTTCTGTTTTAAATAACTCATGCTTTCACCAAAATCTCTGATGACAGATGACCGCTGTGGTTTTTCATTGTTATTTGATTGTACATCTTCAATAAACATCTCCGAAATTCCGCTTAATGTGTAAGATAGAGCATTTAACAGCAATACACCCACAACCCCAAGCATTGTGTATAACACCCCTCCAGCAATCAATCCAAAGATATTGGTCACACTCTGAATGGAGGCAGACATCGAATTTGCTTTTGTAAGCTGCTCCTCTTTGACCAACAGCGGGATCAATGCATTCGACGCCGGAACAAAAAGTGCTCCGCAAACACTTAAAATAATAGCAAGTATATAAAAAATCCAAATGGATTCAATGCCTATAAACATGATCAGACAGGCTATTCCCATCACACCACCCCTGATCAGATCTGTCATCACCATCAGCCATTTCCGGCTCACCTTATCCGCCATGACGCCTCCATAAGGGGCCGCCACTAAATACACAACAGCGCCTAAAGCCATGAAAACAGCTGTTTCAATTGCTGATGCCGTGACTGATAAAATGTACCAGCCGACTGCGATGTTATAGATAACATCCCCTAATTGAGAAACAAGCTTTCCATAAAAAAGAAGCATAAAATTTTTATTTCGAAGTAAAGGAATCTGACCTTGATGATGAAGAGCTAAAGCATCCATTTAAAACACCTCCGTTTTTTTCTAATTTTATAAGTTAGATAAATATCTAATGTTCGTTTTTTAAAAAATGCTTCTAAATTTCATTTAGAAGCACTTTTCCACTTGCATCCATCATATCTTTAAACCGCTGCTTATCCAGAAGATAATATACTTTATTATCCTGCCGTTCTAATGTCACGATACCTGTTTCAAACATAAGGTTCATATGATAACTGACTGTAGCTGGTGTCAGTTTTAATAAGCTGGCAATTTCGTAACCATAATAGGGTTTCTGTGCAAGCATCTTAATAATATTGATTCTTTTTTTATCTGAAATCGCCTTCAGAAAATCGTCTACTAGATCCCGCAATTCTTTTTGGGAATGATGTTCTTTTGAACGTATGCCGAGTGCAACCCAACCGGCCTTTTCACGATAATCATGAATACTCATGGACCAGAAGCCCACCTGTTGAAAAAAGCTTAGATGAATATGGATTTTATATGGCCATTGATTTTCTTCCGGTTGAAACAATTGAAAAAAGTATTGATTCAGAAACTGTACCGGATGATTCTCAAATTGCTGCTGATACATTTTCAGCTCATTCTCTATCTCTTTAAACACTTGATCCTCGATGTTTTTGTAGGCTTTTTCGTAAAATTGACGATACAAAAAGGCAATTCGCTGCTTCGTCTCTTCCGGATTTCTCAGGCACTCAAGCACGCGTTGCTTTGCCAGTTCACCTTCAACCTCTGACTCTTCAATGAATTGAATCATGCCACTCACGTTTCGATTCATCTCTTCCCACATATCTTCCGTTGCAGGAATCAGGTTTGATATAAATATAGATCCAAGATAATGACAAATCTCATCTTCATCAGCTGAAGAGATAAGCGACAGCAAGGCTTTGACATCATCTGACTGATCGTAGTCCAGAGCAAAAGCGGTGCCCAGCACCCCAATATCACAGATGCTGAAAAAGTATTCAAGCTCCTGCCTGAGGAATTGCGAAACAGATCCGTCCAATTGCTCAATTAACGCTTCGTCTTCTTTTCTCACATTGAAGCCCATCTCACTCGCAATCTTTAACAGCTTCTCTTTTTCACCAATTACTTTTAAAGCAATCGAAAACTCAACACATTCATTCCGTTTAAACGATACGGATGAAAGAATGTTTTCACGTAGCACAATCGTCATCTCCTTGGACACATTAGAATTTCATCTAACATAAGGTTAAAGTAAGTTTAGATAGACGTCAATCTATTTTTGTAATGGTCCCATTTTAAAAAAACAATCATACACTACATCATTCCGAAAAATTAAGGGGGATTTTTTATGAATGGTCAGCAAACTGTCTTTACCTCTCTGTATGATCCGTACGTATTTCAGGCGTTGAATACACTTATCGGAAAGCCTATTACGGTTCAGACAACTAAAAACCCGGTGCAGGGTATGTTAAAAAGCGTAGCGCCCGATCATTTCGTTGTCGAGATCAACCAGACGCCGTTTTTTATTCGTACACAGGAAGTTGTCTGGATTTCCCCTGCCTGACATAATGATCCCTCCTCCCGCATAAATATAGCAGGAATGCCACTCTGAGGGAGGAACCTTATGTTTAAACGAGTGAATAAGCTTTTGATTGATCTTCCCGCTCCTGAATACGGCGATGCCAACGCGGCTGCAGCCGTACAGGAGCTTCTTGGCGGTAAATTTGGTGAAATGTCCACATTGAACAACTACATGTATCAGTCCTTTAATTTCAGACAAAAAGGGAAACTTAAGCCCTTTTATGATCTTGTCGCCAGTATAACGGCTGAGGAATTTGGTCACGTTGAGCTCGTCAGCAATACGATTAACCTGGTTAACAAAGGGACTTCTTTTACTGCAGAACCTGATTTAACACCTCTGCATAATGCAAAAGATAAACGAAATACTTATTCTTTTATCGCAACTGCACAAACGTCGCTTGCCGGAGATTCCATGGGAAATGCTTGGCGCGGGGATTATGTTTTTTCAAGCGGCAATCTGATTCTCGATCTGCTTCACAACTTCTTTTTGGAAATTGGGGCACGAACGCATAAAATGCGCGTATATGAAATGACGGATCATCCGACTGCCCGTGAAATGATCGGTTACCTGCTTGTACGTGGTGGCGTTCATATTCTTGCTTATGCCAAAGCAATTGAAATCGCAACCGGTACCGATTTGACAAAAATGCTGCCGGTGCCAAATCTCGATAACCGCGTGTTTGACCATGCCCGTAAATACGAGGACCAGGGTGTCGGAAATGTTCTGTTTACCTGGAGTGATGGGGATTATCAGGACATTCGCCAGATCTGGAAAGGAACGAATCCTGCGAACGGTCAGCCTCTGGTCGTGCAGGAAGGCATTCCTGAAGGTGCGCCGATCCCTGATCTGAATGATCTTCCGGAAGAATTCGCACCGGGCATTGACCGCGATTTGTACCAGCAGATTGCCAAACGTCTGTTAGCTGATATGTAATCAGGGGGCTTCACCTTAAACAATTGATCTGTTCATGCTATGATAAGGGAAATTCGGAAAAGAGGATCTTATTATCATGAATGGACAAAAACGGGCAGATATTTCACCAGGCAAGCAGGTGGATATCGTGTTAAAAAAAGATCAGCGATCAGGCAATCTGACAAACGGTGTCGTAAAGGACATTTTAACGAACTCTCCTTCCCACCCACATGGTATTAAAGTGCGGCTGGAGGATGGCCAGGTTGGTAGAGTGAAAAAGGTATATGAGTAAAATAAAAAAGGACCTGTTTGGGTCCTTTTTTATTGTTATTTATATAAGAATCGTGCCCGACCATTCCTTCGCTTTCCGCGGCCGCGCGGTGAGCCAGCTAATGCTCCGCATTACGCTGTCTCACCTGTCGCTTCTCTGCCGCAGGAGTCTACGGAATGATCGGGCACTTTTTGTGTGAAATCACAATTCACCTTTATTTCTAATTAGTACAAAGAAACGATCTAAGAAATAAAACAAAAAGCACCTCAGAAAGTTTATCTGCAATAATAATAAAAGGTCCGTTGACTTTTCATAATTCCATCACTATGTTGACTTATTCAATCGTTTGAAAAAATAATTAAGTCTTTCCAGAAAATATTTCCTTCTAATCAGAAATTAATTCCTTCACAAGGTGTTTGCCCCTCACTTTTCCCTTCAAACCGGAACTTTATTCCTTCTTTCCACCCACACGATTCCTTCATTTCAGCGAAGGATTCCCTCAATTCACTTTCCTGCACTTTCAACAAACACAAAACAGTTTGACGCGGACACATCCTACAGTATCCACACATCCATAACCGCGTCATCCATTCACTTCCACTCCTCAGGCAGCAATTTTTGATATTGCGGGGTCAGATAGCGGTCGTCAATCAGCAGCAGGACGCCTGAATCGGATTCTGTCCGGATCAGTCTTCCGCCTGCCTGCTGGACCTTGTTCATGCCAGGAAATACGTAAGCATACTGATATCCGTTTAACCCGCGGGCCTGGAAGTACTTTTTCAGTTCGTCCCGTTCCGGGTTCATTTGAGGCAAGCCCACGCCGACTACCGCAACGCCCGTCAGCTGATCGCCGGGAAGATCCACACCTTCTGAAAAGACTCCACCCATGACCGCAAATCCGACTGTCTGCCGATCTGAATGGCGAAATGCAGCTAAAAATTCATCCCGTTCTTCTTCTGTCATTCGCGAAGACTGCTTTAACACATGCAGGTCCTCCCATTCATCCTCAAGCATAAATTCATCATAGCCCATCTCCATATACTGATAGGACGGGAAGAAAATAAGAAAATTCCCTTTGTGCTGGCGGATCGCTTCTGTCAGTGCGGCACTAATCTCAGTAACGGTCACTTCACGATCCCTGTATTTAGTGGAAACCGGCAGGAGTCTGACATCAATCTGTTCTTTGGAAAACGGAGATGGCAATACCAACCCATAGTCCTCCGGCACACCGCCGAGCATGGTCCGCATATAGGAAACAGGGGAGAGTGTTGCACTGAAAAAGACAGACGCTCTGTATCCCTTAGCTGATCCGGCAATAAAATCAGACGGGTCCATACAGACGATTTTCAGCATTACATCGTTCCGCTGCTTTTGAATGTAAATGTAAAATCGTTCATCCATCTGTTCGGTTACAGCAATCAGCTGGCGAACGGCGAAGTAAAGCTCAAGCACGCCATCTTCCCTGATTCCGCTGTGCACCGCACGCTCAGCCTCTTCGTAAAACTCACGAACCGCCTCAAGCCATTCTTCAGGACATGTGTCCGTCATAACATAAGTGCTTTCGAGTTCTTTTTTTATCGCTAAAAAAGCTTTGTTTACACGTTTAGCGGCATCACGCAAAGTTTTACCGGCTGACTCCACACGGCTGAGCGCCAGAAACGGAGCCTTCATGAGTGCAGCTGAATACATCGCGCTTGCCCGATCCGGCAGATTGTGTGCTTCATCCACTAATAGAACAGAGGAACGCTTCTGCTCACCTGCCATTCTTTTTCGTGAGACTCTTGGGTCAAACACGTAATTATAATCACCAATCATCGCATCCGTTACATAGGACAGATCCATGGAAAATTCAAACGGACAAACCCGGTGCTTCATCGCATATTGCTCAATCACGTCACGTGTCATCAGGTCCTCGTTCTCTAAAATATCCATGACAGCCCCATTGATCCGGTCAAAGTGGCCGTCAGCAAATTCACAGTATTCCTTCTGACAGATCGTCTTTTCCTTGAAGCAGATTTTATCCTTCGCTGTCATGGAAACGGCGGACATCTCAAGCCCGCTGTTTTTCATCAACCTGAACGCTTCCTCTGCTGTTGTGCGAGTGGTTGTTTTCGCAGTAGCATACACAATCTGATTCACTTTACCTTCCCCAGCCGCTTTCACTGCTGGAAAAAGGGTCGAGATCGTTTTTCCAATGCCTGTCGGAGCCTGTGCAAAGAGCTTCCCTTTTTCCTCAATCGTTCGGTAAACAGTACCTGCTAACTGACGCTGTCCAGGTCGGAATTCGCCAAAAGGGAACGTCAGCGCTGCAATCGAATCATCCCGTTTTTTACGACGGTTATGCATCAGTAACGCAAACGGTTCATAAATCGCCACCATGTTTTCAACCTGCTCAAACAGAAACGATTTCTGGTAAGCGTTCATAAACCGCTTTTCCTCACGGCTGGATGATTGGACATACGTCATCTGAATCCGGATCTCTTCAAGTTCATGCTCCTCTGCAATGATCCATGCATATACCATGGCCTGCGCTTCGTGGACAGGAACAGGTGATTCAATGTCGTCCAAAGAGCGTGACGTGGATTTAATTTCATCCACAATCACCTGATCTCCACGAAATAAAAGACCGTCGCAACGGCCTTCCAACACAAACTGAATCCCGTCCCGCTCAAGTGAACGGGACAGGAATTTTTCTTTTTCATCCCCGTCTTCATACGTTTTCTGAACGGCTTGATGGATGCGGGTTCCCTCCATCATTGCATTTGCGCTGCCAATCGTCGCATCAATGCTGCCGCCGCGATACACGTATTCAGCCAGTCTGCGCGCAGACAGTGAAACAGTCTCCATCCGCAACTCCCCCTTTTAACCGGCTTTAATGATACATACTTTCAAATAATCCCCTTCCGGAAAAGCCGATGACGTCCTGAAATCATCCGGGAGAGAGAACGTTTCAATGATTTTGTAACGTCGCTCTTTTTCTTTAAAAGCTTTATCGATAAAAGAACGGAACTTTTTCATATCAAAGGAAGCCGCATTTGTTGAAGCGACCATTACACCGTTTTTCTCGGTCAGATCAATCGCCTGTTTAATCAGATTTTTATAGTCCTTTGCAGCGCTGAATGTATGCTTTTTAGACCGCGCAAAGCTTGGTGGGTCCATGATAACAAGGTCATACGTGACGTTATTTTTAACGGCATAATCAAAATATCTGAACACATCTCTTACCAGAATATCCTGCGCCTCATAGTCAATGGCATTCATACTGAACTGCTCAATCGTTTTCGGCAGACTGCGGTTTGCCAGATCCACATTCGTTGTTTTCACTGCACCGCCAAGGGCTGCAAATACCGAAAAAGCCCCTGTATAAGAAAAGGTGTTCAACACGTTTTTTCCTTCTGCATACTGATTTCTGATCGCCTGTCTGACATTACGCTGATCAAGAAAAATCCCTGTCATCGCACCATCATTCAGATAAACCGCAAAGTGGGCACTGTTTTCCTTCACCACGATCGGGAAGGTTGGCCGTTCCCCGCGGACAAAATCATCATCCTCCACATACTGCCCCTTTGAATCAAAACGCTTTTTCTCATAAATGCTGTCATACGGCAGAACAGCTTCAAATGCATCCAGAATCATATCCCTGAACGCATAAATCCCTTTACTGTACCAAGTGAATAAATAATGCCCGGCATAATGATCAATCGTCAAGCCGCCTACGCCATCACCTTCTCCATTGAATAACCTGAAAGCAGTCGTCTCCGTATCTTCAAAAAACGGCTTGCGATAGGCAACAGCTTCTGTTATTTTCGAGGTAAAAAATTCCTGATCGATTCCTTCTTGCTGGTTCCAGCTTAACAGCCAGCCTGAACCTTTGTTCTGTTTCCCGATGTATCCCGTTGCCAAAAAACTTCCGCGCATATCTTCTACCTGTACAACCGAACCCTCCTCCGGAATATCCCCTTCAATCATCTCAGTAAGTAACAGAGGATAGCCTTTGCGGATTTTATCGGTAAATTTATTCTTAATTCTGACTTTCTTCAACCTGATCGCTCCCTGTATCCTGCTTCTCGATGTATTTTTTCAATCGCTGTAAGTGAAATAATTCTTCCTTGGAAATCATTCGCACAATCATCCCTTTAAACATAGAACGCGCTAATCCCTTCGTCTGAATATCACCGTCAAAGGTAATAAACGTGCCATCTCCTTCAGGACGAAATGTATAGCGGAACGTGATCTGCACGCCATTTTGTTCACTGGAAACGGCGTAGGAACGATTCGGTTCGTACTCCGTGACGATCAGCTCTGATCTGACACGGCGCCCACCAAGATTTCTGATCTCTTCATAACGAGTCCCTTTTGAAACCGGACCTTCCGTTAATTTAGTGACTTCTTCCACCTGGTCCATAATTTGAGGTGAATTTTCCATACGCACGGTCTTTGCAAACACTTCTTCAACCGGGCGATCAATCACCATTGTTTGATTCAATGCTCCCACAGCTATTCCTCCTGACCGATCCATAATTGGTTCTATTATAACGTTTTTGGACAAAAACTGCTGAATCAGGCGTTCTTTCGAACAAATCTTAATCTGCCTGTCGACCTATTGAGACATTATTACATTTATGTTACAATTATAATTAGATGATTTCACAAGCTTTTGACTTAGAAAGGAATGAATTTTTTGCCAAAGCGATTATTGAAAGCCGCCGTCATTCTCTCTGTCTTTGTGCTACTCCTCGGAATGGTGAGAGGAGAATACCGTTCTAAGCAAGGAGCTGTTGCTCAACAGCTTGAAAAACTGAATCCTGCTATTAATAAAGATATTTCCTATATAGATTTCCTGACATACCGCGTTCTTAAAAATGGTTCTGCACGAGTAGCAACCCTCGGAAGCAGCGTGACAAAAGGAGTCGGAGCAAGTGCACCATCCAACACCTGGCGCGCCCTTCTTCAAAGTGAAATCAGAGGCGAATCCCGTCCATTACAGCATGTGACGATTTCAAATCATGGCCATTCCGGCTACACATCAGAGAAATTACTCCGACCGGAAGTCATCAACCGCGTTGTGGACAGCCGTCCTGATCTGCTGATTCTCGAGACATCCGTCATTAATAATTATCGTCAGAACGTAACCCTTGAGAATACGGAAGCCTCTCTCGAAGAGCTGTACCGCACGTTTAAGGAACGGATCCCTGGTATTGAAATTCTGTTTATTTCACCAAATCCAATCTTAAAAACAAACCTGACAGAATCAGGTTTAAACGCTCTTGATCTGAACTTCAACGATTACAACCAGTTCACTAAGGAGCTTGCTGCTAAAAACGACTGGAACTATTTTGATACAAATATGCATATCTCAGAAGAAATCACCCAGCGCGAGCTTGCCCTGGAGGATACGCTAAACGATAAAATTCATCCAAACGATCTCGGCTATGATATCTGGTTTAACCAGCTCTATCACAAAGGACTGACACAGCCGAATTTTGGGCAGAATAAATAATCAAAAAGAGAGCAGATCAAAATGGTCTGCTCTCTTTTCTATTGAACAACCGGTGAACTCGACCCACCTTAAGACTTCTATCAAGATTGTGTTTTATCCCGCAAATACTGTCGCAATAATAATCATAAATAAAATGGGTGCGATATAAATGATCGGCACGCCATTAACGAGGAGCATTTTCTTCCACTGGTAGCGGTGGTAAGACATCCAGGCAATTACGATACTGGCAATCATGACAATCGGATAAGATCCAACCAGATACAACAGAATTCTTCCTGCAAATGATCCGTCCTGCTCCATATTGACGATTGTTACCCCGTAAAAGGTAAACCAGATCGGAATAAACAACACATAAAAAAACTGACTGCCAAACAGCAGCAATGCGACTTTTGTATTTTTCACCCTGATGATCCTCCCTGCCTGATCGCAAACAATAGTTTAAAATCTCCGTAGCCTTCTTCTTCTAGCTTTTCTTTCGGAATAAACCGCAATGCTGCTGAATTAATACAATATCTCAATCCACCCTTATCTGCCGGTCCATCTTCAAATACGTGCCCTAAGTGCGAATCTGCTTCACGGCTCCGCACTTCTTTTCGTGTGTTTTTTGTGGAAACGTCCCACTTTTCCTCGACCATTGAATCAGTAATCGGCTTTGTAAAGGACGGCCACCCGCAGCCTGCATCATACTGATCACGCGAGCTGAAAAGCGGCTCACCGGACACGATATCCACATAAATACCTTCTCGTTCATTATTCCAATACTCATTTTTATAAGGAGGCTCTGTGCCGTTTTCCTGCGTCACAAAATATTGCATGTCCGTCAGCTGCTCTTTCAGATGAGTCCGGTCCTTTGGCCAGTATTCCCGCTGAAACGCTTCACGACCGGAACCGCGGTAATATAACGCGTAACGGAAGCTGTTTTTCAAATCAAAATTCTGATGGAACGCTTCAGCCGGATAGAACGGCTGAGCCTGTTTAATTTCAGTGACAACCGGTTTTTTAAACCGTCCGCTTGCTTCCAGTGCTGCTCTGGACTTTTCAGCGGCCTGCCTCTGAAGGTCGTCATACACAAAAATAATCGAGCGGTACGCGTCACCACGATCCGCAAACTGCCCCTCATTGTCAGTCGGATCCGTTAATGGCCAGTAAATATCGAGCAGTTCATTGTATGAAATGATTTCAGGATCATAGTCAATCTGCACTGCCTCGACATGACCGGTCCCGCCTGCCTTCACTTTTGAGTAAACCGCGGTTTCTGCGGATCCGCCTGTGTAACCTGACACAACCTTGACAATGCCTTCCCGCTCGGCCAATGGACGGACAAGGCACCAGAAGCATCCCCCGGCAAACATTGCTTTTTTCATAAAAAATCCCCTCTTCGTTTTTCCTTAACACAAGTGTACCGGACAACAGAGGGGCATTCCACCTATTTACCTTCCGCGAAGCAGGTAGCTCATCCAGTAGCTGATGACCGCCGCAACGAGCACTTTCTCATGATCAGTCAGATTTTCATTCACTTTCACCAGATCATATCCCGGCGTGTGATGTTTAAAAGGCTCCTTCAGTGCATAATCAAAATATCCATGCCTGTAGGAAGCGATAAAGCGCCCGGATTGGTCAGCAAGGGTGAAATCCCCGACCATTGAGGAGGATTTCGCCTGAAACCACGTTGAGCCGTCTGCCAGTTGAAAAGTTCCTGCCATTTTGATCATTTGCAAACGGGCTTCTTTAAAAAACCCAATCGTTTCAGCCTGCTGATCCCGAACCTCAAGAATCGTATGCCCATCTTCTTTTCGTTTCTGAAAACCTAATACAGGTTTTCCGTGAGAATCGAACACACCTGCCGTAAAAGAATAATAAGCATCTGCGCCAGAAAAAATAAGAGATGCTACCTTTTTTAACGGAGCATTATTTACAAGTCGATAACAGCCTATGTATTGTCCTTCTTTGTTTAAAATGGTGAGCTGAGACGTTACCGTTGATTCCCGCTGAAAAATCCATTCGGACTCACTCATCACAGACTTCCCATCAGACTCAGAAGCCTCTGAAATCAGCAACTTCTGCTTCTCCTTTGAATTCACAATTAAATACGGAGACAGCGCAACCATCGTCACAGGAACAGCCATTCTCAATGCCCAGTCTAAATCAATCAGGCTTACTGAGATAAATAAAGCGATCGCCGCCGTCATACCGCCTGCCAGCGCCTTTTTTGCTTTCGTCATCTTTAACACCACTTTTGTTATTTTTATCTACTTTACGGGTTATTCGTGAAATGGTTTCAAAGTATTTACAAATACAAATAACCCCCTTGCCGTTCAATCAGGCAAGGGGGAATCTATTATTTTTTAAAACGCTCCTGCAATTGTTTCTTTAATGTGGCTGTCAGCATCTCTGACGTCAGTGGCAGTACATCTGAAACATTGCGGCGTCCTTCTCTTGCGACTTGTAACCCTCGAGTTGCATCCTCGTGATGCCACAGATAGACAATCGGACACGTGGAATACTCTCTGATTTGACGGTACCAGTAGAAACCGTCGAAAAAAGGCAGTTTTACATCCAGAAGCACTAAATCGGGCTTTTCTTCGATAAAATGCTCGATGATCCGTTCAAAATCTGTGACCGGTATGGATTGATACCCCAGATCAGAGACCTGCTCCGTGAGATCCAAGCGAAGGTCAGCGTTCTCCTCAATAATCATGATACGCTGCATGTGGAATTCCTCCTAACCTTCTCCATAAACAAAACGGTCACTTACTTCTCACTGAATGAACGAAAACTTCCTGATACCCAATTCGGCATATTAAAACTTGACGGAATAGCGAATATCCGTTCTCGTCTATCATCTCGTACTTAGACCTGTTTGTCAAAGGTTGTTGAAAAAAATTCCATACCTTCTTTTTATATCACGGGTTACACATCATACTCGAGAAATTCTATCTTATTTCCGAAAGGATCTCTTACAAAAAAGCGGGTTCTCCCTGGAATAGGCGCTTCCTCTTGGATCGGGTACGGCATTTCTTCTAAATGTGTTCTTAAACCCTGAAGATTCTTCACAATAAATGCAGGATGCACTTTTCGTGGCGCTTCAAATGGTTCAAGGATTCCAATGTGAACCTCTTGCCGGCCAAATTGAAACCAGCACCCACCATTATTCTGAAATACTTCCGGTTTGGGGATCTCAGTCATCCCTAAAAGATCTCCATAAAACCGGCGTGCTTCATCTTCAGCGCCTTTAGGAGCTGTAATATGGATATGATCAATTCCCTCGATACGAAATGTCATTTTTTCCACTCCTTAAGATGTCCTTCTACCTTTTCAATAAAGGAAGCAGGATGCTCTCTCACCTTGTAGGGATACAACCCTTTTGTCGTGTGCACATACAGCAATCCGAAATTTCTGGAGCCTTCCCTGTACGAAAGGTCGAGTATTTCATGAAGAAAAAAATCATTGATTTCATCTGATAGTTTATCATCATATAATTGAAGAAATTTTTCATGTTCAATGATTTTCTGCTCTTCCCACTCAATTTTTCTCGTGATCATAATATAGCGGTGCGAGGCGATTTGATTGATGTCTCATCACTCCTTTATGCTCCAGTCATCCTTCTTTCCTGCATCTGGCGGCGATACTGCAAAGGGGTCATGCCCGTCTGCTCTTTAAATACTTTCGTAAAATAACTCTGATTACAAAACGAAAAACGCTCCGAGATATCTGATATCGGAACAAATGAGTAATGAAGATAATACTTTGCCTCAGCCACTTTTCTGCTGTGACAGAATTGCTTTAACGTCATCCCTGCTTCCTGCCTGAATACCTTGGCCAAATGACTCGGACTGACAGAAAGTTCACGTGCGATCGATTCAACTTCAACAACATCCTCCAGTCGCTGGTTAACAACCTTTACAGCCTGTCTGATCAGCGGATGCTCATAAGTCGGATGAAAACGTTCTTCGATATGACGGATCAGGGTTTGAATGAACCATTCGCCACCCTTAATCAAATCCTCTTTCTCCGTCCATGAATAAATCATATCAATACAAGCAGAGCTGAAACAAAATATCTTCATCGGAGAAATCCCCATTTGCTTCATTTCATCCGCAATTAACACCATTTGCGATAAATAAAAACGCTGCAAAGCATTTACATAATCACCGGAAGCGCGGTTGAGCAAAATAGACTGAAGCTGTTTCAGATGTTCGAGCGCTTCAGACAAATCTTTATTTAAAACAGACGTTCTCAATTCATCCTGAAGCCTAAAATAATCCATAATCCCTTTATGCGGTTCAGACAACTCCAAATCACGCATATAAAACGAGGCAAACTGCTGGTCATAGTGTTCATTCAAAACAATGCCCCTCCTTTCCCTAATCGTACCGAACTTATCACCTAAAGAAAACTAAATTTTATCAATTTACGGGTAATTTATGATAGAAATGTGGAGGCGGGCGTTAAGGGACGTACAAACTGGACCGGCCTCGGCGAAGATAAAGGAAACACAGCGAACGCAGTGAGCTGATGTTGACTTATCGAACGAGAGGACGGGAAGTTTGCTAGTCCCTGCCCGCCGGAACTGGACACAGAAATGTGTAGGCGGGTGTTGGGTTTGGACACTTCTGGAGCAAACTTGGTCACATTTCAGCTGAACTTGGACACTTTCAGCTGCTACTTGGTCACTTCCCCCCTCAACTTGGACACATCCATTCTCAACTTGGTCACCTTCAAGAACAATCCCGGCGAAGACCGGGGGCTCTTCAAGATCTCAGGTACCTAAATGCATTCCACTGGGACGCTGACGCTTGTGAGAAAGAAAAATCTTGCATTTGACAACCTACTCTTCTGATTTAACAACTTTTTATCATTATTCGACAACTCTTCTATGGTATTTGACAACTTGAAGCGCTTATTACACAACTTTCCCTCTCCATTTAACACCTCGACCTGCCACACATCCCCCAAACAATTAACCTCAACTTGTAAGCGTTATCATTTTTCGAATTAATAATTATTTATAAAAATACTGTTGCATTTATTTTTATACATACATATAATATGTCTATCAATTTTTTTGGAGTGATGGATGTGAAAGTTGGAATTATTGGAGCAACCGGATATGGCGGACTTGAGCTAATACGGCTTTTGCATCGTCACACGGAAATTTCGTCAATCGACCTATTTACATCATCTGATGCCGGCACACCGTTTTCTCATAAATATTCACATTTGCTGAATATTTATGATATGCCGCTGCATCGGATTGAGATCGAATATTTAGCTAAACTGGATGTTTTGTTTACGAGTACGCCAAGCGGGGTGACGAGCCGGCTTCTTCCGCCGATTATCGGAAAAGGCCCCCGGATTATTGATCTATCAGGCGATTACCGGCTGACTGCCGATGAATACCGGGACTGGTACGGGAAGGAGCCTGCCCCTGAAACAGCATTAGACAAGGCGGTGTATGGGTTAACGGAGTGGAATCGGGATGCGATTAAGGAGTCAAAGCTGATTGCCAATCCGGGCTGTTATCCCACTGCTGTTCTGCTGAGCCTGCTGCCGGCCGTTAAAAATGGACTCATTGATTCATCGCAGCTCATTATTGATGCGAAAAGTGGTGTGTCAGGCGCTGGTAATCAGCCTAATCAGATGACTCATTTCAGCGAAACAAATGAAAGCCTGTCTATTTATAAAGTAAACAGGCACCAGCATATACCTGAGATTGAACGCGGACTCTCTGCGTTTGCGGGTGGTACACGACCCATCACCTTCAGCACCCACCTCGTGCCAATGACACGGGGAATCCTGTCCGCAGCATACGCACCGCTTGCTGACGGTGTCACGGAAAAACAGCTGCAGGAATGTTATCAGGACATTTATCAGAATGAAGCCTTTGTGCGGCTCATTCCGCCAGGCCCGAAATTTGGTACGAATCAGGTGTACGGATCAAACTACTGCGATCTTCAGCTTCACGTGGATCAGCGGACGAACCGCGTCACGATCGTATCAGTGATCGACAACCTGGTGAAGGGCGCAGCCGGACAGGCTGTTCAGAACATGAATGTACAATTCGGAATTGAGGAATCTGTGGGACTTGATCTTGTCCCTTCGTTTATCTAAAGGAGGAGTATCATGACGACCGTGTATCCATCCATCAAATATATTTCAGGAAACAATATTGCATCACCAATCGGCTTTAAAGCAGCCGGACTTCATTGCGGTATTAAACATAAAAAAAATGACCTGGCCATTTTAGTGAGCGAGGTTCCTGCCAATGCAGCAGGCGTTTATACGACGAATGCTGTTCAGGCCGCTCCTTTAAAAGTAACAAAGGAATCACTTGCGATTGAAAATAAAATGCAGGCGATCATCGTCAATTCAGGAAACGCCAATGCCTGTACAGGGAAACAGGGCTATCTCGATGCCCAGACGATGCAGGCGTTGACTGCAGAGCTGCTTGATATCAAACCTCACCTGGTTGGAGTGGCATCCACTGGCGTCATTGGCGAAAAGCTGCCAATGGAGTGCTTAAAAACGGGCATTCCAAAGCTTGAGCCAACTGCCGGACTAAAAGGGTCCATCGATTTCTCCCAGTCTATTTTGACCACTGATACCGTTTCTAAAAATACAGCGTATCAGGTTGAAATTGACGGCAAAATCGTGACCGTTGCCGGAACAGCCAAGGGTTCAGGGATGATTCATCCTAACATGGCCACCATGCTCGGGTTTATCTCCACAGATGCAGCTATCGAATCAGACCACCTGCATCATGCACTTAAATCTGTCGTGGACCGATCGTTTAACTCCATTACCGTGGATGGTGACACGTCAACGAATGATATGGTGCTTGTGATGGCCAATGGATTGGCAGAAAACAACACGCTTTCTCCAGCACATCCTGACTGGGCTGTCTTCGTTCAAACCCTGCTTCATGTCTGTGAGGATCTGGGGAAAATGATCGCCAAAGACGGGGAAGGCGCGACCAAGCTGATTGAAGTGGAAGTAAACGGAGCCGTTTCTGATGAAGAAGCCCGTAAAATTGCGAAAACTGTTGTCGGCTCTCCACTTGTTAAAACAGCCGCATTTGGCTGTGATGCCAACTGGGGCCGTATTTTAGCAGCAGTCGGATACAGCGGCATGACGATTGATCCGGACGAAATCGAGATCCTGATCGGTTCAGTACCGGTTGTGAGTGAAGGTGAGCCACTTGCTTTTTCAGAGGATGAACTCACTGAATACTTAAAACAGCCGGAAATTAAACTGAAGGTCAACGTCAATCAGGGCAGTGGAAAAGGACTTGCATGGGGGTGTGATCTCACGTATGACTACGTCCAAATCAATGCAAGCTACCGAACGTAATCACACGACCGTGATCAAGCTTGGAGGCAGCCTGCTTGAGCGGCTGACCCCCTCCTTTTTTAATGGCATCCGTACGATGATTGACCAAGGCCATCGCGTTGTCATTGTTCATGGAGGCGGCCCGGCGATTAACCGGGCTTTAAAGGCGGCGCAGATTGATACACCGATTGTGAACGGCCTTCGGATCACGCCTGAAAATGCGATTGGGATTGTACAGTCCGTGCTGATCGGATCCGTTAACCCATGGATCGTGCATCAGCTTCATGCTGCAGGAATTCAGGCCATTGGATTGAACGGCTTTGACGGCGGAATGATTGAGGCCACGTATCTTGATCAAGACGTTTACGGCTTCGTCGGTAAGATTGAAACGATCCGCCCATCACTGCTTGAGCTTTTAAAAGAAACCGTTCCCGTCATTTCCTGTATCGGCAGAACAGCTGACGGGCAGGCACTGAATATCAATGCAGATACGGCAGCCGAGAAGATTGCCTCAGCGATTAAAGCGGATGAGCTTTTATTTATTACAGATACAGCCGGCATTAAAGTGAACGACAGTCCAGTATCCGAAACCACACCGTCTGAAATTACAACGTGGATTGGGGACGGTACGATATACGGAGGAATGATTCCAAAGGTTCAGGCCGCTGCTGGCTGTCTGGAAACCGGCATTCCTTCTGTCAAAATAGTCAATGAAGCATTAAAGGGTACCACAATTCGAAAGGAGGCAGTTGTCCGATGAGTGCACTTTTCCAAAACTACGCACGGCGTTCCATCCATATTACCGAAGGAAAAGGAACCGTTGTGAAGGATGAAAACGGCAAGTCCTATCTGGATTTCACGAGCGGAATTGCGGTGGTCAGTCTCGGACACGCCCACCCTTCCATCGTGAAAACATTACAGGTGCAGAGTGAAAAGCTTTGGCACATTTCAAACCTATTTGAGAGTCCTGCCCAGGAAAAGCTTGCTGAAACTTTAACGGCTGACACCCCTCTAGACTGTGCCTTTTTCTGCAACAGTGGGGCAGAAGCGAATGAAGCCGCCATTAAGCTCGCCCGTAAAGCAACCGGCAAACATGTCATTGTCACATTTGAACAATCGTTTCACGGCCGGACAACCGGTGCGATGGCAGCGACCGGTCAGGATAAAGTCAAACAGGGCTTCGGGCCATTAATGCCTGAGTTTAGAACCGTTCCTTTTAATGATACTGAAGCATTAAAACATGCAGTTAAAGAAGATACCGCTGCCATCATGCTTGAGGTCATTCAGGGTGAGGGCGGCGTCAATGTGATTCAGGAATCCTTTGCCAGAGACATTCAGGAATTGTGTGATTCAATGGGTGTATTGCTCATCATTGATGAGGTCCAAACAGGCATCGGACGCACAGGCACAAGGTATGCATTCGAACAGACACCTCTTGTTCCTGATATCGTGACGTTAGCAAAAGGACTTGGCGGCGGTTTTCCAATCGGTTCCATGCTCGGTACAGAGCGTCTGTCAACGCATTTCGGACCTGGGACACACGGCACAACGTTTGGCGGTAATCCGCTTGCCGTTGCGGTTGCTCAGACGGTAGTGGATCATGTTTTTGACGCAGTATTCTTACAGGAAGTTAAAGAGAAAGAACGTGTATTGCGCGAACAGCTGGCCCCTCTCCTTGACCTTCCTGAAGTCAAAGGGCTGACCGGAAAAGGTCTGATGCTTGGCGTTGTCCTGCATGACGAGGCTGCGCCGATCGTGCAGCAGGCTGAAGAAAACGGCCTGCTTCTTGTACCGGCAGGACCAAACGTCATCAGAATGCTGCCTCCGCTGACTGTGACTGAACAGGAACTGAAGGAAGCAGCAGCCATTTTAAAGCAAACGATTCTCGGGCACTCCAAAGTGAAGTCATAAACTCGTCTGCAGCCTGTCAAAAGGCAGGCTGCAGATCACGATATAAAATGCATACTCTTATTTTTTTGATTAAAAATGAATAAAATTACACAATAATTTATATTTATACAAGGAGGAGAAACCGATGAAAGGTACACTGTCACTTTCAAACGGACAGTCATTTCAAGGCATCTGGAAGGGTGCAGCTAAAGATGTACAGGGAGAAATCGTATTTTTCACGGGTATGACAGGATACGAAGAGGTATTAACAGACCCTTCCTATCACGGGCAGATCATCGTTTTTTCCTATCCGTTAATGGGACAGTACGGCATTCAGACTGCCCATTTGGAATCAGAAGTCATTCAGCCGGCCGGCATTATCGTAACCGAATTGTATGAAGGCGCACTTGAAAAAGGGATTTCACTCTTTGACTTTGCTCTTCAGCACAATGTGCCGATCATGTCAGGAGTGGATACACGTTCCGTCATCCAAACCATTCGTGAGGACGGAACGATGCAGGCGGTCATGCAGCTTGAAGGTAAACCGTTACCTGCATGGAAGCCGATCCGAACGTTTCTTGTACCACATGTGACAGCAAAAACGATCACCACGCATGGTGAAGGGTTTCCGCATATCGGACTGATTGATTTCGGCTATAAAAAATCGATCTTACAGGCACTGCTTGACCGCGGGTGTAAAGTAACCGTTTTTCCTTACACCGTAACGACTGATGTTCTGTCAGCTTATCAACTGGACGGTCTCCTCTTTTCAAATGGTCCCGGGGATCCCGCTTCACTTGAGCATAAACTCGCAGACTATAAAGAATGGGCAACGAACTATCCTTCCCTTGGTATCTGCCTTGGTCATCAGCTCCTTGCTTCGGCGTTTGGGGCCTCAACGGAAAAGCTGCCATTCGGTCACCGCGGAGCGAACCATCCGGTCATGAATATGAAAACAAATCGTGTAAGCATGAGTTCACAAAACCACAGCTATGTCGTTAAAAAAGATTCTTTGCCTGACAGTCTGTCTGTTCTTTATCTGAATGTAAATGATAACAGCATTGAAGGAGTTCAGCATAACGAACTACCTTTTATAACGGTTCAATTCCATCCGGAGGCTTCACCGGGCCCGGCTGAGCACCATGAAGTATTTGATACGTTTTTTGATTTAATCCCATTTGAAAAGAAGGTGTCCACCCATGCCTAAGCATCAGGAAATAAAGAAAGTATTAGTCATCGGCTCCGGTGCGATCGTCATCGGACAGGCGGCGGAATTTGATTATTCAGGTACACAAGCCTGTACGGCACTCCGCGAAGAAGGCATAGAGGTCATTTTAATTAATAATAACCCGGCTACGATCATGACCGATGAAACAACGGCAGATCGCGTTTATTTCGAGCCGCTGACGGTTGAAAGTGTGAAAGCCATTCTGGAAAAAGAAAAGCCGGACGGTCTGCTCGCAACAGTAGGCGGGCAAACCGGACTCAACCTTGCCATGGCCTTAACAGATCAGGGCATTCTTGAAGAATACGGTGTGAAGCTGCTTGGAACAGAAATCGAATCGATCAAAATGGCTGAGGACCGTGACGCCTTTCGCTCGCTCATGAAAAAACTGAATGAACCTGTTCCTGACAGCGAAATCATCTATACAGTGGAAGAAGCACTGGCTTTTGCGAACACAGCAGGATACCCGGTCATCGTCCGTCCTGCCTATACACTTGGCGGCTTTGGTGGAGGAATTGCTTCAACAGAAGAAGCGTTCATCTCGCTGGTTGAACAGGGACTTTCAGCAAGCCCGATTCATCAGTGCCTCGTCGAAAAAAGTATCGCAGGCTATAAGGAAGTTGAGTATGAAGTGATGCGTGATGCATCCGGTACGTGTATCACGATCTGTAACATGGAAAACCTTGATCCGGTTGGTGTTCATACAGGGGACTCCATCGTCGTTGCGCCGAGTCAGACGCTGCATGATAAGGAATATCATATGCTGCGCACCGCTTCAATCAACATTATTGAAGCATTGGGCATCGTCGGCGGCTGTAACATCCAGTTCGCCCTTCACCCTGAGACATCGGAATACTTCCTGATCGAGGTGAATCCGCGTGTCAGCCGCTCCTCTGCCCTAGCATCAAAAGCCACCGGCTATCCGATTGCGCGACTTGCTGCAAAGCTTGCGGTTGGCTATTCACTGCATGAGTTGAAAAATCCGGTGACAGGGACGACATTCGCAAGCTTCGAGCCTGCCCTTGACTATGTCACGGTCAAAATCCCGCGCTGGCCATTTGACCAGTTCAGCGAGGCCAACCGCAAGCTAGGCACACAGATGAAAGCAACAGGTGAAGTCATGGCGATCGAACGCTCCATGGAGTCCGCTTTCCAAAAAGCGATCCGCTCGCTTGATATGAAACTCGATGGACTTTTCCTGCCAGCCTTTTCATTATGGGAGGATCAGGCTTTAAAAGAGATTCTCACGGAGCCGGATGACAGACGTCTTTTTGCGATGCTTGAGCTTTTAAAAAGAGGAACGACAGCTGAAGAAATCGTGGATTTAACAGGCATTTCACCTTATTTTTTGCACGTACTGGCCAAATTAATTCACACGCATCAGGACCTTGGCGAAATGACCTGGACAGAAATCACACAGGATCGCCTGTCTCACGCAAAAAAGCTTGGCTTTACCGATCAGCAGCTGTCTTCCCTCTGGAACGTGCCCGCAACACTGATCAGAACCCAGCGTAAAAAGTGGGGAATCACACCGGCCTATCGCATGGTTGATACATGTGCAGCCGAATTTGAAGCAAAAACGAACTATTTTTATTCGACATGGAGCGGCACAACCGATCACCGCGAATCTGTGAAACCTAAGGTCGCTGTCATCGGCTCAGGTCCGATCCGTATCGGTCAGGGAATTGAATTTGATTACTGCTGTGTACACAGTGTCATCGCACTTCAGAAGCTCGGATATGAGGCTGTTCTCATCAACAACAACCCTGAAACCGTCAGCACCGATTATGAAACAGCAGATGCCCTGTATTTTGAACCTTTAACAGCAGAAGATATTTTAAACGTACTGGAAGCTGAAGGCATTGATCAGGTCATTGTCCAGTTTGGCGGACAGACTTCCATTAATGTAGCGAAAGAGCTTGAGGAATCCGGCATCACCCTTCTTGGATCCACCTCTGAGCTGCTCGATCAAATGGAGGATCGCGACCGTTTTTATACGTTTCTTGAATCAGTTGGACTTCCTGTTATCCCGGGCTTTTCCGCTAACCAGCCCGCTGAAATCTGGCAGGCCGCTGATGATCTCAGCTATCCCATCCTGCTGCGCCCCTCTTATGTCATCGGGGGAAGCGGCATGATCAAGCTGAACAGCGATGAAGAATTAGAAACGTATCTGGCTTCAGCACAAATTGAATATCCCGTACTTGTTGATAAATTTATCGAAGGCAAGGAAGTTGAGGTTGATGTGCTGTCGGATGGCAAAAACGCCTGGATCTCTGCTGTTTTTGAACATATCGAGGGAACCGGCGTCCATTCAGGAGACAGTATTTCCATCACGCCGCCATTAAATCTTCCGGCTAAAATGCTGGATCATGTATGTGAAGTCTCGATGCACATTGCAAAAAACCTTGCATTCACCGGACTGTTCAACATTCAATTCGTGTGTCAAAAAGACACGTTATATGTGATTGAAATCAACCCGCGTGCTTCACGTACTGTTCCAATCAGCAGCAAGGTCACAAACGTTCCACTCGTACAGCACGCAACAGCTTTGATGCTCGGAACGGACTTTAATGACCTAGGTATTCATAAGAATTTCAACGGTCAGCGAGGATTCACTGTCAAAGCACCAGTCTTCTCGCATATCAAACTGCCAGACCTCTCCCCTGCCCTGACGCCAGTCATGACGTCAACCGGGGAAGTCATCGGCTCTGACACAAACCCTGATATCGCGATTCAAAAAGCACTGACCGGCGCCAGCCAGCAGCTTGCAGATCTCTGGTCAGAAAAAGGAAGCATCTATATGACCGCAGAAACAGCCACTGAATCCCTGATCAGCGAATGGACGGATAAAGGCATGCACGTCTTTACACCTGCAGAGCTTGCATTTGATGAGTGGATGAAACGTGCAGATAAAAAAGCCTTACTATCATTTGAATCAGACACACCTCTGATCAAAAAAGCGGCCATACACAGACTTCACGTCTGGACACGTCCGGAAACGGCTCAGGCATTTCTCGGCACGCTATCACCAAGAAAGGGAGCGTTCGTATGAACACATTAATTCCGACTCTTCAGCACAAAGATCTTCTAACGCTGAGAGATTACACATCTAACGAAATTCTGGAACTGATTGAGCTCGCAGCTGAGCTGAAAAAACCCGAAAACAAGCACCTTCCCCTTTTACAGGGAAAGGTGCTCGGGATGATTTTTGAAAAGTCATCCACCCGTACACGTGTCTCCTTTGAAGCCGGCATGCTGCAGCTCGGCGGACACGCAATGTATTTAAGCACACGCGATATTCAGATGGGACGCGGGGAAACGATCGCGGATACAGCACGCGTTCTGTCAGGTTATCTCGATGGCATTATGATCCGTACATTTGGCCAGTCCATCGTGGAGGAACTCGCTGAACACAGTACCATTCCCGTCATCAACGGACTGACGGATGACTATCACCCGTGCCAGACACTCGCCGATCTGTTAACGATTCACGAAACATTCGGATCCTTTAAGCATAAAAAACTCGCTTATATCGGAGACGGCAATAACGTCGCCCACTCCCTGATGATCGGCGCGGCAAAAGTCGGCATGCATTTTACCATTGCCTGTCCGGAAGGCTACGAGCCAAATGCTGAAATATTGGCCTATGCACAAGGGGTCGGTCAGCAAACAGGCGCTGTCATCACATTAACCCACGATCCTGTCCAAGCCGTTGCCGGAGCTCACGCAGTCTACACAGATGTATGGGCAAGCATGGGGCAGGAAGAAGAAGCAAATGAACGATTAAAAGCATTCGAAGGCTTTCAGGTCAACGAGGCGCTCACAGCCCACGCAGACCCCGACTATATATTCATGCACTGCCTCCCCGCACACCGCGAAGAGGAAGTCAGCACAGCCGTTTTAGAAGGCCCACACTCCGTCGTCTTCCGCGAAGCAGAAAACCGACTCCACGCCCAAAAAGCCCTGCTCGTGGCACTGATGGGAAAATAAGTATCAATCATTCTCCGTTCGGACATTCAAATCCGGACGGAGAATTTTCATTCATGCATTATCTGAGAGACTCATAAAATAAAGAGATGAACTGTCATTTTAGTGTGTATCAAAGTATACCCTCCGGCCCAGCTTTACTAAGAGAGTGGTTAAATCATTGGATAGAGTGGTTAAATAATCGAAAAAAGTGGTTAAATAACCTAAAAGAGTGGTCGAATAACCCGAACAAGTGGTTAAATAACCCCTAATAGTTGTCAAATAAATTCAATCACAGCGAAATATTTTCATCCTATTTGTTGTCATACAATATAAAACAAACATTATAAGCTGCACCCCGATTCAGTTTATTTAAAACAAAAATAAGAAGGACAATTATGGAACTTAGGGCCGGGGCGCATCCGAAGACTCCTGTGGCGGAAAGCGACAGGTGAGACAGATGTGCGCAGCACAGCTGGCTCACCGCGCGGCCACGGAAAGCGCAGGATGCGCCCCGGCCCGGTTTTATGAAGCAAACCAGGACATTCACCAAATCAACAAAACCACGTTCATGTCGTTCCGAAACAGATGTGCTATAATAAGCGACACGAATAGAAAATCGGAGGCAAACAGTATGCTGACATTTGAAGAAAAACTAAAGGTAATCGAATCATTCGACCGCCTGACCCGACATAACGTATCCCTCGGCCGCGTGAACTTTCACTTCGAAGAAAGCATTCGCGAGAAGAAAACAGTCGTTTATCATCTCCATCCAAACGGCAATGGCTTTGTCTTTACTGCGCACTTGAACGACTTTGATTCAGACGCAAAAGGCATGACAAATATCCGTGATTTCTCTGAAGAGGAGCTCCGCTCGATTATTCAGGCATCAATGGATTCTTTACTAACTGAAGAACTTGCTGATTTCGAGCCGTTTACAGATGAGCCGTGGGTGAATGAGAACGGACAGGAACTCGTGCTTACACGTGAAGATGCGGATACGTGGAGTGTGTATGCGGATGAGATGCTTGATGGAATTTTCACGACTTATGAGGAGGCTGCTTCTTATCTTGATCAGGAGGGCTTTTCGAAAAAAACACGCTGATGTGCGTGTTTTTTTGTTTAATTTTGATTAAGAGTGCCGGACGGTCCTCACCCTGCGCTTTCCGTGGCCGCGCGGTGAGCCAGCTAGTGCTTCGCACTACGCTGTCTCACCTGTCGTTTCTCCGCCACAGGAGTCTTCGGGTGAGGACCGTCCTTTCTATGATTAATCAATCTCTCAAAAATCAATCCACCACACCTTAACAATGTCTTCTATCTATTCAATTACTGCTTATTTGGTTTGAAAGAAAGTTTGTCGCGGAAGAGCTATGGATGAATAGTTTGAATGATTCCGCGTCCAACAGTTTTATTGTGGAGGTATAGGCCATAAGTTACTGAACTGACGAATTGGTGCTGTAAGCTCACGAACCTTGGCTTGATCCTGACGAATTTTTCTTACAAACTCACGAATCTGTCTTCTATCCTCACAAACTCCCTCCTCAAACTCACGTCACATAAAAAAGACTGGAACATGGAGTCCCAGTCTTCGTTTCTATTATAGTGGACGGCGCCCTTCCATGTTGGCGCGGGTTTCTGCTGCTTTGCTGCGTGCGTCGCGGGCGTATTTTCTATTTTCTTCGTCCTGGTGATGGTATTCATTCGGGTTGTCATCTGATACAGGCTGGCCGCCATACAGCCGATTCTTATCATCAGTTTCTGCCTCAACGTGACGATTCGAATTCTCCTGCGCACGGTCTACCCAGACAGATTCCTGACCGTCCACCACTTTACGGTTACTGCCACCGGAAACATCTTTGGGTTCTACTTCTTTGTGTCTGTAAGGTTCAGATGGGTCGCCCATATAATTTGGCTGGTCCGGTCTGACGGCACTTCTCGGTGTACCGGCATCTACAGCTTTTGAAGAGAGGATCTCATCGTGTCCACCACCGTACTGCTGCTTATCATGTTCAGATGGCTCAAGAATTTTACCTCTGTCTCCTTCTGCACGATATTCACGGTCATCGTTTTCAATTTCGTTCGGTACAGCAGCCGTCTTTTCGTGATGATCATGAACAGGACGATTCGGCTCCGGATTGTCGAGATTAGGATCAACATAACGATCATTTTCTGCTGTAAAATTTGTACCGGTCACTTTATGATCCGCGTTGCGATCTTCGAGCGGATGACCATTTCCGGAACGGATATAGCGGTCATCCGAATCAGCATATTCATTATCTGCATATAATAAAAACGCACCGTTTCTTACTTCATCATAGTAACGCTCTGAATCTTCTTTTTCCATCCCCATCCGGTCAAAAGCTTCCCGGACAGACGAATCACCTGAAACAAATGCTTTAAATTTGTCCCACCAATTACCTTCAACAGCCTCTACGTCTGCATCAGTTCTGCCGCGTACAAGAGACAGTTCATCTTTGTCTCTCGCCACCACATACATATCTTCTTCTTTGTAGCCCTGTAACTTTAAATCCTCGATTTTACGCAATACATCCTGCTCTGAATGAAATGTTTCAATATAACCTTTTGACATTTTCATTTCCTCCTTAATGGGTCGTGCAAGTATTTGCGATCACATAGTTAGGAAATACCCTGCCTGTAAAAGGTTAAAACAATTTCGGGTGTCTATATGTGGAAATTCATGCTAAGGGACTAGTTGCGTTTACCGGTTAAGATCATAGATGCCATTGCCGGAGAATATTTTTCTAGTAAAGAAATGGACTCCTCTTTTAAAACATCAGGTTCGTATGTATACAATCTTTCTTTCATGTAGGGCATGGCTTCAATCATCTGATCAATATTCATATATTTATCTTTCACAGCAAATACAACGTGACGTATATTTGCCATTACAATAGTTGAAAGGCACATAATACAGGGCTCGACTGTCGTATAAAGTATACACTCCCGTGAAAATTCATTAAGATATGGAATACATTGATTAATTGCATTGATCTCAGCATGAGCCAGGTTATTCTTGTTAGTATGTCTCTGATTTCTTCCTTTGGCGATAATCGTTCCATTGTGCACGATGACACTTCCTATTGGTAAATTACCTTGTTCTCCTGCTGATCTTGCTTCCTTTAAAGCTTCCAGCATAAACATTTTATGGCTCAAAACAAACACCTCCTTTATGCAATTATACCTACATTCGGAATTTTACGTGTGAAAATTAAGACTCCTGCACTGTAGAACACTTATAAACATTAAAAAATCCGGAAACCATTCAAGGCTTCCGGATTTATCTTTCTTATTCGTGGTGCATATCGTTTGGATGTGGCCCTTTTCGCTCGCCGCGATCAAGGTCGTTGATGCTCTTCATTTCATCCTCAGTCAGTTCGAAATCAAATACATCGAAGTTCGATTCGATGCGTGATGGTGTCACGGATTTCGGGATGACAATTGAGTTACTTTGCAAATGCCAGCGGATGACTACCTGTGCCGGGCTTTTGCCGTATTTCTCTGCAATGTTGCGGATGATGTCGTCTTCAAGAACGGCTCCACCCTGCATCAGCGGGCTCCATGCTTCTACGAAAATATCATGCTTCGCACAGAATTCCTTGAGTTCATTTTGGGCAAGGTACGGATGGCACTCTACCTGATTTAACACAGGTTTTACTGTACACTCGTCCATTAAGCGCTGGAGATGCTCAATTTCAAAGTTGCACACGCCAATCGCTTTCACTTTGCCCTCTTCATATAACTTTTCCATTGCTTTATACGTATCTACATAACGGTCTTTTTCAGGCATTGGCCAGTGCACAAGATATAGATCCACATAATCAAGTCCAAGCTTTTCAAGACTTGTATTGAAGGCTTCGATCGTGCTGTCATAGCCCTGGTCAGCGTTCCAGACCTTTGTTGTAATGAAAAGATCTTCACGCGGAACCCCTGCAGCGCGAATCCCTTCGCCTACCGCTTCTTCGTTTTTGTAAATCATGGCTGTGTCGATTGAACGATAGCCGGTTTCGATTGCTTTTTTCACTGAATCTACACCAGTCTGGTGATCTTCCACCTGCCAGACACCAAGTCCGATTTGAGGCATTTTCAGCCCGTTGTTTAAAGTAACGTAGTCCATGTTAAAAGCTCCTTTCGAAATTCGAAATATGTACCTGCATAGTATATACAGGCGATTCCCAAAAATCTAGCACAATGACTTCCACTTTTTGAACATGCCCGATTTTCCAGCACATAAAACATGTCAATCGGTCAACTGTTCAGAACAAACTTCCGGATTGCCTTTGCCACACCATCCCGTTCATTCGTATCCGTCACCCAGTCAGCCTCATTCTTCACAGCTTCCTGCGCATTTCCCATCGCAACACCAATGCCGGATTCTCTGATCATCGCGAGATCATTTAAGCTGTCACCGACTGCCATGACCGAATCCATCGTGATATTGAGACGATCGCATACTTTACGGATCGCTGCCGCTTTGTTAATACCCGCTGCATTGACCTCGAGATTGGTTGGACTGGAGTTCGTGATTTCGAGCACTTTTCGACCTTCAAGCTCTTTTCTAATGGTTTCACGAATTTCGTCATCCTCCACGTTAAACCCGAACTTCAGCCACTGATAGTCATGAATGTTTTCCGGGAAGCTCGTGCGTTTATTCCAAACACCTTCGACCGTTGAAGACCAGTAGTTCGTATTATGTTTTTGAGCAAGGTTGTACATAAATTCAATATGGGAAGAGCCAATTTTAGTACGGTCAATGAGGTTCAGATGCTCATCCCAGATTTCACTGCCGTTTACCGTAATTAAGTAGGTTGCAAGACCAAGTGATTCCACGATTTCCTGACAGTAAACGAGTGGCCGTCCCGTACTGATCATGACGCCGACTCCCTGATCCTGGGCAGATTTTATCGCCGCCCGATTTTCATCGGAAACGGAATGATCATTACGCAAAAGCGTGCCGTCCATATCTAGTGCAATGAGTTTTATGGTTGATGTCATAGCCGTTCTCCCTTCAATTACTGCTTTCAGTATAACTTGATGAAAAAATAATTTCGAACCCTTAAAGGAATTCAACTGCAACATCACGAATCTTTCATGTAAAAGTTTGGCAGATCGGAGTTGAACAATCATGAAGCTGAAAAAATCAGCGAAGCGCGGTCTATGGGTGATCGGAACAACATTACTGGTTATTATTGCGTTGCATACATTTGTCGGGAACCCTTCCTTCAATCATGCCGTGGCGGAAGAATATCTGGAAAATGAGATTGCCTGGACAAACGAAGGTGGTGTTGTGACGGATGCTTTTAAAGTTTACGGGGGCAATGAGGAGGAAGTTTATATCTGGTATGCTTTTGAAGAATTTATTACAGAGAAAAACGATATTGGCGGCGGTGCTTCCATTGCAGTAAAACTGATTGTTGAAGATGGAATCGTGACTGATCATCAGATTCCGGAGGATGGTTCACTTTATATGGAAAGTATGAAGGAGCTTTTTCCTTTTCACATAAGATGGAGAATGCCACAAGCCATTCCCTTATCTCTGGAGAAAGCCATTGAACTCGAGCAGTCTGCACTTTTAGCTGCGTTTGAAGAAGAACAAAACCAGAATGAATAAACATACATCACACCCTTTGTGAATAACTGCCGGCTTCAGGCGTTATATCCACGAAGGGTGTTTTTCATCCTTTTAACGAACTCACTCCTCCTCGACTGTCACCCTATATTCACCCATTCAGAAAATTCATTGCCCGTCAGATGATTGAATACTCATTCATTTATCTAAATTTTAAAAATATTATGAAATTTTTAAAATAGGGTTGCATTCGTCATAATTCTGTAATATAGTCTAAGTGTGAAAACGATTTCATATCATTTCATGACAAATGGGGGTGTTCCTATAGGAGGGCTAGCGCGTGTACACCATTAAAGATGTTGCGTTGAAAGCTGGGTTGTCACAGGCTACCGTTTCGAGAGTGATTAATAATCATCCGTATGTCAGTGAAGACAAGAAACGAGCTGTTAAAAAAGCGATGGATGAGCTTGGGTTTGTCCCTAATTCATCAGCGCAAAGGCTGCGAAACATAAAGACAAAAAAGATCGCGGTTCTCATTTCAAGAATTGTAAACCCTTTCTTTAGCCAGCTCGTTGATGCCATGGAACAGAAAGCGGCAAGACACGGTTATCAGCTGATTTTATGCAACACACGAATCAGCCGGGAGAAGGAGCTTGAATATTTTCAGCTTCTGAAGTCAAAGCAGGTCGATGGCATTATTATGGCGTCGGTTGAAAATGATTGGAGTGTTATTGAGCCTTATACGAAATACGGCCCGATCATTTACTGCAATGAATATGATCCCAACGCTTCCTTAACCCGGGTCAGACTTGACCAGGTTGAGGGCGGCTATATTGGTACAAAGCACTTACTCGACAAAGGACACCGGAAAATCGGGTATTGTCAGGGCAATGACAGCAGCGTTTCTGTGAACCGTCGTAAAGGATATTTGAAAGCGGTTACAGAAGCCGGAATCGAACCAAATCCTGATTGGATGTTTAAGAATATTTTTACGATTGACGATGGACGTGCCATTTTCAGAAGAATTGCGGATATGAATGATGCACCTACAGCTCTCTTTACGGGGAGTGATGAGGTGGCAGCAGGCGTCATCAAGGAAGCCCAGACTCACGGGTGGAAGGTTCCGGATGATTTAGCGGTCATCGGATTTGATGATCAGCCGATTGCGTCTCTTCTTGATCCACAGATTACAACGATTAACCAATTTACTTCTGATATTGGGGAAACAGCAATGAAAGTCATGCTTGAGATCGTTCAGGGCAAACGCAAAAATAATTCAACTGATATCTTACTCCCGATTCAATTAATTGAAAGACAATCAACTTAAAACAATTAGGGGGGCTTCATTAATGAAACTTTGGAACAAGAAAGTTGCAGGAGCAACAGTACTGACACTAAGTATGCTATTAGCTGCTTGTAGTGGAGACGACGAAGCGACAGATACTGGAGGAGACACTGGTGGTGACACAGGCGGCGATGCAGGTGGCGAAGAGGAACAGGTAACCATCACGTATGCAGCCGGTGTTGACGTAACTGGTGCAACAGAAGCGCTAATTGCAGCATTTGAAGAACAAAACCCGAATATTAACGTAGAATACCGTGAGATGCCTGCAGATACAGGTGCTTCTCATGACCAATATGTAACGATGTTTTCTTCTCAGAGTGCTGAGGTTGACGTATTTGATGCCGACGTAATCTGGCCAGCTGAATTTGCACAGGGACAATACGCACTTGAGCTTGACCGCTATATTGAAGCAGACGGAATTGATATGGAGCAGTACTTCCCTGGAACGGTTGCTTCAGGAAACTTTAACGGCCGTCAGTATGCAATGCCGAAATTTACGGATGCGGGACTTCTTTACTACCGTACAGACATCGTGAGTGAAGATCAGGTTCCGACAACTTGGGATGAGCTTTTTGAAGCAGCAGGTACGCTTCAGGGTGAAGGCGGTACAGAATTCGGTTACCTGATGCAGGCTAACCAGTATGAAGGTATGATCACAAATGCAATCGAGTTCATCGCTTCTCACGGTGGACAGGTTGTAGATGAAAATAACGAGGTTGTTGTTAACAGCCCTGAAACGATTGCCGGAATCCAGAAAATGATTGATTTCGTTAACTCTGATTTCGTACCAAGCAATATCTTAAGCTTCCAGGAAACTGAAACAAACAACGCATGGGTTGGCGGACAGGCTGTATTTGCCCGTAACTGGCCTTACATGCAGTCTACTTCAAATGACGAAGAAGCATCTGAAGTAGCAGGTAACGTAGGATTCGCGGTTCTTCCGGCTGGTGAAGGCGGAACAAACGCAGCAACACTTGGCGGATGGATGTCAATGATCAACCGCTACAGTGAGCATCCGGACGAAGCTTGGGAATTTGTGAAGTTCATGACTGGTGAAGAAGGACAAAAGATCAGTGCAGTTGAAGGTGGACGTGCTCCAACAATTGCAGCACTATATGAAGACAGTGAAGTTCAGGATGCAGCGGCTCTATTTGCTAACGAGCAGTTCGTAGAAACACTTCAAAACGCAGTACCAAGACCAGTATCACCAATCTATCCACGTATCTCTGATATCATGCAGGTTCAGCTGTCACAAGCATTGGCTGGAGAAATCACAGCTGAAGAAGCAGCGGCCAACATGGAAGCAGAAATTATGGCGGCAATGGAAGAATAATCAGCGTTTGACGGTTTATGGGGATGGACCGTTTAACGTGTAACATTAAACGGTTTATAAGCAAGTGCAAGGCTCGGGATCGGCTGGTTTGAGTGATTCAAATCAGCTGTTTCTCTGCCCTGCTTCTTTAGAGAATTCTATAAAGATCATGCATTTGCACTCATAACCAGCGTTTTACAGCACGCCAATAGCTGTTCTATGATAATTGACTGCTAAAGGGGGGTGGCGTGATCACCTCCCTTTCTTTGTATAAAAGGAAAAGCGGAGGCGACTCGTCCAGCCCCGACAAGCATAAGGCGAAGATTAAAAGAGGGCTGACCTTCGCCCTCGTTCAGCTTTGACTTATGACCTCGAGGGGCTAGTCGCCGCAGCTGGACACCAGAAAAAGCGGAAGCGAGCGTTTGGCCACTTTCGATAGGAACTTGGACACTTTCCCTGCCAACTTGGTCACTTTTGGGCTCAACTTGGACACTTTTGATCGCGATCTGGTCACTTTCTCCAAAAATATTTATTAATCTCTTTAACTCTAGCAATCTCAACCCAACCTTATAAAAAGTAGGTGAACCCATTGAAGTTTCAGTTGAATGAAAAACAGCTGGGTTATGTGATGGTTGCACCGGCATTGATTCTTGTATTACTCGTTACGCTTTGGCCGGTTGCCCAATCATTTTATAACAGTCTGTTTGATTACCGTCTGAATGACCCTTCAAGGTCCGAGCGTTTCCTTTCATCTAACGTCGACCTTGAGCGTTATGCAAATGAATACTTTTACTTATCACGTGATCTGGAGCTGCTCGAAAGTCAGGCCCCAGATGGTGAGACAGCTGATGCAGCCGCTTCTATCAGGACTGAAATTGAAAATTATCATGACTCTTTGATTACAGAAAACGCACTTGAGGATCAGTATGCAGAAGTAGAGGAAATGCTTGCTTCCTTTACGGCGATTTCTGATAGTGAATTGAAATATGCAGACATTGATAACGATCTTGCTGATGACTACAAAAACTATCTTGATGAGGCGCAGGCTGAACTGACAGCCTTAGCTGACTCGACAGACAGTGAAGAATTTGCGACTACTGCAGGCAACATCAGCGGTACGCTCGGCACAGTCGATACAACGCTGATCGAGTCGAATTTTATTGGCTTCAGCAACTATCAGCGCTATCTGACAGACGGCCGGATGTGGCAGTCGATGTGGAATACCCTTCTCTTCACCATTGTTTCTGTTGGAGCGGAGCTTGTTCTCGGTCTAATGATTGCCCTGTTAATTAACCGGGCATTTATCGGTCGCGGAATTGTGCGTGCATCTGTACTGATTCCGTGGGCAATTCCGACAGCGGTAGCCGCGATGATGTGGGGCTTCCTGTATGACGGACAAACTGGTATTGTCGCTCATTATTTTGAGCAGTTCGGACTGATTGATGACGCCTCTGTTCTCCTGTCAACAGGAGCAGGCGGAATGTTCTCTGTTATTTTTGCCGATGTGTGGAAAACCACACCTTATATGGCTTTACTTTTACTTGCGGGACTTCAGACCATTCCAGGTTCTTTATATGAAGCAGCTGAAGTGGACGGCGCCGGTAAATGGCAGCAGTTCTGGCAGATTACGTTGCCATTGCTGAAGTCAGCCATCCTTGTTGCCCTTTTATTCCGTACACTGGATGCTTTCCGTGTATTTGACCTGATTTATGTATTAACAGGCGGTGGACCTGCGAACTCAACGGAGTCGATTTCCATCTATGCGTACATTACCCTCTTCTCTCAATCAAACTTTGGTGCGGGTTCTGTACTGTCAGTAATCGTATTTATTTCGGTAGCGATTATTTCCGTTCTATTTATCAAATTCATCGGTTCAGATCTTTTTGCAGGCAGATCGGGTCGATAAGGAGGAATCAAGATGAACAAACGTGCAGGAATTGGTTTTTATATCTTTCTCGTCGTGTTTGTATTTTTCGTGATGTTCCCTTTCATCTGGGTTTTCCTCACGTCGATCAAACCGCCGGGCGAAATTTTCAACAATTTTAATTGGTTTACGGCTGACCCGTCCCTTGCGTCTTATGAAAATGCGATCAGGAACCGTCCACTGCTTCGATATATGTGGAACAGCTTTGTTGTATCGACGTTGACAACGTTAATTGCGATTGGATTTGCTTCGATTGCAGCTTACGCACTAACGCGTCTGCCAATTAAATTTAAAGGATTAATTCTCGGGATCATTCTGGCTGCATCCATGTTCCCGCAAATTGCGATTATCTCACCGATCTTCAACTTTATTACGGCTGTAGGTCTTCGTAACAGCTATATGGGTCTTGTGATTCCGTATATCACAGTTTCCCTGCCGCTGGCGATCTGGATTCTGTCGACATTCTTCCAGAAGATTCCTTGGGAGCTTGAAGAATCAGCGAAGCTTGATGGAGCAACTCCATTCCAGACATTCAGAAAAATTATTTTCCCGCTTGCGGCACCAGGGGTTTTCACAACAGGAATCCTCGTGTTTATCGCCGCATGGAATGAATACCTGTTTGCATTAACGATTAATACTGAGGACGTTTGGCGCACAGTACCAGTAGGAATTTCCCTGTACCAGAGTCAGTTCACCATTCCTTGGGGGGATATTTCAGCTGCGACTGTTCTTGTGACCATTCCTATTGTTATACTCGTATTGATTTTCCAAAGAAGAATTGTTGCCGGACTGACTTCCGGTTCTGTAAAAGAATAATCATCAGCGTGCCGGGTCCTTTCAGGGTCCCCGGCCCTCTTTTATGATTCAAGTTGAAGGAAACAGTACAAATATTTTCTTCTTGGATGATAAATCTGTTAAAGTAGAGGAAGCGGTTGCATATACAACCTGCCCTATTTTAAGAGCGCTTACAGTGATAAATAAAGGAGTGTTACTTGGCATGAACGTTACAGTTTGGAATGAATTCAGACACGAAAAAAAGCATGACGCAGTAAAGGAAATTTACCCGGATGGCATTCACCGCGTCCTTGCAGATGCCCTTGCTGAGCACGGGTACGACGTGAAAACGGCTACATTAGATGAGCCTGAACACGGTTTGACAGACGAGGTACTTAATAACACAGATGTTCTTTTATGGTGGGGACACCTTGCACATGATGAAGTAGATGACGCGATTGTGGAAAAAGTCCAGAAACGCGTTTGGGAAGGCATGGGACTGATCGTTCTTCACTCTGCCCACTTTTCAAAAATCTTTAAAAAACTGATGGGTACAGGCTGTGATTTAAAATGGCGTGAAGCAAATGAGCGTGAGCGCTTATGGGTTGTAGATCCAAGCCACCCGATCGCAGACGGCATCGGTGAATATATCGAGCTTGATGAAGAAGAAATGTACGGCGAGCACTTTGATATTCCGGCACCGGATGAGCTGATTTTCCTGAGCTGGTTCCAAGGCGGAGAAGTATTCCGCAGCGGCGCTACCTTTAAACGTGGTAACGGAAAGATCTTCTACTTCCGTCCGGGTCACGAAACACACCCGACATATCATAACAAACAAATTCAACAGGTTATTGCAAACGGTGTCAAATGGGCAGCTCCAACTAAGCGTGACTACCCGGTATACGGAAACGCAAAACCAATCGAAAAACTGGAAGGCTATAAGGAGGACTAATTCATGGCAAAATTAAAAGTTGGTGTCGTAGGTGCAGGAAGTATCGCTAAGCACCGTCACCTTGTTGAATATGCAAACAATGAAAACGTTGAACTCGTTGCCATTTGTGATATTAATGAAAAGCGCGCAAAAGAAATGGCCAAGAAATTCGGTGCTAAAAAGACGTTTACAGATTACAATGAACTTTTAAAGGAAGACCTTGATGCAGTAAGTGTCTGCACACCAAACTATCTTCATGCACCTGTATCGATTGCAGCGCTTGAAGCTGGAAAGCACGTATTATGTGAAAAACCGATGGCTACAAGTGCCAAAGAAGCCGATGATATGATCGCAGCTGCTGAAAAAGCGGGAAAACTTCTGATGATCGGACATAACCAGCGTTTTGTTGCCTCACATCAAAAAGCGCAGGAGCTTGTGGCATCAGGAGAATTAGGTAAGATCTTCAGCTTCCGTACTGCATTTGGACACCCTGGACCTGAAGGCTGGAGTGCTGACGGCAAGGACAGCTGGTTCTTCAAAAAAGATGAGGCGTTTATTGGTGCCATGGGTGATCTTGGCGTTCATAAAACAGACCTGATCCGCTACATACTTGGTGAAGAAATGACAGAAGTAGCGGCTATGGTCGAGACAAGCTCGAAAAAAGACGCAACAGTGGATGATACAGCAGCATTAATTCTTAAAACAGAAAGCGGTATTATCGGTACTTTAGCAGCAAGCTGGTCTTACAATGCTGAGGATAACTCTACGGTTATTTACGCAGAAAACGGTGTTCTTCGCCTGGAAGACGATGAGGATTACTCTGTGATCTATCATAAAACAGACGGAACAAAAGAAGAGCTCGCTCTTGGTAAAATCCAGTCTAATGATGAAGGCGGACAAAGCTCATCCGGCGTCATTGATCATTTTGTTGATTCAATCCTGTCAGGCAAACAGCCTTTGATTGATGGACATGAAGGGAAAAAATCACTGCAGGTTATTCTTGGTGCCCTTGAGTCGAACGAAACGAAAAAAATCGTGAAACTATAGGTGATAAACATGGAAAAACTTCGCGTAGGCATAATTGGCGTTGGAGGTATTGCCGTTTCCAGGCATATCCCCTCCTTTCTCGCTTTAGGAAATGATGTGGAAGTCACGGCTGTGTGTGACGTAAATGCAGAACGTGCGGAAACGGTTGCACAGGACTACCAGATTCCTTTCCATACAAATGAATACAAAGAGATTTTTGAACACGTAGACGCAGTGACAATCTGTACACCAAATAAATTCCACGCTGACATTGCGATCGCCGCTCTTCAGGCAGGCAAACACGTACTGTGCGAAAAGCCGATGGCGATGTCCACTGAAGAATGCGAAGCGATGATTAAGGCAGCGGATGAAGCAGGTAAGATCCTGATGATTGCTTACCACTACCGTCACACAAAAGAAGCGCGTGCAGCAAAACGCTTCATTGACGGTGGCGAAATCGGTCGCCCTCTTGTGTCCCGTGCACAGGCGATCCGCCGCCGCAAGGTTCCGGGCTGGGGTGTTTTTACAAATAAAGATCTTCAGGGTGGCGGCAGTCTGATTGACTTCGGCTGTCATTTCCTTGATCTGGCCTTGCACCTCATGGACTTCCCTGAAATCGCAGAGGTCTCAGGCGCTACTTATAATGAACTGAGCCGTCAAAATGACATCGTTAACCAGTGGGGCACATTTGACCCATCAACGTTCGAAGTAGATGATCATGCAACCGCCTATATTAAGTTCAAAGACGGTGCTACCCTGTTGTTTGAAACATCATGGGCAGCCAATCTGGCAGATGATCAGGAAACCGTATCTGTTTCAGGTACAAAGGGTGGACTTGATGTGTATCCACTCAAGCTTTATCAGGCAAAATACGGAATGCTTCTTGACCAGGAGGCTTACTGGATTTCCGATGATGAAAACCCGGGTATCCCTCAAGCCATCAACTTCGTGGAAAGCTGCCGCGGTAACCAGCAGCCGCTTGTGAAGCCACAGGAAGCACTCATCGTTTCAAAGGTCATCGAGGCCATTTACGAAAGCAGCGAAACCGGACAAGCCGTCCGATTCTCATAAGGAGGCAATACTCATGAAATTAGGCGTATTTACGGTCTTATTTGCACAAAAATCATTTGAAGACATGCTTGATTATGTCGCAGAATCCGGCCTTGATGCCGTGGAAATCGGTACAGGCGGATATCCTGGCAACAACCACTGTCCAATTGACGAACTGTTAGAGGATGAGGGCAAGCGTAAGGAATACCTTGAAAAAGTAACATCACGCGGACTGACCATCAGTGCATTCAGCTGTCACGGAAACCCTGTCAGCCCTGATGCTGCATTTGCAAAAGAAAGTGATGAGGCGCTTCGCAAAACAATCCGTCTGGCTCAGCTGCTCGACGTGCCGGTTGTGAACACATTCTCAGGTACACCTGGCGCTGACGCTGAAGCGAAGCATCCAAACTGGCCGGTTGCACCATGGCCAAATGAATACGGCGATATTCTGAAGTGGCAGTGGGAACACAAGCTGATTCCTTACTGGAAAGAGATCGCAGAAATCGCTAAAGAAGCCAATGTAAAAATCGGTCTTGAGCTGCATGGTGGATTCTCTGTTCATACACCATACACCATGCTGAAGCTGCGCGAGGCAACAAACGAATACATCGGCGCAAACCTTGATCCAAGTCACCTCTGGTGGCAGGGAATCGATCCGGTCGGTGCGATCAAAATCCTTGGAAAAGCCGGTGCAATCCACCACTTCCACGCCAAGGACACATACATTGATCAGGACAACGTCAACATGTACGGCCTGACAGACATGCAGACCTATGACAACATTCAAACACGTGCATGGAGCTTCCGTTCAGTCGGAATGGGACACCCGGCAGACGAATGGGGCCGCATTATCAGCGCCCTGCGCACATACGGCTACGACCACGTCGTCAGCATCGAGCACGAAGACCCAATCATGAGCATCGAAGAAGGCTTCCAGCGTGCCGTCCAAACGCTGAAATCAGTCAACATTAAAGAACAGCCAACAGATATGTGGTGGCTGTAAGATCATGAAAAAATGCCGGGAGCCTTGCTTCCCGGCATTTTTTTGGGAACGGAGCGGGTGATCGTTTTGATGGGGACGGAGCGCCCGTTCTTTTTCCTAAAAAGGAACGGGCGCTCCGTCCCCTATGCTCCTGAAGGCATACTCCCCTGCTCCATTACCTCAACATCCCAGCTGACCATCGTGACGCTATCTCTGACCTTTAACTGCTGGCTGTCATGCAGAAGTTTTACGAGTGGTGCCGGATTCCGTTTAAATACCTCATACAGCTTCTCCGGATTATGATACCCAGCCTCCAGACACTCAACCAGCCCGTCTGTTGTGATGAAGATGGTGTTGGTTCCTTTCCTCAGCTCGCGCCTGCCTGTTGTATAACAGGGAACCTGTTGATCAAATGTGTTCACTCTTCCGATCCATTCAAAAAACTGACGCTGGTTCAGCTGAAATTGGCCAAGCTTTTTAAGATCATCATGCAGCAGGAAAAGCATGCAGTCCCCTACTGAAAACCACCAAATGAACCGGCCTTTGCGAACGGTGACCAGACAGGAGGTTTCCCCTTCGATCTTTCTGCATTTCTCTCTGAATGCTTCATCAGTAAAAAGAGTCAGAATCTCTTTTTCAAGTTTTTCAAACAGATCTTTCCCGTCTTCACCGCGTATGATCGTTGTCAGTTCACTTTCATGCTCCACAAACGTCTTTACTATCAGTTCAGCACTCTCTGCTGTTTGATGCGCATCCAGTATCATCGCAAATTCCCATTCACCATTTGTCCATACAATACAGCCATCCTCATTTTTCGTCTGGCCTGCAGCAGTACTCCCTCCGAATCGTGCCAGTTTCACGTCTCCGATTTGCTGAATGTCCGGCTGATCAAGATAAGGCTGCTCACTGCCAACCCAACTCACCTTATTCATACTTTTTTTCCTTCAGAGCTGAAACCTTAAGCACCGGACCCTCTATCACAATCGCAGTCAGCCCTTCTTCTGATCTTGTTTCGTGCCATTCCCCCTTTTCCCAAAAAGCCGCTTCGTGTGTCTTTATTTCCACATATGTATTTTCAGCACCACGCACTTCACCCCGTCCGGATACAACCATCAGCAACTGTGGCATAGAAGCCTGATGATATCCGATCACACCACCTTCTTCTAAATGCATTATGCTGATTTGCACCGGGTCATTCGTTCTTAAAATTGAAGTCAGAATAAAATTTGAATCGTACGCTTCAACCACGCGTCCATTTTCCTTCGATACATGATAATGCTTCAACATCACCACTCCCTTTCTCTTTCATTTCGATTCATTTCTTTCACAATCCTCTTTTTGGGGGACGGAGCGCCCGTTCTTTTTCCTAAAAAGGAACGGGCGCTCCGTCCCCCAGTTCCCATCCAAATTTGATAAATAAGTAAAAAATGATATGACATATTACCTCTTTTTGTAAAAACGCTTTTCTTTTACATCGAATTATCTGATAATTATTTTGTGCAAACGCTTTCATAACCATTGCACAAATTTAGAACAAGGGGATGAACGAATGAAAAAGGTACGTATTTTTCTTGTCGCACTTGTCGCTTTTATGCTTCTTCCGTTTCAACCGGCAACTCAGGCTGCCACACCGCAAAATGGCACGATGATGCAATATTTTGAGTGGTATCTGCCTAATGACGGGGCTCACTGGAATCGTTTGAATACGGATGCTACAAATTTAAAAAACCTTGGTATTACCACGGTCTGGATTCCGCCTGCCTATAAGGGGACATCACAAAATGATGTGGGCTATGGCGCATATGACCTGTATGATCTTGGTGAATTTAACCAGAAAGGCACTACGCGGACCAAATACGGTACACGCGCACAGCTTCAGTCCGCCATTACTTCACTGAAAAATCAGGGCATCGGCGTCTACGGTGATGTGGTGATGAATCACAAAGGTGGCGCTGATTACACTGAGCAGGTTCAGGCTGTTGAAGTGAACCCGAATAACCGTAATCAGGAGACGTCCGGTGCTTATACGATTTCTGCATGGACAGGCTTTAATTTCCCGGGTCGTAACAATACCCATTCTTCTTTTAAATGGAGATGGTATCACTTTGACGGAACCGACTGGGATCAGTCACGCAGCCTAAGCCGTATTTATAAATTCCGCGGCGACGGTAAAGCATGGGACAACGAGGTTTCCGGTGAATTTGGAAACTATGATTATTTAATGTATGCAGATGTTGATTTTGAACACCCGGAAGTAAAGCAGGAAATGAAAAACTGGGGTAAATGGTATGTAAATACACTGAACCTTGATGGCTTCCGCCTGGATGCGGTTAAGCATATCAAGCATGATTATATTCAAGAGTGGCTGACGGATGTAAGGCGTACAACTGGCAAACAGCTGTTTACAGTGGCTGAATACTGGCAGAATGATCTTGGCGCCATTAATAACTATTTAGCGAAAACAGGTTACACACATTCTGTATTTGATGTCCCGCTTCACTATAACTTCCAGCAGGCAGGAAACAGTGGCGGTTACTACGATATGTCAAAGATTTTTGATAATACGGTTGTGAAACAGCACCCAACACTTGCCGTGACGATTGTTGATAACCATGACTCCCAGCCGGGACAGTCTCTGGAATCAACCGTTGCACCATGGTTTAAGCCACTCGCTTACGCTATGATTATGACGCGACAGCAGGGTTATCCAACACTGTTTTACGGAGATTTCTATGGAACGAAAGGCAACAGCGGCCGTGAAATTCCGAACCTTTCAACCAAACTTGATCCGATTTTAAAAGCGCGTAAAGATTTGGCTTATGGTACACAGCACGACTACCTGAACCACCAGGACGTCATCGGCTGGACACGCGAAGGCGTAACAGACCGGGCTAAATCAGGACTTGCAAGCATCCTTTCAGACGGCCCGGGCGGCAGCAAATGGATGTATGTCGGCACACGCAACGCCGGCGAAGTCTGGAGAGACAAAACAGGTAACTCCACACGCACCGTCACGATCAACAACGACGGCTGGGGAGAATTCTTTGTAAATGGTGGATCTGTTTCGATTTATGGTGAATAAATGAGAAGACACCTGTTCCGGGGACGGAGCGGGTGTTCTTTTTTCGAAAGACCGTTTCATAAATGTAATTTTTTAGTATTTTAAACATCAATAATTGGTATAATAAAAACTGGAGGTGGTTATATATGAGAAAATTTTTGTTTATAATATTATCAGTATGTCTATTAATACTTTCTGCTTGCGTAGATACAAATGAAAAAAACGAAAATATCAAAATTACTGGAAAAACTCAATCCTTAGAGCAATTTTATAAGGATTCAAATATTCAGAATATTGATAAAATTATAATTCGAGATGGTTCTACAGGTTTTTCAAAAACTGTAACCGCAGAAAAACAAATTGATGACTTTATAACACTTATTAAAGGTATTATTTTCACACCATTAGAAAATCAAGAACAAAGAGAAGGTTGGTTATATGAGATTACATTATATGACGGTGATAACCAATTTTTATTTTACTTAAATTCTATCGGCACTGTTTATTATGAATCAAACCCAGATATTTTCCCATTTGTAGATAACTATTATAAGGAATTAAACATTATAGAAGATTAGATTGTTTGATCTCGCATCTCTTCCAACAGGGTCATTTTTTATACACCTTTTAGAAATTCAACTATTAAAGAATTCGATTTTTGATAAGCTGAAATAAGCATTTGCTCAACTTTTTTCAAGTGTTAAATCCTTTCATAATTCAAGCAAATAAAACCTATACAAATATTTGTGGAAATACTTTGTTGCTCCTCCATGAAAACACTCCTTAGCCCCGTTATATAAACTCTTGTGGCCAAGAAAGCAACAATCTATACGAGAACAGCCTTTTGAAAAAGTTACGCGCGCTCAGTCCCCCCTGTTCCCCACAACCTCACATCCCCCATTTGAACCTGTCACCCAACAATACCTCATCCACGATCAGCTCTGTATTGATCTTCGGCCTGTCTCCTGTTTCCAGAATCGCTTTCCACAAAAGTTCTTTATTTTTAAAATCGTTTAATAATTCTAGGCTCCTCTCACCCATCTGATGGTCAGGCTGCCTCATTTTATCCCGCTCTATTAATGTTTTTTCATCTGTCCACAGAACAATGTAAGAAAAATTGACGTTCTCTCCAAGCTTCTTTTTTAACCAGGCTGCTTCATTGGGAAAAGCGATATAATCAATGACGACATCGCAGCCAGCTTCTAGAAAGTTTAAGGTCAGACTAAGAATGTGTTGCCAGGTCAGCTGTGTCCCCTGTTCATCCCAGGGAGCCTGCTTACCGTTGATATGCATGTGATAAAGGTCATCTCCTGAAATATAGGCACTGTTTTCCAAGCGCTTTGAAAGAGCCTTTGAAACCGTTGATTTCCCTACTCCGGCAGGGCCTGTTATGACATATACGTTATTCATTCAGATCAGCTTCGCCATATAATATTCATCCGTCAACATGCCATCAATCATCAGTGATCCCTCTTTTACGCCTTCTACCTTGAAACCTTGTTTACGATATAAATGATAGGCTGCATCATTATGTTTGATCACTGTTAATTCCAGTCGCTTTAAGCCTTTATGTTTCGCCCATTCTGACAGATGGTCAAACAGCTTTGTGCCCACTCCCTGCCCGCGATAGTCCGCATCAACCCCTACTACCACCATCGCAGCATGCTGTTTCCGTTTCACACTATTGCCAATCACCGCTAAAAATCCTGCCAGCTGCCCGTCAATCTCAGACACAAAAAAGCTGGAGTCCTCATCTTTGGAAATACGCTCAATCATTTTTTCCTGCTGCTCAACCGTCATTTGTTTTTCACCAGGCTCAAACAGCATCATACCCGATTCCTCTATTCTTTTACTTAATGCTAAAAATGCCTCTGCATCCTTTATTTCAAGCTCACGAATCATCATTGTTCTCCCTTCTCATGTTTTAACAGCCATTCTTTTCTTGCGAGTCCTCCTGCATAACCACCTAATCCGCCGTCCCGCTGAATGACGCGGTGACATGGAATGATTAAAGCGAGCTGATTGGCACCATTGGCCCTCGCAACAGCCCGGACAGCTGCCGGATTTCCTGCATGGATGGCCAATTCTGTGTAGGATATGGTTTCACCACATGGTATTTGCATCAACTGATCCCAGACCTTTAGCTGAAAAGCTGTGCCTACGAGTTTTACAGGTGTTTTAAATTGAGACAGTATCCCCTCAAAATACTCAGTCAACTCACGCTGAATTTGACTGGTTATATGGTTCTCTCCAGGTAAAATCGCACGGCTTGTTTTCAATCTCAACCGTTCCACTTCCTTTTCAAGTCCTCGGCGATCTGTAAATTCAAGCAGCCATAATGCCGAATCATCAGCAATGGCTAGCATGGCCCCTAAAGGTGTGTCCAACCACGCTGCATATAACGGTTCCTGACCTGACTTGGCAGGAGGCGCACCCATGATGCGGCTAAATGCGTCGCGAAAGCCGCTTCCAGATTCATAGCCGGCAGACAGCTGTGCATCAATAATCTTTTTACCTGAACGTATGTCACCAAGCGCGAGGCCCATTCTTCTGGATCTGGCATATTCGACAAAAGTCATCCCATACCGCTTTTTAAACTGTCTTCTCGCCGTTGAAGAATCGATCCCAAGCTCTTTGAGGTCTGCTTCCTTCCAGCGCTTTTCCGGCTGTTCCTCCACCGCTTTAATCAGTTTTTCAATTACATCGGTTGTCTGGTCAGGAAGAGAAAGCGGCTTGCACCTCAGACATGGACGGTAAGAGGCAAGTAACGCCGACTTGGCATCCGGGAAAAACTCGCACGACTCAAACTTCGGCTTCCTCGCTGGACACGTAGGCCGGCAAAAAATCCCCGTCGACTTAATCCCTGCGAAGAAAATCCCCTCATATTCACGATTCCGCTCCACCAGTGCCTGATAATACTCACGTTCACGATTCTCCATGTTCAACACCCCTGATTTACGTTTGATACCTCTATCATAATGAACCTGATCTGGATGTGCCGCCGAAAATCAGGCATGGAAGTGGGGACGGAGCGGGTGTTCTTTTTTGGAAAAAGGAACGTCCGCTCCGTCCCCCTGTTCCTGAGTCGTTTGTCACTAAACTCACAAACCCTTCTTCTAAGCTCACGAGCTCAGTTCTTAAGCTGATAAACATGGTGCCTGACCTCACAAACTCACTCTCTAACCTCACATCACTTCAAAATCAGCACTCGCTGCTTCCACACCATTGATCAAAATGGTTATCGTATGAGTGCCGGGATAGTGTGTACGCGTGGTAAGATTGGCAAATGATAGTTTCCGCTCGAAATCTTTTTTCCCTGCCTTTGTCTCACCTTCACTCAGCTTAAAAACTTTGCGGTTACGGGTTCCTCTTTTTTTAACATAGTCTACCGCAAAATCTATTCTGAGTTTTTGTGGATCAGATGTCGTTAATGTTAATTGAAAGGTAAGCGTCTCCCCTATTTCAACAGATTCAGGGACATGAAAAGACTCCACCTTCACGTCATCACTTTTATTAAATCCAAACAGCTCCAATGCCTCCGGATGCCCCTTTTTCAAAAGGGTTCTGCAGGCATGTCTCAGGATCCACTCTGTATGCGGATGCTGCCCCTGATAAAATCTAACGAGACCCAGCACAAGTTCCGGGTGCGTTTTGGAAATGTCATTCAGATGATTGGCTACGCTTTTTCGCACATACAATGAGGGGTCCTGTATTAATGCTTTTAAAATCGGAAGAGATGGAGAAGGATCCTGAATGAGTGCGGGGATCGCCTGCCCCCACGGCAGTTTTGGTCTCGTACCCTCAGAAGCAAGCCGTCTGACATGATCATTTTCACTCCTTGCCCACCTTTCAATATAAGTAAAACACCGCTCCTGATCCTTTATTAAAAAAGAACGAATGGCGAATTCTGATGTCGAAAATGAAGTCAGTTTCTCAAGAGCAGTTAATGACCTCTCCCAATTCTCCTGCCCGTAGACTTCTATGTAATCTGGAAAAACGATTCCCGGCAGCCCATTAAAATCAGGTGCGATCCTCTCAAGCCAGTCAGCCGCCTGTTCAAAAGAATCCGGCAGAAAATCATGCATCGTGACAGCCAGCCTGCGAACCCTTTCCTTAAAAGAAAGATCGGCCCAGTCAGACGAATAAGCCTTCCCCCGAAATTCATCCGCTGAACCGAGGCGTTGACCAAGATTAGATACCCATTCATCTGTAAAAACATCTTTGATTAATGTCATGGTGTCCCTGCTTTCTTTTTTGATGGGGACGGAGCGCCCGTTCTTTTTCGGAAAAAGGAACGACCGCTCCGTCCCCCAGTCAAAAACTCCATTTATAAACCAGCAGCTTCAAAGGCTTGCCGCCGATTTGAATATCTTCTTCACGAACGAAAACAGCGCCGGAGGATTCATAAAAATATTTAGAGCCGTTGTCATCCAATACTTCAACAAACGCAGAGCCATAGCCCTGTTCTTTAAAGTAGAGAAACAATCTTTGCTGAAGAGCCTGTCCGATTCCCTGACGCTGGTATTCTTTCAGTAAATAAATAGCCGTAAGATCTGCAGTCCGTTCCGTTTTATTTTCCGGTCTTTTTCCTCCGTCAGCGAAACCGACAATTTCTCCATGTGCGTTTTCTGCAACGAGGGTAAGCTGATTTTGTTGTTTTAGATTTTTCTCCCACAGCTTTTCGCGCTGATCATACGATAATTTTTCAAGAAATGAATCGGGTACAATCCCTTTATAGGTCGTGCGCCAGCTGTCCACGTGCACCTTGGCGATTTTTGGAACGTCCTTGTTTGTAGCTGCTCTGATGATCATTGGACATAAGCCTCCCATCGTTTTTTGTAAATAATAAGAAAAGCACAGGAAGGTCTCCTGTGCTCTCTTTATTCTATATTGAAATAAAAATTCCTTTATTATTACTTCGCTTCCCTCAGTTTTTCAGGTGAGAAATGTCTTTTCGACTTTCTGAAACGCATATTTCTAATCAGCATGACAAGCATGGCAATAGTAAAGATTAAGAGAGTGAGAAATAAAGAACTGATGATCACCGGGATGTATCCTTCCGGACGAGGGTCGACAAATGGATAAGGATACCAGTCCGCAAATGGTCCGCGAACCAGTGTATAAATCAAATAAATAAGCGGATAGGATAGCCAGATTAATGTATGTTTAAAAGCAATTTTCACTTTTGAAAAAGCCCATACCCAATCAATCAGGGCGATGAGAGGCAAAATATAATGAAGCGTCGTATTTACCCATGGAACCGGTGTTTGAAGAGATTCTTCAAGCCCTCTCAAAAAGAGAAAATACACTACACCCGTTGTCATAATGAATGCAGTAGCTGCACCACGTAAAAGCTGGAACTTTACTGATTGAAAAACGTGACCTGGAACAACAGCACCTGCGAGTAAAACCAGGGCAATCAAAATATTGCTCTGGATGGTGAAGTAGCTGAAAAAATTAAGTACGATAAAATCAGCACGCGTGATCCCTTCAGCAAACTGAGCAACGATCGCAGCAAATCCCAGTATTGCAAAGAACAATCGAACAGTACGTTGAGCTGCATTCACAAAAAAACCTCCCTTTGCACCTTTTCTTAAACATAAGCGAGCAGGAGGTTTTTGACAAGAACATTTTGGTATTCACAATCAGGCCATACTTCTTACGATCACTTACCATTTCCAGCCTTTCGTTCTAAAGATTCCAGCTTTTCTTCGATACGATTCAGCTGCCTTCTTCTTCCCAGCAGCGATTTAACTACCATTGTTACCGTTATAACACTAAGAATCAGCAATAACATCATAATTATTTGATAAACTGCATCTCCCGTACTGAACCCTGCCATTCTTTTCACCTCGACTTTATTCTTACAATATGTATAAGATGATCCGCCTATTCTACGTGATTTGGAAGAAAAAGTTTCATGGGGACGGAGCGGGTGTGCCTTTTTCCTAAAAGGAACACCCGCTCCGTCCCCATGCGTCTTCACCACAAAGGCTCTTTCTCATTTGATAGTTCAATCGAAAATGGCACGATGACCATGACGATGATGATAACCGGAATGGCCAGCATCAGGTATGGAAAGCCGGCCAGGTCGAATAAAGGCCGGCCGAGCACAACGCCTAATAGAGCGATTACGTATATAAGGTTTGTCCGTTTTCCGGATCTCGTGGATAAATACTGGGGCGTTCCGCAGTAAAAACATTTCGTCCCTTTGGAATACAGCAGTGCTTTTTTTATCGATTGTGTAAATGTCCACCGTTTTCCACACGTATTGCAAGTTGGCATGGGTTATCTCCTTTTGTAACGGTTCTCTAGAGCGGGAACAGGCGCACCGCCTCCCTGTTTCTGTTCCTTATCTGCTGACTGATCTTCACTTTTGGGGAGAAGTACCGTTACTGTGGTCCCCCATCCCTGTTTACTTTTTACAGTCATTTTCCCTGCATAATCCTTGATCAGCTTAAAACAGATTGCCAGACCAATGCCGGTGCCTTTCTCTTTGTTCGTAAAGTACGGTTCTCCAATACGGGACATCCGTTTTCTGGATATACCTTTTCCATTATCGATTATGCGAATACGCACACATTCTTCAAATTCATCGATTTTAATTTTAATACTTCCATTGGTGGATAAGGCTTCGAGACTGTTTTTGATTGTGTTGATCATAACTTGTTTAAAGTGGGATTTTTGCATTTTCGTATAAATGCTGTTTGGCAGCTTGTTTGTGATGGAAATTCGCTTGTTTTGCTCCAGCGCAACAGGCTCAAACAGTAGTTTGACATTTCCGATTTCCTGCATCACATCTATTCTTGAATCCTCGGGATAATTTTGTGACACGACGGCTTCCGGCTTTGCCAATAAGAGAAGTTCTTTGAGCACCTCATCAATCCGGTCTATTTCATCAAGGATAATTTGTTCGTGCTCACCGTTCATATTCCTCTCACTCAACAGCTGAATAAAACCTCTGACAGTTGTTAACGGATTTCTGATTTCGTGTGCAATGCTTGCTGCCAATTCTCCGACAACCTTTGTCTTTTCAGTAGACAAAAGCAGTTCCTCGTTTTGCTTCTGATTAGTAAAATCGACTCCATAAAATAAAGTGTAGTTTTCTTCATCATTGAGTTCAAGATCTCTGAATCCCCATTGAATAAAGTGAACCTCTCCCGTTGGACGCATAATCCGGTGGAGGGTCTCATCCTTAGTCGTCAAACCGTATTCTTTTTGAAGCAGACTGAAATCCTGACAGAGCATGGCTTCTTTCTTAATGGAAAGGAGCTTACATATTGAATCATTGAGGCGAATCATTTGATTGTCTTTGTTTAATACCACAAGATAATTTGGATTAATATTCATGATGGTTTCAAGGAGGCTACTCTGTTTGTATAACCGGGTATTAGCATCATTCAGCTTATTTGATTGCATTTCAAAGAATCCTAAAAACAATAAAATAGCTACAAGGATGGAATTGAAGCTTGAAAAATATAGTGGAAGAACGCCAAATCCACTAAAAATACCGTTTAGAAAAACAAAAACAGCACCAAAAGCAAGTTTTGTATAAAATACCTTAAAGTAGTAATCATTAAGTTTTACGGTTACATTTAACAGAAAGAAGGTATTAATAAACACCATTAAAACATTGATTAAAAAGGTTGAATTAAGCGTCCCATAAACGGGAATTAAATGTTGTGGAGCAATATCTGTCTCGGGAACAACAGTATATCCAGACACTCCAAAACCGGTGAAATTGACCAGGTAAACCACGATACTGAAGCTTAGGAAGAGATAAAAGCCGTAGCGGTTAAAAAACCATCTGTAGCCTTTTACTTCCTGATTATTTTTCACCAGATAATAGCCGAAATAATACATTAAAGGCATAATCATGATGGGACCAATACGAAATATACGAAAAACAGTTCCGATAAAAGCTTCACTGAAAAATTCATCCGCGTACAAAAAAGCAATATCAATTTGCCACAAGCACAAGAACATGAGAAATAATGATAATGCTTTTGTAACCTCAGTTTTTGAATAGAAAGGTAAGGATGCTGCCACAATGGCCGGAATCAGCGAAATGGCGATCAACAATATAAATTCCAAGTTCTCACTCCCTTTTTATCACCATGCTGCTATTCGATCCTCCGTATCCCTGGGAAGTGATTAATACATGATTGATAGATTGATTGATTCGTTCAGTTACTATATTCATTGGTTTTATAACCTGTTTATCACAGTTTACAGTTGGCGGAATAAATTGTTCATTGATGCTGATCAGTGTCGATACAGCCTGAAACATGCCTGATGCTCCCATCGAGTGACCGACCATTCCTTTAATGGACGTGATAGGAATATCTCTTTCAGCAAATCGCTGCTGATAAATGCTTTCTTCAATTGAATCAATCTGTGTTATTCCTAATGCCTGACTGTTTATATAATTAGGATATCCTTCTGCCAGACACCGGTCAACTGCATATAACAATTGATTTCCATTTTTATCAGACTTATACGGAGATTTTGCGTCCTGACTTGAAAAACAGGCACTTACTTTCCCATATACCCGGGCTCCTCGTTTTATTGAGAACTCTTCACTTTCTAAAATCAGTACACCTGCACCCTCGGACATTGAAAAGCCGGTTCCTTTGAATGGACCTGGTGGTAAGACTGAACCCCGATGTAACACATTCAGCTTTGAAAAGCTTTCAAGAATTAAGGATTCAAGTGTTGAATCCGTTGCCCCGGCAATCACACGATCAACCTGTCCGGATTCGATCATCATTTTCCCAAGCTCAATAGACTGCAAACCAGAGGGACAGCTGTTGGTGAGACAATAGGAAGGTCCATTCGCCTTAAACGCTGCACTGACTGCTGAGGCTAACGAATAGCTGTTCATATTCCCGATATGAAAAATAGACGTCTCCTGCTCCTGATTTCGAGCGAGCTGAATCGTCTCGTCAATCGCTCCACCCGACGTTCCGATGATCACAGCAGTTCGGCCGTCCTGAACGTCAAAGCTTGCCATATTAACGGCTTCATGACAGGCATGAAGTAAGAGTCTTGCTGCTTTTGGAAGCTTTTTAAACACGGCTGGAAACAGGCTCATAGATATCTCTTCATCTTTGACTCTTCCTGTATAAATAAACGATTGCCCTAACTTTTCCTGTTTTAAAACGACCGTACCACTTTTTAAAATTGATGATAATTGACTAACACTGTTAAACCCCGGTCCAATAATACCGTATCCCGTTACGACTGTTGTCATCATGATCCCCCTGCAAATAAACATTTAATAGACCTATTTTACTATTAAATTTGCATAATAAATACATATTTTACAAAAAGGTATCGTAAATTATCACTTTCTGAGATTTTAACGAAAAAAAAGCCTTTCCTGTACAAAAAGGAAAGGTTTTTCGACAATCTTTTCCCGGGAAATAACTTGGCTATATTGTAACTGTGTTTTGATTTCGTTCTAATTCCTGCGGGATAAAGTTGAATCTCAAATCCGCCCTGCCAAAATCACTCACTGAACATATCCTGTTATAAAGGTGGTGATATCAGTGAGCTACGGACATGGATATGGGTACGGCGGCGGTTTTGCGTTGATCGTTGTTTTGTTTATTCTGTTGATTATTGTTGGAGCAGCCTATTTCAAATAAGAGTAAAAAGGTCAAACATCCGGCACATGTCCGGATGTTTGACCTTTTCTTATCCTGTATAACCATCAAACAGTCTGCCACCATACGGCGCAAGCTGCTGGTCAATAAACTGAATCAGGCTGTATTTATTTTGTTTTTTATAATAGTCATTTAAACATGCGTTTAATGATTCACAGATTTCAGGATCGAAGGTTTTGAGGGATCGGTAGACCCATTTCCCTGTCCCGGTCCAGCAGCGGTTCATTCGGAGTATAAAAAAGTGCAGTACCTCAATCAGGGAACAGACTGTAAAATCATTCTCTTCTTTATGTGAAGATGCTTCTAAATCGGTCAGCATATCTGATATCACATAGCGCAATTCGTCAACCCTGTAGGAAGGAAGCTCATCCGGTCCCTCTATCAGCAACTGCTTTCCTTTATCAATCATGTCCTGAGCAGCTTTGCCTCCGCGAAGTATGAATCCTTCAGCGCACATTCTAATAATAAGCGGGATTCCTTGCTGTTTTTCTATATAAAACGTATAGGGGAGGGATTCACTTGAATAAATAAAACTCTCTACAGGTTTCCCTTCATAAAAAGCAGATTTCCTGTAGGATTGTTTTGAATCAAGAATAAATAGATCGAGGTCTGAGGATGCCGTATGATCTCCTCTGGCAAAGCTTCCGGATAATAAAGCCACTTCACAATCAGGAAAATGCGTCTCTACATATTTTTCAGCAATGGACAGTACTTGTGTCTCCAACGATGACTCCCCTCTCTATTTCAGCATCACTCATAATGTATGCGAGAGGACACAATGATAGAACCGGATCCGCTAGCTTTTAACAATTAGAAATAAAAGTAAATAACACATTAGTATTTTATTATTTATTTGTAAATTCACTTTTTAAGGAAGGAGTTTAGCGTAAGATGGTGAAGAATGTCAGTGCCTGCTGGCAATCAAAATCATCTAAGGAGTTGTTCAACAAATGAAAAAAGCAGTCTTGCTCGTGCTTAGTCTTGTGCTTTTGATCGGAGGTCCCGTCGTTTCAGCGGCAACCTTCATAAGCGTTCAAGAAGCGTTAACAAAGGCAAACGGAACAAATGTATCAGTAGGAGGATACATTGTCGGGGTTCCGGTATCTACATCAATGGTCCAGCAATCCGGGTTCACCAGCGATTACGCATTAGCTTTAGCTGATGATCCAAATGAAAAACAAATAGCAGATATGATTTTTGTAAAATTGGATTCCCAGTACCGAAGTGAGTTTGGATTAATGAGCAATCCATCAAATATGGGCGATTTTATTCAAGTTGATGGTACACGGGACGACTACTTTGCACATGAAGGAATTGAATTTGTCACATCCATTTCACGATCTACAGCAGATGAACCCGCTCCAGAGCCCGGTACTGGCGGAAGCGGCTATTATGCTGACGCGAACGGATTATCAGGAACAGCTTTAAAACAGGCATTACATAATATTATTGATGATCATACTGAAATTTCTTATAGTAACGCGTGGGATGCCCTCCGAAATACAGACGAAGATCCTGCAAATCGAAATAACGTGATTCTCCTGTACACTGGTAAATCCATTTCTAAATTTGATAATGGCGGGCTGGTAGATGAGTGGAACCGCGAGCACGTTTGGCCACAGTCAAAAGGTGATTTCGGTACATCAATGGGAACTGGCACAGACCTCCATGCTTTGCGTCCCACAGATGTGACAGTTAACTCTTCAAGAGGAAACCTTGATTTTGATTTCGGAGGAAGCATCCATCCGGAAGCGCCGGACACTTTTTATGATTCAAATTCATGGGAGCCGCGCGATGAAGTAAAAGGTGACATTGCCCGTATGGTATTTTACATGGCTGTCCGCTATGAAGGCGATGCTGGCGAAGTAGACCTTGAAGTACTTGACACTGTCAACGTTGCAGGCCCGTACCTGGGTAAACTGTCCACATTGAAACAATGGCACGAGCAGGACCCGGTTGACGCATTTGAGCGCAATCGTAATGAAACCATCTTCAATGACTATCAGGGAAATCGCAATCCTTTTATTGATCATCCGGAGTATGTAGAAGCAATCTGGTAAGAAACAGGGGGACGGAGCGGGTGTTCATTTTTCCAAAATGGATCACCCGCTCCGTCCCCTATTTTAAAGATTTTTCAGTTTTCGCACCGAAGTATGCAAGTCATCCTGCAGCGCCGTCAGCCTGTCTTTAAGTTCTCCTCTTGTTTTCCAGGAATGGTCAAGAATTTCGTTCAATTCTGTTTCGTACACGAGAAAGTCTTCCTGCATAAAGGTAATCAGCTGACTTTCAGCTGCATTTTGCTCAACGATCATGGTTGATTCTTCATTTAGCTGTTCGCGCACCCTTGCGATTTCATCCCGAAGATTTTCCAGTTCTCCCCTGTTCACGGTTGTTTCTTTTTCAGTAATCCATTTCTTTTCAAGCGCACTTGCGATTTGAGTTTTATAATCTGTATCAGCCAGTTTTTTCACTTCCGTCAGGTCCTCCGTAAATTCTTCAAGCTCCTGTTCCTCCGTCTGCAGGGAAACCTGCTTGTTCATACTGAAAACAGAGTAAGGATACATAAATTGAATAAACGAAAAGCTGACAATCAACACGGCACTGGCTACTCTCTTTTTTCTCAGCCTCATATGAACCCTCTCAGCTGTTTTTTTCGTAAGTCTAACAGGGAGAAAGCTTTTTCTCCAACCCAAACAGGCGATTCAGATGAGAATCGTGCTATGGTAGGAACTCCTTCTGTCAAACGATTTAGAAAATCAGCACTGTGTAAACCAACCAAACGTCCCGTCACTATTTCATTACAAAGGAGAAATTAATATGAAATCATTACTCACAAACAGACTCACTATTCGCAAATTAACCGTAGAGGATGCTTCTTTTATTTTCACTTTGCTAAACGACCCATCCTGGATTGAGTACATAGGAGACCGCAATATAAGAACTGTTGAAGATGCAGCAAGCTATATTCTAAATGGCCCTGCTGCTATGTATGACCAGTTTGGTGTCGGTCTTTGTTTGGTTTCACTGAAAGAAAGTGGTATCCCCGTTGGTTTATGTGGTCTGATCAAACGTGACTATCTGGATGATTTCGATCTCGGCTTTGCATTTACACAGGAGCATCAGGGTAAGGGCTACGGTTTTGAAGCCGCTAAAGCTGTGCTGGACTATGGTTTGGATGAACTGCACCTTTCTAAAATTGTTGCGTTCACAACAATGGATAACCACGGCTCCTCGGCACTTCTTAAAAAGCTTGGCATGACTGAATCGGGTACGATCACCATTCCTGGAGATGATGAGAAATTAAAACTCTTCATTACTGCATGAAAAAACAGAGTCCACTCCCGGACTCTGTTTTTTATTCAAAGTATTTCCCTATCATCATACTATACTGGTCGTCTGTCAGCTTAAACGCCGGGTATCCGGCATCTTTCAGCAGCTGCTGTGTATTGCGGTTATGAAAAGTGACCGTTCTGGAAAGGTAGGTGTGAAAGACGCTCATTGGCGCGTTGATCACTTCATCCTTCTCCGAAAGCTCAGCAGGATTACCCGTTATATCAAGGTTTTGCACGCCACTCTTTTCTTTAATCCACTCTACCACCTGTTTATTTTCAGGCGCATGATTGTTTGAAATGTGATAAATGGTTCCTGCCTTAGCATGCAAGGCTGCGGCTGTCAGAACGTCCACCACGTGATTGACCGGCACGACATTATTCGATGCCCCCGGATCACTGAACAGGCGAATCGTGTCTGACGCATTCACTCGGCCACGGCGGATTAATTTCTTCAATAGAGCAACTGCTTTTAATAAACCATATAAAGCAAACGTTGTATTTGCTTCCCCCGTTTCAGAATCGCCTACAATAATAGCCGGACGGAAAATGCTGACCTTCAGTTCGTCTTTCTTGTCCATTACGAGGTGTTCGGCATGATTTTTACTTTCTTCATAATCATTGACGAATTCACGGTTTTTAACATGCAATTTTTCATCTGCTTCATTTTCAAGTCCTGCAGTATAGGCAGTGCTGACATGATAGAAACGCGGAATCGCAAGCTTTTTGGCAACATCAAGCGCATGCCTAGTTCCTTCAACATTAACAAAAAACGTTTTTTCCCGGTCATCCGGATCAAACGACAAATAAGCTGCTGTATGATAAAGAATATCCACTTTGCTATTCAGTTCACTTACTTCTTCTTCAGACAGCCCGAACATTGGCTGTGTGATATCTCCAAAAACCGGACGAATCCGGTCTTTCTTTTCTTTCTCAAGCACTGTTAAAAAATCACTGAGTTTCTTCTCATTCCGAACAACCGGAAAAAGGTTATGCCCCTTTTCAAGTAATGAATGCATTAGCTTTGTGCCTACAAAACCAGTGGCACCTGTGATCATGATGTTCATGGCAAACTCCTTTGAAATCTTGTATAAACACAGTATAACAAAAGGTTGACGGAAGCTCTCCTCAAAAAAGAACCGGCTGCTTCATCTTCGAAGGCAAACCGGTTCCTCTCGCTTATAAATACGCCTCAGATGGATCATCCGACAGCTTCTCAATCTTTAAATAGTCAAATTGAACAAGCTGGTTCTTACCCTGAGGACTGCACGCGTACAAGCCAGCCTTTAATGCAGCACCTTCCGGCAAATCCAGATGAGCAATCCTGATCTGATTCCATGTCTCGCCGTCCCACGAAAAATCGGCATAAGCGTTTAGTCCAATTCGGGATAGCCTGAAATAAAGTTCTACTTTTTCAATATCTACAAACTGCGTTGACCAGTCAGAAAAGCCCCTGTTCGTCACGACTGCCCCGAGCTTGCTTTGACCATCAGGGATGTATTCAAGTGAGGTTTTCAACCAGACATCCTCTGAAAAACGAAGCATTAATCCAGCCTGGTCATATTTTGACTGCGGCACTGCTCTTACCTTAGTTGTCATACGGAAGTTTTCATTGGTCTCAAAAGCTAAAAAATGTCCGTTATCCGCCTGAAAACCGTAATGAGTCCGCTGCCAGTAATCCGTATTTTCATCCGTCTTAAACTCAAGCTGACCCCTTTCCTGATCAACCTTCCACTCAGCCGGTTCATTCTCCCATTTCAAATCAGAATGAAGCTCTGACCGATCAAACTGCTCATTTAACAAAACTTCTACCATGATGATTCCTCCAACTTTGTCTTGATTTTTTTATTTTAATCAAATGGAGTGTATTTGGCGAGTTTGAGCGGGGACGGAGCGGGTGTTCTTTTTTCAAAAAAGGAACACCCGCTCCGTCCACTTTAATCAGGAAACAAGCTTCAACCCAATCGCAGCTGCAAGGATTAAGGCAATGAAAAAAATTCGTTTTACTTCCTTCGGTTCACCATAAAAAATCATACCAAGTATCGCTCCGCCTGATGCACCGATACCTGTCCAAATCGCATAGGCAGTTCCCATCGGCAATGTCTTCATCGCTTCTGAAAGCAGCAGAAAGCTTCCTGCAAATGCGCCTGCCAGATACAGAAAGGCACGGATCGTTTTTTCCTGATTTAATTTGTTCATCATCAGAACACCTGTCATTTCAAATAATCCTGCTAATATTAAATAAATCCAAGCCATTATGCCCTGCTCCCTTCTGATTCATGACTGTCTGAAACTAATTTCAAACCGATTACCCCAATTAATAAAACCCCAATCAGCCCTACTTTTAACCATTGGAACGGCTCGTTAAATAGTAAAATATCAACGACCACTGTTCCGGCTGTCCCAAGTCCGACGAATACTGCATACACCGTACCAACAGGGAGATCCTTACTTGCATTGATCAGTAAATAGAAGCTGATCGCAATAGCTAAAAGCGTTCCGCTCCATTCCCATAAACCCTCTGCATACTTTAGACCAATCACCCAGCACACTTCAAAAACCGCAGCAATTAACACTTTAATCCATGTCACTTTCTATTCATCCTTTCTTATATTCAAAATAAAAAAGCCCGGGAGATCCTGTTTGTCAGTGATCTCCCGGGCTTTTGTCCCTCCGTGGCACAAAGGCAGAGTCCGCCTTCGTGAGCCTTCTCTCGGACCAGACCAGTAAATGCTGCGGAACCCTAGAAAGCATATATTATTTAGCATTATAGCAAATTTCACATCAATTTCAACCGGGGGACGGAGCGGGTGTTCCTTTAAAAGAGTTCCGGGTCATCAACTGATGCAAAACTGTGATCATAACCGGTATTCCAATGACATATAATCCAACATTCCAGATGTTCATATGTTGTGTAACGGTTACCTCTCCCCATTCGAGTATGGCTCTTCCTGCAGTTCCTCCTATTGCTCCAGACAAACTCAGCAGCAAGACGCGGCCACTTTCTTTTTCATTGTAAATCATGCTTAATATCCAAATCGAGATACCTAGAAAGGATAATGTCATGTAAAGAGATGCCCAGTTGGAAAAGGGTAGATGGTAATCAGCTGTAAACATAGTCGTATTTACGACCATTAAAAACACAATGATCCGTAATGATTTTTTCTTTTGCCGAAACACTTCGCGGTCTGAATCTTTCACTAACATTCCTCCCTCATTAAACTGATCTATTGTACGCACTCCACTCATTATAATCCATAAATAACCATCCTTCTATTGCATAATCGAAAGAACTTATCATGAACATCCTGAATATCATGAATTCACAGATCTTTTTCTACAGGCACAAGTGTTTAACCTAAACATGTTTATTACACACAAACAAAAAAGTTGCCTTAGGTCAAAAATATGATATAGTATCATTAGAATTATTTTAATCTAAAGGAGAATGACCATGGATAATGCGATCTTATATGCTTTTCTGTTAACGCTTTTTGCCGGATTAGCTACCGGGGTCGGAAGTTTGCTTGCCCTGTTTGCCAAGCGGACCAATACAGCCTTTTTATCTGTAGCACTCGGATTTTCAGCTGGGGTGATGATTTATGTCTCCTTTGTTGAGATTTTCCCAAAAGCACTGGATGAGCTCGTCGCTGTTCATGGAGAGCAATCCGGAACACTTTATACAGTCATTGCTTTTTTTGCCGGAATGCTATTGATCGGGCTGATCGATAAGCTCATTCCTACGGCGGGAAATCCACATGAAAGTAAGTATGTTGAAACGGGGTCTGCGACTGGGAGCGCGGCAGCAGAATCGGCTGTAGCAAATGCGGACGTTCAAAAAACAGGTCTTTCTCACAAAGCAACAAACAGACTGAAAAAAATGGGTGTCTTTATGGCGCTTGCCATCGGCATCCATAACTTTCCTGAAGGGTTGGCCACCTTTATTTCAGCGATGGATGATCCGGCCATTGGCCTTGCCATTGCGATAGCTGTAGCGCTTCACAATATTCCGGAGGGGATCGCCGTATCTGTTCCTATCTATTACGCAACAGGTTCTAAACGAAAAGCATTCAGGCTATCGTTTCTGTCAGGCCTTGCAGAACCTGCCGGCGCACTGATTGGGTTCTTGATCTTAATGCCGTTTTTAAATGATACAATTCTTGGACTTGTTTTTGCCGCAGTTGGAGGCATCATGGTCTTTATTTCACTCGACGGCCTCCTTCCAGCTGCACGTGAATACGGAAAGGCGCACCACGGAATGTACGGAATGGTTGCCGGTATGATTGTAATGGCATCAAGTTTGATATTGCTTATGTAGAAAAAACCACCGTGTGCGCTGGCACACGGTGGTTTTCACATCTTCTTGCTTTGCTGAAGCAGCTTCGACTTTCCAGTCCGCTCCCAATCCTCCACTGTTTTATAAGCATCCTCAGGCGTATATCCTTTTCCGACTAATACACCCATGAGGATAAATTCCTGAAGGATATGCAGGGCATTCACGCCTCTTTTTACATCCTCAAGCCCCTCTTCTACAAGATAGGACGTGTGCATGACCCACTCATCAGGCGTTTTGCCGAAAACAGAATCCTGCTTGTGGTGGTGAGCAGCTTCTGCGTCTGCTTTCGTCTGATGAACCGTTCCCGGTGGATGATTCGGTGGCGCATAGATGGAATACAGCTTCAGTGGAATGGTCCCAGTATTGACAAGGTTATGCCATGTTCCGGCTGGAATCAGGATCGCACTGTCGTCCATCACCATTCTCCTGAAAGGCAGCTGATCTTTTGATTTCCCCATCATCACCATTCCCTGTCCCTGCTCTATTCGCAGAAACTGATCCACGTCAGGGTGCATCTCAAGCCCGATATCCTCACCCGGGTTCAGACACATCAGCGTTACCTGAAGATGAGTTCCTGTCCATAAGGTCCGACGGAAAGCCGTATTTTGGAGCGTAGCCTGTGTGATGTTTATGGTGAATGGGTTTGGGCCCTGGTCAGAGAGTGGCGGGTTTGGAATAGGTGATGGCTGATGCTGATAAAAAGAACCTGTGTTCATACTGTTTGACGGGTAGGGAACCTGATACATATAATTCTGGCTATACATATTAAACTCAATCCCTTCAGGCGTGATGAGCTTAGTTTATGCGTGATGAGTTCAAAAGGTCATTCTTTATCCCATTTCCTCAGTTAACTTATCTGTAAGTCTGTATGGTTTTTATAGTAGTTAATTCAGATGAATAAAATAAAAACAAGGAGCTTCCCATGACTCGACCATTCATGATCCAGACTAAGAAAAATAAGAAAGATTGGTTTATTCAGATTGAAAGTGGAATGATTTCCAAGGTTAGTTTCAGCGAGGATGATTGGGATGGCGAGATGCTGCGTTTGCCTGATGGATACCACCTTCTTCCTGGCTTTATTGATCCACACATCCATGGTGCTTTTGGAGCGGATGTCATGGACGCAACTCCGGAGACGCTTCAGACGATAGCTGATGGTTTGTTAAAGGAAGGTGTAACAGGCTTTCTCGCTACGACGATGACGCAAAGTAAGGAAGCAATACGCGATGCTGTAAGGAATGCCGGGACTTTTATGAAGCAGCAAATCTCTGGCGCGTCACTTCTCGGTGTTCATTTAGAAGGACCCTTTTTATCACGCGAGAAAGCAGGCGCACAGGATCCTGAACTCATGTCAGAGCCGGATGAAAGCTGGTTCGATCACCTTCTTGAAGTGTCGGATCACTCGATCAAAGTCGTCACGGCTGCTCCTGAGATTGCTGGTGGACTGTCGTTTTTCAGTAAATATTCTCATAAACTTGTGATGTCAATCGGTCACTCCAATGCTACCTACAATCAAGCACTGGATGCGCTTGAAGCAGGCGCTTCACAGGTCACACACCTGTATAATCAGATGAGCGCTTTTCATCACCGGGATCCGGGTGTAACCGGAGCCGCCCTTCTTCATCCTGAATTGAAAGCAGAGCTGATTGTGGACCTGATCCACTCTCACCCGGAGGCTGTTCGTTTAGCCTGGTTACAAAAAGGAGCGGACGGACTGATTCTGATAACCGATTCAATGCGGGCAAAGGGATTGACGGATGGTCGATACGAACTTGGCGGGAATCCGATCGAGGTTCAGGGAATGCAAGCACGACTTGAGGATGGAACACTAGCCGGAAGTGTTTTGACAATGGAAAAAGCAGTCCAGCATATCATGGCACTCGTTGAACCCTCAGAGGAAGAGTTGATTAAAATAACGTCGCAAAACGCAGCGAAACAGCTGGGAATTTTTCATCACAAAGGGAGCATCGAAACAGGAAAAGATGCTGATTTGGTCGTGCTGGATGAACGCTATCAAGTAGCCATGACCATTCAACGAGGCGATATTGTTTATCAAAAAAGTAACCTGCGAGAATAGAATGATACAGCCTTATCCAAAATAAAAAACCGGAGCACACCGGTTTTTTATTTTTTCCCATATATATAGTATATTTAACCTATAACTTTTATACTATTTAAGTTATAATAAGAGTAAGGTTATTTGTAAAAATTTACGATAAAGGTGTGATACTTATGGTCAGCCTTGATACGATTACCCTGGCACTTGTCATCAGCATGCTGGCTCTTGTTTCAGCAGTGGTGATGACAATTACATGGAGAATGAACTCTGATGAGAGAGGGCTTGGTTTTTGGGCATGGGGAGCCATCATCGGAGGTCTTGGATTTATGATCATGTTGATCATGCCGACAATCGGAGCTTATGCGATCGTCATTAACAACGTGGCATCTATTACCGCTCCCATGCTGATACTTGAAGGTATTATGAGATTCCGTAACTACGGCAAGGAAAAATGGAGAGTCGTAATCTTGGTTACTGTTATTTTGTACGCAGTGACGATTGCTTTTATTAATAAAGACAACACGACAGTTCGTTACCTGTTTCATGATTCACTTGCTCTTATTATTTTCTTCTCGTCAGCATATGTTTTAATCTGGCGGACCAGTGGTATTGAGCGCAAAATTTATGGACTTTCATCAATAGTCTTTACGATTATTGGCGCTTTTTTTATAGGAAGAATGATTTTAGCCAGTCAGGGTGTTTTTAACAATGGCGTTGATCACGTTTATAACACCTACTTATTCATGGTCATTATACTGTGGATTATTGGCTGGACTTACGGACTCAGCCTGGCCGTTAACTATCGCGCTCACCAGCGGATGATGAGGATTGCGAGTCACGATTATTTGACCGGTCTTCCAAACCGGAAGTATTTAAACGAATTTTTACATTCAAAAATTGATCAGTCGCTTTCCTCCAAAACACCATTCACACTTTTTCTGCTGGATTTAAATGGCTTTAAGCAGATCAATGACACATTCGGGCATGGATTCGGAGACCGGGTACTTATCATGATGGCCGATGCAATCCAGGAAACGCTGGGTGAAGAGGATTTTGCTGCACGCCTTGGCGGTGATGAATTTGTTATAGTCCTGCATGATATCAGTACACCTGAACAGATTAAGTCCGCTAAAGAAAAGATCAGGATAACGATTGAACGTGAACGCCCGGTCGCCGGAAGACTGATTGAACTCCGGACATCTATTGGCCATGCAGGATTCCCTTCAAACGGAAGTGGAATCGATGAAATTCTTCATCAGGCTGATTATTTTATGTACAAAGAGAAGATGATCGATCGGGAGTGCTCTGTTGTTAAAGAAGCATAATCATGATTGATTTTCTTATTATTAAATGAAAAGATTGGAGCATATTATCATTGTTTTAAAGGAGCAGGAACTGAATCCGCGATTGGCTTTGTTATTCTGACAGTAATGAGGTGACGAAAATGAATCAATTTGTCTTATTCGGAAAGCTGACTGCCATACAGGGGCAGCGGCACCAGTTATTAAAGATTTTAAAAAAGGCTTCTGAGGAAATGGTGAAGCTTGAAGAGTGTGAGATATACAGTGTGAGTTTTACTGAAAAAGAGCCGGATGCTGTTTTTGTGTACGAGGTTTGGGAAAATGAAGCTGCTCATCAGGCATCTCTTCAACTGGATATTACACAAAAGATGATACAGCAGGCACGGCCGGTCATTGCGAAGATGGAACGGCTATATACACTGGAAAGTTGAATACGATTGTCAGATCAGACCGGAAACGTGTGTTTTCCGGTTTTTGTTTGTTAAACGGTACATTTATCAAAACCTAACGAAGTGACCGGAGTATTGAACGAACCAAAGCAATGATTGATGGGAACCTCTTTAAAACCGCATGAACTAAATACATTACTATGAACTTTAACCAGAACTACATGAAATTTCCGATGGTATTTAATCCGTAAAACGTCAAAAAGCCCGGAGTTTTCACCCCAGGCCTGTCCATTATTTAGTTTACTTTTGCAAATCCGAATCCTGATGCTAAATCATCGCCAACAGCTGCACTGCGTCCGCCGAGGATGTCATTCGCTTTTGCACGGTTTTGAAGCTCTGTACGAAGTTGAACGTTTGAGAACCCAGGGTTTTCAGCCCATACTTTTGCTGCAAGTCCTGCAACGTGTGGTGATGCCATTGATGTACCACTGATTGTGTTATAACCACCATTTGGCCACGTTGAGAAGATTGCTGCACCAGGAGCCGAGATTTCAACGTCTCCTTCCTGGATTACATAGTCACCGTCTCCTCCACGAACACCGCGTGATGAAAAGTCCGCTACACGATACGTGCCATTTTCAAAGCGGTTTTCAAGCGCTGCTACCGCAATTGCATTTTGCAGTCCACCCGGATAACCAATTGATCCTACGCGGAATCCTGAGTTACCGGCAGCTGCTACAACTAAAACACCTTTACCATATGCATAGTCAACTGCATCTGCAATCAGGCTGTTTTTCACAGACGATCCAAGAGACATGTTGATCACTGTTTTCGTTCCAGTTGCCACTGCCTGATCAGCAGTATGGCGGATGGCTGCAGCGATATCGTCCGAGTAACCTGAGCCATCATCACCGAGGACCTTATATGCCCATAGATCAGCATCCGGCGCTACGCCATAAACACCTGTGCCGTCACTGCCACCATCCGCAAGTACTGAACCTGCTACGTGTGTTCCGTGACCGTCTACGTCGTTACAAGATCCGTTAACAAGCGGCGTTGCCTGTGTGAAATCCTTACACTGTTCGACAGTTCCTGCAAGGTCATGGTGCCCTGTGAATACACCAGTATCCAGAACGGCTACATTGATTCCTGATCCACCTGAAGTTGAAGCTACATTTGCATCGTTATAGATTGCCTGAATCCCCCAAGGTGTCTGGTCAGCAGGTGCTGAAAATGCTGCCGTTACATTTTCTTTATTTCTATAAGTATCAAGTTGAACTTCTTCGACTTTTGTTAATGTAAGATTTTTATTGTTTTGAAGGGCATTAAATTGTGCCGCGTTCATGTCGGTTGAAAAACCATTCGCGCTTAATTCCCAGCGTGAGTCATATTGTTTTTGAAGTGCTGCCTTTGTTTGCTGAGCAGAACCTCCTGTTACTTCTACGTAGACACGGAATTTCTCACTATTGCTTACCTGAACGTCCTGTGCTGCGCTTGCCCCCGCTGGCGCTGCCAAACTTGCAGCCAATAATAAACTCATTACAATACTTCTTGATTTCTTCATTTCCCCGACTCCTTTTGTCAAAATATTTTGTGATTAGTATCATCCTAACAGAGGTTAAGTCTGTTGTTTATCGGGAAATTTAGCGCGTTTGGAATAGGGTGAAGGGGTATAAATCCCTTTAAATGTAACTGTTTTCCCGAACTATCTGGATTTACAAAACTATTATGTTGGGAAAATTCTGATAATATATTGCATTCGATTGACTACTGCTTTATGATTTTTATGATCGAATCTCCTGATTTTTTAACAAAAACTTATCAATTTTACTGTTTTCACTCATTGGTAAAAAGTGTATGATGATACTAAAAGGGGTAAACTAGATGACACTTTACGGTGGGTACGGCAAGATCGTTGCTGAAAAAGGAAAGAGAGAAGAATTAGCCAACCTTCTAACAGAAGCCTCCAGGGAAATGGTAAAGAAAAAAGAATGTGAAATCTTCAGCGTCAGTACCTCAGATGAAGATCCCGACGCGGTTTTTATATATGAAGTGTGGACAAGTGAGGACGCACACAAGAGGTCGCTGAATCAGGACGTTACACGTACACTCGTATCGAAAACACTACCGATCATTACAGGGATGGAAAGGCTGTATACATTAGATGCAAGAAAGTAAATATGAAAACGGACAGCCGCTGTTATTTAGCGGCTGTCCATTTTTTATGTTATTTGTACTAAATGATTTATAGAAAAAGATGATAATGCCCCTAGTAACAAAACAAATAACACGATCAAAATCATTTTCTTTCAAATTCTTCTTTCCACCTTACCTAATCGACTTAAGATATAGACAGAGTCATCCTATTTACTTTACTTGCATTTTCCTCACATTTTCTCTGTGAAAAGGTGAATCTTTCACTTCATCAACTACACTGAACGGATTTCCATCCAAATCAAAGAAATCGAAAAACTTCATCCCTCCGAACTCTCGAATGTCAGACGTACATATCCCCTTGTTATTAAATGATGCGTATGCTTCATGAATATCCTCAACGACAAAGTTAAAATACCCATTTTTTTGACCTTGTCCAGCTGTGAATTCCGATATCTGTGGAGAATCAACACTAACAAGCCCCAGTTGTGTATCGCTCTCTGGAAAATAAAACCCCGCTCCACCATCCCATTGATCAATCTTTTTCACACCAAGATTTTCTTCATACCACTTCGATGATTGTTCCAGATTTGCAACTGGAATAAAGACACTTCCTACTCTGAACACAAGCTCTCCCCCTTTTAAATTGCTAAAACCAAATAAAAAGAAGAGCTCCTATTAAACTCTTCTCAACATTACATTCTACAAAAACCTTTTTATTCCTTTACAGTTAACTAATTCAACAATCTTTCCTGTTATTAGAACGGGGGCAGACTGTACTACACGTATCGCAAAGGTGAATCCACCACTCCCCTCTTCCCATTCAGCATGAATATGATAAATATATATTCCGGGTTCATCAGGAGCAATGATATCAGAACCATTCCATTCCGGCTGCTGCACTACATATCTACTTATCCACTGGTCCACTGAGAACATTTTCTCACCTTTCACATTAATATAAATCCGCTCCCCAGATTTTACCTCTACAGGTGCTGATCGTAAGCCAATATCGTAAATTGAGGTCAAAGGCGATGATACACAGGCAACATTCGTCAGGTTTTTCCAGCAGTATGGTCCCTGCATAACACTAATCTCGTATTTGCCAGCCATGACTGTTGGCAAGGGTGGCTTTCCCATGACACCAATTACGAGAACGAATACCAGCAGAATAGCCGTAATAATAAAAAATGCGCCTTTTAAAATCAATGCGGCCACCACCCTTTTTCTTTTTAGACGGGTGAAAGAGACCGCTCGTTTCATAATAAAGATCATTTGAACATTTTATGGCAAAACCTGTATGGTGAAGAGATAACTGGCGCTCCCTTTCTCCCAGTAGCCAGCCATCCTGTATTGATAGGTGCCTGGTTGATCAGGCGCTTTAAAAGTGGATGAATCAAGCACCATACTTTTATAAGTTTTATCTTCAGCGAATTGTTCAACCGAAAAAGAGTTTGCCTGCTTCTGATTAATATGAATCTCTTCTCCAGGCTCTACAGTCATCCTGTAGGATGCTTTTGCAGGCTCAGTTCCCAGAGAAGGATCAGCTGTCACACATTCCGCTGATATGAGACCCTCCCAGCAATAAGATCCGCTAATCGGGACGGCACTTTCAAGACCCGCATGAACAGTTATAGAAGGTGGATGATTAACAGACTCTAAACAGATCACGCCAAAAAGAATTAAACTGATAAAAGCGAAGAGTATCCACCTCACATAACTAAGCATGACGGCCGGTCCTCATATTAACTAAAATGGTCACCGCTACTAAAATTCCCGTTATGCTGAACAGTCCGCCAATAGATAAGAAAGACTTTGCGTAGACAGGAATGTCTTTTTCCATTACACGGTCATTGATCTCAAATATCCCCAGATAAATTCCGATCCCTGACCCATCAACATCTGTCCCCAGTGACTGAAGCTCAAGTCCTTTTAAAAATAAGATACTGCCGATCAGAATGAAAGCTACTGCCATGACCCATTTCGTCCATTTATTCATCAGAATCTCCCCTTTATGAATTAGTCGATTATTCATCAAAAAAGATTCATTGATCCAAAAATAGCAGATCATGATTAACGATCTGCCAGATGCGCTATACTCCTAATCCGCGATGTATATAATTTGCCCTTACCGGCTTCTTCCCGAGCGCTCTTGACCAGATAGACAACTGACCTGAATGATGAATCTCATGAACGATGATGTGATTCAACACTTCTCCTTCAGTAAAGGTTTCGCCTTCTATGTCAATACGGAGATCTTCACGATCTGTTGTCCAGCTTTCTATGTAATCTTTGATTTCATGATGATACTGATCATTCAGATGCTTTACTTTTTCAAGGGTTATATAACCGGTAAGATCATCATCAAACAGCTCTCCTTTTAAATCCTTCAGCCAACCGATTTCTACCACCACAATATGTAACAGCGTCTCAAGAATATTTCCTACTCCACCTGTACGGTTCAGCAGCAGGTCTTCTTCTGGAAGCTCAAAAGCCCATTCAAACCATTCCTGTCTCTTTTGCCAGTTATAATAAAACAATTTTTTCATGAACGTGCTTCCTCTCTGTTTTTATAACCGGAGGCTTTTATTGCCCGAATCAACCTTTGTATCAGTAACGTTCCCCATAGCAGCAGACCCATATAGAACATCGTGAAGAAGTTAGGTGTAAAGGTAACAGTTAAAAACCCGATAAATCCTAATCCCCGAAAAACGGAAAGTCCACTTCCCTCATCCCATTGCTCAATGCCGGGAAACCCTCCCTCTGTTAAAAAGAAAAATCCCACATTTGACAGCACATATCCCAGAAAAGCTCCAATCGGCAAACTCCATATCTTCGATTTAAGCAGTGAGCCAATGATGATTCCTAAGATAAAAAACCCAGCAGGATAGAAAATGAGCAGCACCGTATAGGTTGTCATTCGATTCAGCTCCCTTTGTCTATTCTATCTATTACATTCTTCGGGTCTGCTCATCATTCCTGCTTTTTGGATGTGTTTTTCCATCTATATCTTACTCACCTGTTCAACCGCCCATTTATGATGCTCCAAAAGGAGTTTCTCCTTCGCCATTTCCTTTGTCATCCATGTCAGATCGTAACCATCAGTCATCCTTTTTCTTCCCTTTAATGAAACTGCATAAAAGGAGGCCTCATGCTGAATGTTCTCTCCATCCTGATCATAGTGGTGTTCGGCTCGGCCAATACACGAATTTAAAAACGCCTGATATCCCGTTTCTATTTCAAACTCTCTCAAAAGACACTGGTCTTCCTTATCATGCTCTGCCATCTCCCCGCCCGGTAAAAAATACTCCCCTTTATAGTTTCGAACCAGCAATATGTGCTGATCTTTAAAACAAACACCATATACCATTCTTGCGTACCGGTAATTTGCATCTTGCCGCTTCATACCAAACCTCATCATAAAGAACACCACCTTATAAAATTTTTAGGGTCAAATCATATATTGCAGATCAGATGCAGCAGTCGGGTATCCAAATATCACCTGCTTCAACTCAGATACCGGCAATTGAAAATGGATAGCTGTTGTAAAATGATTGATCAGCTCATCTGCCTGCATACTAATCAAGTGTGCACCGAGCAAACGGTCATTTTCCACGTCAATAATCAGCTTTGCTGACGCCGCTTTTTCATTGGCTTTCCTGTACGTGTACCAGTCTTTCATATCAAGATCACTTACCTTAATTTCATATCCTTTTTCTTTAGCTTCCTCTTCTGTCATACCGACAGAAGCAAGCTTTGGAAGAGTAAAGACAATCGTCGGTGTAATTGGATGTTTCATCTTTTTCACGTTGCCATTTAACAGGTTCTCTGCAACAATGTTTGATTCAAAACCCGCCAGAGGGGTAAGAGGACGATTTCCGCTGGCTGACACATCACCCGCTGCATAAACATGAGGGTTGGATATACTTTGTAGAAATTCATTTACCTGAATGCCCTTTTCGTCTGCCAAAATACCTGCTTCAGTCAGATTCAGTTTACGAATGGCAGGCGTTCTCCCAGCACCGTGAATGACGATGTCTGCCTGCCATTCTATTTCCTTACCATTCTGATTTCCTTTCAATGTATAAACGTCCCCCTGATTCATCAGACTCGTCACATCTGTATTCAAATGAAACTGAATGCCCACTTCTTCAGATCGTTTCATTAGAAGCTGAACATGATCCGCATCAAATCCTTTTAATATCTGATCACTTCTGTGAATAAGATGAACCTCCGAGCCTGCTCTTGCTGCAATGTGGGCAAACTCCATTGAGATATAGCCGCCTCCTATAAAAATGATCCGCTTTGGTAATTCCCCTAGCGCCAGAAAATCATCACTATGCTTTAACAGTTCTGCGCCCTGAAATGGAAGCTCGGCAGGCTCTGCACCTGATGCAATTAAAAACTTATCAGCCTCCAGCAGTTCTCCACTCACATTGATCGTGTGATCAGAAACAAAGGCGGCTTCTCCATGGAAAACGTCTATGCCCGCTTCTTTAAATGCTCTGACTTTTCCATCAGGAACCGGTTCAGTAAAAGTTTTTTTAAACGTCATTAACGCCTGCCAGTCAATCGCCTGATCCTCCGCAATCCCTTTCCCTTTCATTCTGTGAGAAGCGTCTACTATTTCTGCCGCTCCTACAAGCACCTTTTTAGGATCACAACCTCTCAATGCGCACGTCCCTCCAAATGGTCTGGCATCAACCACCGCCACTCTCCAGCCTTCTTTTCTACATGCCTGTGCTGCCACACTTCCAGCTGAGCCACTACCAATCACAATCAAGTCATACTTTTTCACTATCAATCACCTTCCGATGAGTATTTTTACCCCTATACCTGTAAAAGATGAATAATAAACCGATTTTTACTTTTGAAGGTGCTCAATGTTAGCCAGCTAACTTTTTGTCATACCCGGGATTGCTACAATTCAGGTGTAATACAGAAAAGGAGATGTTAATTGTGTCGAACAAAATGTCTTTTAAAGTAGATGGATTTACTGAAAATATGAAGACGGAACTCACAAGTGGACAGCACCTCATTATCATTGATGAGCCACCGAATATGGGTGGACAGGATGAAGGTCCGGATCCGCTGACAAATATGCTTGCATCATTGGCTGGATGCGAAAATGTTATTGCAAATATGGTGGCAAAAGAAATGGATTTCTCTCTTGATAAGATTGAATTTAATATAGAAGCTGAATTGGATCCCCGCGGATTGATGGGAGACCCTGAGGTAAAGCCGTATTTTGAAACAGTAACTGTTAAAGCCACCGTGCATACAGACGAAACACAGGATCGTATAAACGAGCTGAAAGAAAAAACAGATGCACGCTGCCCTGTTTTTACAACACTTAAAGCGGCCGGGGTCGACATGCAGGCTGAATGGCTGAAGGCCTGAAACATTGAAAAACCGCTCTTATACTACAGAGCGGTTTTTCTTCTATCCTATTAGCCTTTTTCTAGGATTTTCTGAATGTCATCAGCTTTTATCGCGTATCCGCGAATCGTCTTTTTAACAAATCCCTCTTTTTTCAGACTGCTCATCAGCAGTGAAATGGATTCCCGGGAAGATCCAACCATCGTAGCAATGTCTTCATGCGTCAGCTTCATCTGGATGGATTGCCATTCTTTTTCCCGCTTACCGCTTTTTTCACTCATTTTCAACAATAGAAAGAGGGTACGATAGCGAACATCCGCCAGTGCAATTTTTTCACTCAGATCATAAGTTTCTTTTAACCGGTTAGAAAGAATCTGAATCAACTTCAGTGAAACATCCGGCGATGATCTGATAAATTGCTCAAATTTCTCTTTATTCATCGTGCAAATATAGGAATCCGTCATCGCTTCAGCGTAAGTTTCCTGATCTGTCAGCGTAAAAGAGTCCGTTTCACCAAAAACATTTCCATCTACAAGAATATCTGTAGTGAATTGTTTACCATTTGGGGTCATCCGGTACAATCGGACCTGACCCTTCTTTAAAATAAACAAAATATCCAGGGATTGCCCTGGAATCAGCAGCTGTGTTCCTTTTTTAACAGGTGTCATCGTACTGCTCTGATCGATTTTTTTCAGCTCATCCATTGGTAGTTCATCAAATAAATTTATATGGGAGAGGAGTGTCAGTTTATCCATGAGATCCCCTTCTTTCTTTCATTCTGAATTGGCTCAATTATATACCATACCCGGCTGTCATGAATGTCAAAATGCACGTGATATTCTTTATCAAAGCCGGGTTCCTTTCAATCAGTTTTCAGTATTTGATTATCGTAATGAGGTACTGTCAATTCCATATGAGATTAGACGAAACGGCTTTCCGATATTGTTTTATAACCAACAATATTATTCCGGAGCCAAACTTTTCTCATTTCTTCAAATGATGGAATAAAAAAAGCTGTCCAAAGACAGCTTTTTTTATGGCGCTTCCCCCTCATTTGAGCGTCCCTGTAAATATGCTTTTATTTTTTTTCTGAAAAGCATCGGAATAATAAATATGACTGCAAAAATGGATACTGCTAAAACGATCGTGCCTGCGCTGTCTGAACCAGTGCTGAATCCAAGAAAAGTGTAAGCGAATGTTCCCGGAATGATACCGATAAGCGTTGCTAACGTAAAGGGTAAAAGTCTGATTTTCGAAGCTCCGGCTGCATAACTGATTAAATCAAAGTTAAACAACGGTACCAGCCTTAGCAGTAAAACGATAAAAAAGCCGTTGTGTTCCAATTGGTCCTGAAGCTTCTTCCCTCTCTCTCCCAGCTTTTCCTCCACTCTTTTAGCTCCAGCTTTTTTAGCAAAGATAAAGGCAAGAATCGCTCCCGCAGTAGCACCTGTCATGGTCAAAAGAGTCCCGTATACAGGACCAAATGCCAATCCTCCTGCAAGAGAAAGAACTGAAGCTGGAAACAGAATAAACGGCCTTGCTGAATAAAGTAATACGTATAATAGTGGTGCAAGCATACCAACAGACAAAATCCAGTTTCGTATCACCTCAGGAGATAGATCCAGTACAGTCTGATTTAATACAATCAGACCTGCGATCAGGATCAAAACAACAATGATCCATCCCCATCTTTTCATATTCAATCACCTCTTTGACCAGATTAATATACTTTCATCTTTAAAAACTGTAATTCAACTCACAATTAAATTTTCAGAATTGTTAGTTATCTTACTTTTTATTCGTGTACCAGACGTTAAGATAAACAAAAAGGAGTGATGACTTTATGGTAACGGCAAAACAGCGTCCTGTCATATTTCCAGTGTCCAGAACAGTCACAGTTTCACTCGTTGCCAGTACAGTTGCAGGAATTGTTTTTGGTCTTTATATGCAGACAATCGGTATGATACCAATGATTGCTTCACTGGCCGGTTCTGAAAGTCTGTTTGCAGGATGGACGCTCCATATGATTATCAGCTGGACATTCGGTCTTGGATATGGTGCCATGACCCGTTTCTCAAACCGTTATATCATTCTTGGCGCAGTGCATGGTTTACTTATTTGGCTGATTGGCCCCATCATTGTGATGCCACTTATGATGGGGATGGGCACAATGTTCGCAGAAATACTGACGGGCGCACAGCTGACGAACCTGATCACCCATCTTGGATTCTCCCTTATTACTGCTTTTATCTTTACAATTTTGATGAGACGTTAAACGGTCATAAATAGCATGATTCCCGTTATCTGATGAGATAGCGGGAATTTTTATTGAATCAATTACTTAGGTCAGTACTTTTTAAATGGGGGTCATATCAATCAAACATTTATTTCCGGCTCTCCGTTTACACTGTACCACCTTGGGTATTTATCACTTATAAAGAACTATAACTTTTTAACTATTTAGGAAAGCGAGGGATTTTTGTTGAGCATTCAAAAGAAAAGCTGGATCATGACGGGGCTGCTGGTGGCAAATATTATTGCGATCGCTTTATTTTCGTTTTTTTCTTCACAAAACAATGCACAAATTGCGGAAAGTAACGAAAACCGCTATCAGTCCTATTTGTTAGCGGATGAGTTACGGCAAAGTTCGGATGATCTCACCAGATTAGCACGTACATATGTCATCACGGGAGATCCATTTTATGAAGAAATGTATTTTAATGTTTTAGCTATTCGAAACGGTGAAGTGCCACGTCCGGAAAACTATGAGCGTATATATTGGGATTTCTACGCTGCCTCAGGTGAAGCACCACGGCCGGACAGTGATGTTCAACGCTCTCTTAATCAGCTGATGATTGATGCGGGCTTTACAGAAGAGGAAATGGCGAAGCTTGCAGAGGCAGAGGCAAACTCCAATACACTTGTGAACACTGAAGTCATTGCCATGAATGCTGTAAAAGACATTGTCCCTCCCGAAGCAGAAGCTTTGAAGGAAGCAGAGGAATCAAATAGTGAGTTTGCTGCGCGTATCATGCATGATACCGCTTATCACGTTGAAAAAGCGACGATTATGTCGTCTATCGACGAATTTTTTGCCATGCTTGATGCCAGAACATCTGCTGAAGTAACAGCAGCTACGGATCGGCAGGCTGTATTAAACACGATACTGATTGTACTGATTCTTCTTTTGGTTGGCTCAGTCGTTTATAATGCGATCAGCCTCAGATCCATCGTTAAGCCAATCAGACGTTTATCCGGAACGGTGGAAGAGCTTGCAGGTTACGACTTAACGACAAAGACGAATGACGCAGCTCAGGATTACGCTCATCGCAAGGATGAAATTGGTGTCATTGCTGCATCCATTTTAAATATGCGGACTCAATTTACAGCGATGATTCAGCTCATAAGTCAAACCGCCGTGGATACGAATCAGACAGCTCAGTCTTTAGCAGCAGCAGCGACGGAAACAGGCATGACATCTGAGCAGATTGCGATATCCATTCAGGAAGTAGCGACAGGCTCAACAACTCAGGCAGACCGGTCCAATACCATTCTGGAATCCAGCACAGAAGTGCATCAAATAGCAGCAGACGGACACTCAAGCATTATCAGTACAATCGATAATCTGAGTGATACCGGACGTCTGGCCCGAAGCGGCAATGATGTGATTAATGAATCCGTCACCCATTTAGAGATAATAACGGACAGCGTTCATCAGTCCTCTCAGGCAGTTCAGCAGCTTGGAGCACGTTCGGGCGAAATTAACAGCATCATTACGACTATCACAGATATTGCCGGTCAGACAAACCTTCTTGCATTAAATGCAGCGATCGAAGCAGCGAGAGCAGGTGAAAGTGGTAAAGGATTTGCTGTTGTCGCATCGGAAGTACGAAAACTGGCAGAGCAATCAAGCGATTCCGCAGCAAAAATTGCAGATCTTATTCACACGATTCAGACTGAAACGCATGAAACCGTCAGTATGATGGAACATAACGTGAAGCTCGTTGAACAACAGGCTGACATGATGTCTTCAGCATCCGGCGCACTGCGGGCCATTCTTGAAGCGGCAGAACGTGGTGAAAAGGATACTGAGGTTATCAATGAACTGTTTGACAGGCTTCAAAAAAGTGCAGCAGAATCCCTTGAGAATGTACAGGAGATTGCCAGCGTGATCGAGCAGACAGCAGCGGCTGCCGAAGAAGTTGCTGCCGCAGCCGAAGAACAGACAGCCACTGTTGGTGACATTTCTAACCAGGCTCAGGAATTGCGCGAAAAAGCACAGACACTTGAAGAGCAGATCAAACGCTTTAAGGTGGATTAAATGGAAGGAAGGTGTGAATCTCCTGTGAGGTTCACACTTTTTGGTTTTTAATTTTCGATATCTCAGTACACATTGGATTATTTATCCGTTAATTCATACAATATAGTAAAGAAAACGTTTCGAGGAGGGACATATGATGGACATAGCAAGCAAGGTGACTGACATTCTAATTAAACATTTAGACCCAGCATTTATCATTTTATTCGGCTCACAGGCAACCGGAAATATTCACAGTACCAGTGATATTGACTTGGCTTATATAAGTGACAAGGATCTCCCTCCCTTTGATATGTTACACATTAAAAGTGAGCTTGCTGAAAAACTGCATCATGAAGTTGATTTAATCGATATTAAAAAAACCAATACTGTTTTTGCAGCTCAAATTTTTTATTATGGCAAAGTGATTTATAGCCGGGATGATAATCGCTACACAAAAGAATCAATGAAAGCACTATCTATGTATGCATCATTTATTGAGAGAAGAGACTTTATCATAAAGGATATTGTGAAACGAGGTTATGTGATTAATAATGATTCCGACTAAGAAAAATGAATACTATTCACCCTCCACCCCAAATACTCCTCCCGCTCACTTTCAAAAACACCTGTCTGAACCCATCTACACGCCTTGGATACAAGTGGTGAAGAATTTTCAGCAGTTAAATCCTCCATTGCCATCCAGACAGCTCCTCCAGAATCCTGTCCTTCAAATGTTTCAGGCACCACGATATCTCCACCTGTGCTGATCTCATAAAATACAGCAATATGATGGATCCAATCGAATTCCTGCCAGTGTGAAGGAAGCAAAAAGTCTGCCGTGCCAATCTGATTCGCCGAAAGGATACTCAGGCCCGTCTCCTCCGCCATTTCTCTATGGAGCGCTTTCGTTAAGGCTTCTCCCTCTTCAAGACTGCCACCCGGCAAATCAAACCGGTTTTGATAAGGTCCCCTGCTTTTTCGTATCACAAGCATTTTCCCATTTTCCACATTGACCCCGTACACACCAAACGGCTTATTCACCTTCCCTGCTCCCGGTCTCAGTTGATAAATGCTTTGTACAAAATCTGTTTTGGCTTCGGTGTAACCCTCGATCCCCGTTGTATGCTCACTCACATAGTCGTTTTTAATCGCTCCATATTGATCCCTGGCATTTTTGTTTTCATTTAAATAATCGCGAAAAAAGATCAGGTTGCGCCATAAAGGTCGGTCATACTCAGTTAAATGAAGGTAATGCGTTTTAATTTTATAGTCAGGATCGGCAAAACGGGCAAAAACGATTTCGCCAGGTTTTTCAACTCTCAATCGTAAGAAACCCGCCTTCTTCAATGAATTAAATATATACGGTTCAACGTCATCCAGATTATCTACACCCATTAGCAGATCAATAATCGGTTTAGCTTTAATTCCAGGAATCGCTGTGCTCCCAATATGTTCAATCGGCAACTCTACACCTTCCAACTCTTCTAAAATAGAAGTTTTCACTGTTTCAAATTCAGCTTTCCACGCGTATGTATGTGGTACAATCCGCACCTCATCTCTTAATAATCCAAGTTCCATTCAGACACTCCCTTTCCTTTTTTCATCTTACCCGGCAGATCAAAACAAAAACAGGCTTAAAATGGATTTATTTGTATGTTATAATAGACTTATAAAGATGGTCATTTTACATTCAAATCAAAACCACCAGTGAGAACTGGTGGTTTTGATTTAGACGTTCACAGAATTTCGTGTGAGGTTCGCAGAATTATGCGGGAAGTTCACAAGAAATGGATGTCCGTTCACAGTATATGAGATATGTTTCGCAGGATTTTCACGTTGTTTCACAGGTTCATGTCCATATACCTAGTACCCAACCCGACAAAATCAAAAAGCTCCCCCCATTTGGAGAGTGGTTTTTCAAACACAATTAAAAAGGCTGCTGATTCACATTCATCAGCAGCCTTTCATTTATCTATTTCTGTAAATTCCTAAGCCTGACACCAGCACCAAAAAGAAGTACCCCAGTCATGACTAAACTGCTGTAAAATGCGAGTTGGAAAGGTCCTCCACCGAGATGACTAAAAGGGAACGGGCCATTTAAAAAAGTCATTCTAATACCTGGGTTTGCATTCATCGTACTCCATAAAATCAGCGGCAGCATAACAAAAAGACAAGCCATGTAAAAAACAATTTTATGCTTCATGTCGACTCTCCTTTATGCAGAATCTCTCTTGATGTCCTATCAGGATGATATTAACATAAAATCACTTTATTTACCAAAAATTCTTAAAATTCCATTTGAAATATAAAAATGAGACTGCCTTCTCAGACAATCTCACTTCTATCCAATTCTCTTCAGCCTGCTCTGCTTTAACAGCTGATTAATTACCTCAGATAACACGATCCCCATCGCGATAGAACCTGAAATCAAAAAAGCTTTAGCTGCAAATTGGACCGCTGTATTGTAATCATTTGTTGCAAAAGCACGCATCGCATTATAGGCTGTCCCACCAGGTACAAGCGGAATAATCCCGGATACAATATAAATAATAATGGGCGCCTTATATACTCTTGCATAAAACTGACTGATCACAGCAATTAGAAAAGCGGCTGTAACTGTTGCAGGTATCTCTCCTATCCCAAACGTAAAGAGGAGAAAATAAGTCATCCAGCCAATCATTCCGACAAAACCGCATTTCCACAAAGATTCCTTCGGCGCATTAAAAATAATGCCAAAGCCTGCCGCTGCAATAAAGCTCGTGATGATTTGAATCAAAATATCCATCCTTTTCTCCCCTCCTTACAGGAACGTCACGATCACAGCGATTCCGGAGCCAATGGCAAAAGCCGTTAAAAATGCCTCTGCTCCCTTTGACAGTCCCGATATAAAATGACCGGCGATCAGATCACGAACCGCATTTGTAATTAACAATCCCGGCACCAGTGGCATAACAGAGCCAATAATAATTTTATCCAGCTCCTGTCCAATTCCCGTCAACACACTGATGGCAGCAAGTAAACCAATGATTAATGAAGCCATAAATTCAGAGAAAAACTTAAGCAGAATTAAATCATGAAAATAGACAACACTGGCAAAACCGACTCCTCCAATCACCATGGCAGGAAGAAAATCTGCCCATGAGCCGTCAAACATCATTAAAAAACAGCCACTTGAAATCGAAGCCGCAGCAATACGGATTTTCAATGGGTACGTTTCCTCTGCTACCTGAATCCGTTTTAAAATCCGGTAAGCCTGCTGAACATCCAGTTCCCCGTTGGCAATTCTCCTTGAGATACTGTTAACCTGCATGACTTTTTTCAAATCAGTCGTTCTGTCTGAGATTCTGATCAGCTTCGTCTTCGTCGGCTCTTCCGTTTCAATGGAAAACATAATGCCTGTCGGTGTCACATAGCTATGAGATTCCTTGATTCCGTAATTTTTCGCAATCCTCATCATCGTGTCCTCAACCCGGTACGTCTCCGCTCCGCTTTCGAGCATAATTTTCCCGGCCAGCAGACTCACATCCATAATGTCATATTGTTCTTCCAAATATTGTTCCATGTTATCGATTTCCATACGATCGCTCCAGTCTTGCCATTTCGTTCGTAAATTGTGGTACTAGTGTATCATGATTGTTTGTCAGAATGGTCATTAAATCATTGTAAAGATAGCTTTTATTTACGTTTAATCATGTCCTTCGATTCAATCATCACTGGCACACTTTCATGTAATTTTTCAAAATCGTTGGACTTGAACGCAATAGATTCCAAATTAACATTTTTTCCAAAAAGAGATTGATCAACATGATTTTTAGTGTAAAATTACACTATAAGTATACTTTAACCCTAATTAGGTGGTCATGAAAATGGAAAAAGAACAGGTTGTACAGGAAATTGCAAAAAAAATGAAACTGATCAGAACAGAGCAGTCACTCTCTCAGGATCGTATGGCTGAAATTCTCGGCATTTCTAAAAAAACACTCGTCCAAATTGAAAAAGAACGAACGCTTCCCGGATGGAATGTTGTGGTGAGCTTTACAGCGCTTTTCGAAAACAGTGAGATTCTGCAGAATACGCTTGGTAACGAACCGCTTGAAGTGATTCGCCTTGTTACGTTTGGGACACCGGAAGAGCCCTATGGAAAAACGATGGGCGGTAAGGTGTGGTGGCGGGAAATTGATTCACAAAGCGGCTACACATTGCAGCAAAACCTGATCAGCCAGCATTACCGCATTATTGACCAGCAAAACTTCCGCTGGTACAGCACGTTTGATCAAAACGAAGCATTGGAACGTTTTAAGCAGTTAATACACTAAAGGAGGACATTTATGATCTGGAAGACGTTTGTATCAATTATTTTAGCCATGGGCCTGCTGTTTTTCACCGTATTTTTGAGTTTTACTGTTTATTTTAATTTTGGTTCCCCTGGCGTTACATTCGTATGGATTGCCTCTTTCGTGTTTTATGTCATTTTAGTGATGGGGATATTCGAAAAGCTTAAAGGGAAGACATTCAGAATCACATTGAGCGCTTTTGTGGGTTTGTGCATAATTGTGTTAATAAGTCGTTACGGCTATGACCTTTATATTGAACGGATTACGAATTCAGCTGAGGTAGACTTGACCGAATATGAACCTTTCGGATCAGGAACAAAAGCTGTCTCATTAGAGCAGGATGCCTCACTTCAGCTCTCTGGCGATCTCCCGGAGCTGGATGGAGCCACTGCACTATATCCTGTGTATTCCGCTTTTGCCCAGGCAGTTTATCCTGAAGGACATTATCCACATGTGAATAACAGTGATGGCATTGTCTTATCCACAAAAACAGACAGTGCTTATACACGTCTAATTAAAGAAGAAACGGATATTATTTTCGTTGCCGGACCGTCTGAGCGCCAGATTATAGCAGCTGAAGAGGCAGGACATACTTTTGAAATGACGCCAATTGGCCGTGAAGCATTTGTCTTTTTCGTCAATGCCAAAAATCCGGTTGACTCTCTAACGATGGAACAGGTACAGAAGATCTACTCCGGGGAAATAACAAACTGGAGTGAAGTTGGTGGGGAAAATGAAGACATTCAGGCGTTTCAGCGTCCTGATGATAGTGGAAGTCAGACAGCACTTGAAAACCTGATGGGGGATATTCCTTTAATGGAAGCCCCTGCTAAAGAAATTGTTTCCGGTATGGGCGGGATCATTCGTGAAACCTCTGATTATCGCAACCATGGAAATGCCATTGGTTATTCATTCCGCTTCTTCTCTACAGAAATGCATCGTGATGGAGATATCAAACTGCTTGCCATTGATGGCGTGCCTCCTTCAGAAGAATCAATTCGCGACGGATCTTACCCTATTGCGTCAGAATTTTATGCAATCACGGTGGGAGACCGTACCGAAAACGAAACAAAGCTCATCGACTGGATTGTTTCCGAAGAAGGACAGTGGATTGTTGAAGAAACGGGATATGTTGGTGTAAAGGAATGATCAACAGCATAGACCCTTTTCTCTGGCAATTAGTGATTGTACCAAGCATTGTCATCAGTGCCGGATGCCTTAGTTCCTGGTACTTCAGAAAGCTTTGGGTTGGTCCTGTGATTACATTATTTATGAACATGATTTTTGAAGCTTGGTATTCACTGATATATTTCCAATTAGAATCAGTAAGTTTTTCATCATGGAATTTCTTTTTTCCCTTTACAACCTTCATCCTGGTCACGCTTGCCTATTTTATTTTTCGAGAATGGAAACCTGAGGACTCATCTTCTTAGACTAGATCTTTTTAACATTGAGGGATATAAATTAGAAAAACCAAAAGTGCCTGGTTATTCCGTAAGCGCCAGCGGCTTGTGAGCCGCAATGAGCGCAGGAATGATCGGGCACGTTTTTATCTCAAATCCAAAAATTTCTAAGAATAAAATAACTTGTCTATAAGAGAATAATGAACTATTATTTTATTACGTATAAAGGACTATTTCTTAATATTTTCCCGTTTTACACTCGAACACAGCCAAGCCCCACAGACTGGAGGATTTTTCATGGGAGAATACAATCTGTTTCTCGTTACAGGCTCATTGCTTATCGCGATCTTTTCCTCATATGCCGCCTTACTCCTTGTGAAAAAAATGATTCAGGAAAACAAAAGAAGTCGAAAAGGATTGTGGCTGACATCAGGAAGCCTCATTTTCGGGGCTGGCATCTGGTGTATGCACTTTGTGGCGATGCTTGCGTATCATTTGATTATGCCTGTCTCCTACCATCCGGGTCTTCTGTTCCTCAGTATTGTTTTTGCCGCTATTTCCAGCTTTACCGCTTTTCTACTGTTAAATAAGAAAGTCATCACGTCAAGAGTGATTATTTTTGGATCCGTCTTCATTTCCATCAGTATTTTATCTATGCATTACATAGGAATGGAAGCCATGAGAATGCAGGCTGATATTGTGTATAACCTGTGGATTGTTGCATTATCTGCTCTGATCGCGGTCGTTGCTTCCTATGCAGCACTGAGAATTTTCATCTATTTTTCGTTTCAGAAAAACAGCAGTGCCTTTATTGGTCCTGCTATCAGTGCGGTGATCATGGGAATCGCTATCTCAGGTATGCATTATACCGGAATGGCTTCAGCTACTTTTGATCACTCCGCTCATCACGCTGTCCAGGACGTGACCGGACTGGATCAAAATACGATTGGTTCTATTATTGCCATCGCCATGCTGATCATTTTATCTTTTGTTTTTATCGTCATTTTTTATGATAAAAAAATGGCGCTGGCAAACCAGAGGCTGACAATGACTGATCAGCTATACCGCTCAATTATGGATGCTGCCAATGATGCCGTCATCACCACTGATGGTAACGGAGCTGTACTTTCCTGGAATAAGGCTGCAGAAACGATTTTTGGATATGGAAAATCTGAGATGATGGATCAACCCTTATCCGTCATTTTGCCTGGTTACGAACTTTCATCGGACAACGACAAACAGACTCTTGTTCTTAAAGGAAAACATAAGAATAATAAGACTTTTCCCATTGAACTGTCGTTTTCATCTGTAAAAAATGAAAGTCAGCTTTACTACACAGGGATAATCAGAAACATTTCCGAGAGAGTCAAACAGCAAAAAAAGATTGAAGAGCTTGTCTATAAGGATCCACTGACGAACCTTCCTAATAGGCGCATGTTGAATGAAGAGCTCGGGAAGATGATCCACTCAGCAAGTAACACAGGTCAGGAAGTCGCCGCAGCATTTATCGATATGGACCGCTTTAAACAGGTGAATGACGTTTATGGACATCAGACCGGTGATCTGCTGCTGAAGGCTATGGCGGATCGCATGAGTCATTTACTTAAATATGAAGATCTGATTGGAAGACAAAGTGGAGATGAATTTATCATCCTCTCTCCTGCCAGTTCCCCTTTTCAGATCAGCACAAAGGCTAATGCCGTATTAACAGCTTTTAAAGATCCTTTTTTAATCGGAAATACAGAGATTTTTATGTCTCCCTCTATCGGGATCAGCCTTTATCCACAGGATGGGATCACTGCTGATGAGCTGATTAAGCATGCCGACATGGCTATGTACAAAGCAAAAGAGCTCGGTGGGGCACATTTTCAATTTTTCACCAGTGAAATTAATGACGAAATTTCAAGCAAAATGAAGATGGAGTCAGGATTAAGAAAAGCCATTATGAATGAAGAACTGGAGGTTTATTATCAGCCGCTTGTCTCTATTCATGATAATCAGATTAATGGAGTCGAAGCGCTCATCCGTTGGCACAGCAAAGAATTGGGTACAGTATCTCCCGCAGATTTTATTCCTTTAGCTGAAGAAACGAACTTGATTTTACCGATCGGCGAATGGGTCCTGCGAAAAGCCTGTACGCAATTTACTGAGTGGAAAAAATCAAATTACATGCCCGGTCATCTTGCTGTGAATATTTCGTCTATCCAGTTTAAGCAGGAGGATTTCCCACAGCTCGTACGCAAAGTCTTAGAAGAAACAGGTATGCCTCCCCACTGCCTTGTTCTTGAAGTGACAGAAACCGTTATTCAGGATGTGGAAAAGTCCCTTCCAACCTTACACAGCTTAAAGGAAATGGGCATTAAGCTTTCGCTTGATGATTTTGGGACAGGCTATTCATCCCTGCAATACTTAAAGGATTTCCCGCTGGATATTATTAAAATTGATAAATCATTTGTACAGTCCCTCTTAATCAGTCCTAAAAACCAGGCCGTTGTGGATATGATCATCAATATGGCGGAGCAGCTGGAAATGGAGGTCATTGCTGAGGGAGTGGAATCCGAGGACCAGAGAAAATATCTCGCCACGAGAGAATCTATTTTTTATCAGGGCTACCTGTATAGTCCTCCTTTAACATTTGAAGAACTGACTTCCCAGCTTGTCAGTCAGTCCGTTCAACGACTTGCTGAATAGCCGTTATAAAAACAGTGGATTCCTGATGGAGTCCACTGTTTTTCTGTCTTATAACCTGAGACTTTCGGATTTATTCCTCAACCTTCACGAGCACACGACCTCGAATTTTACTCTCAATAATATCCTCCATCGCCTGCGGAACTTCTTTCAAAGAAACCTCACGATTGACCAGCAGCTCCAAATCATCAGGCTTCAAATCCTGACCGAGACGCGCCCAAATCTCACTGCGAAGAGGCATGGCACAATAAGCAGAATCAACGCCGAGCAAACTGACCCCTCGCAGGATAAACGGATGCACCGTTGTCGGGATTTTGGTTCCGCCAGTCAGACCGCTTACAGCTACTGCGCCATTCTGCTTCATTTCACTCAACACCGCAGCCAGGCTGTCTCCGCCAACCGGATCCACTGCCGCCATCCATTTCCCTTTACTTAACGGCCGGATTTTTCCGCCATCATACACTTCATCGCGTGACAGCACTTCTTTAGCACCCAGAACTTTTAAAAATTCATGCTCTGACTGTTTTCCTGTACTTGCAGAAACATCATAACCCCGTTTAGCGAGCATCGCCACAGCCATACTGCCGACACCGCCTGTGGCTCCAGTAACGAGAACCTTGCCGGATTCAGGGGTAATACCTGCCTGCTCAAGTCTATGTACAGATAATGCAGCCGTAAAGCCTGCTGTTCCAAAAATCATCGCATCACGCAATGAAAGACCTTCCGGCAACGGCACCACCCAGTCAGCAGGTATTTTCGCATACTCACTATACCCGCCAAAGTGTGTGACACCAATATCATAACTTGTGGCAATCACCCGGTCTCCCTCACTGAAACGGTCGTTCTCTGAGGAAACAACCGTCCCTGACAAATCAATCCCTGGTATAAACGGGTACGACTGAACAATTTTCCCGTCCTTCAATCCCGCAAGCCCATCCTTAAAATTCACGCTTGAGTATGCAACCTTAATCAGCACTTCCCCTTTTGGAAGATCTTCTTCAGATAGCTCTCTTACCTGCGCCTCTACCTGATCATCTTTTAAATCCACCATCACTGCCTGAAATGTTAACGACATGTTTTTCTCCCCTTTACTATTTTGATATATATGCATTGTCTTTCACCCAGAAACGATAAGGATAATCGCGCGCTTCGCCTGTGTTATCAATCCCTATCCTTGGTCCTGACACCACTTCAAAAGCACCCTCCGGCCAGCCCTCACAGATCTGAAGCGGCCTCCTTGTAAAATGAGTTCCGTAATCGGACATCGCAATCCCTAACGCTTTCGTCAGCTTTCCCGGACCACTCGTCCATTCAAGCTGCTTTCGCCCCTTTCTGCGCTGCTCCATTAAATGCAGTCCATCAACAGGTTCGACCGCCCTGATCAGCACAGCCTGAGGTGTATCTATCTCAGCTGCCACAACATTCACCAAAGTATGTGTATGCATCTGATACGTATAAACAGAGCCCGCTTTTCCAAACATGATCTCTGTTCTTCGCGTCCTCCGGTTACCAAAGCTATGGGCTGCACGATCCTCAGCTCCCATGTATGCCTCCGTTTCCACAATAATACCGGACGCCATTCCATCAGCTGTTTCTTTCACCAGCAGCTTACCTAAAAGGGCAGGTGCAAGCTCCAGCGCACTTTTTTCATAAAAAGACTGATTCAAAGGAATCCGTTCCATCCACATCCCCACTTTCCATGCCTGTACTCTTCTGCTTTTCCCTTTGTAAGTCCTGTTTGAAACGGGATATATGTGTGAAAGTGTGTGGATATTCATTATGGGACAAGGGTTGTGAGGTTAAGTGGTGAATTCGTGAGGATACGGGATGAGTTCGTGAGGTTAGCCTACGAGTTTGTCAGGTTAGAGACTGAATTCGCCAGCTTACAAAAAAGTTCGTGAGTTCAGTGAGGTTTGATCTACTCCGGTTACCCTCTGCTTACGCGAAACCAGTCTACATTAACAACCGGATCTGCTTCCGCGCATGCAGACAGCATACCTGTATAGACTTTGTGAGGTTACAGACTAAGTTCGTGAGGATGCATCCGGAATTCGTCAGCTTATCCGGCAAGTTCGTCAGCTTCTTCATTGAATTCGCCAGCTTACAAAAAAGTTCGTGAGTTCAGTGAGGTTTGATCTACTCCGGTTACCCTCTGCTTACGCGAAACCAGTCTACATTAACAACCGGATCTACTTCCGCGCATGCAGACAGCATACCTGTATAGACTTTGTGAGGTTACAGACTAAGTTCGTGAGGATGCATCCGGAATTCGTCAGCTTATCCGGCAAGTTTGTGAGCTTCTTCATTGAATTCGCCAGCTTACAAAAAAGTTCGTGAGTTCAGTGAGTTTTTACCTACTCCGGTTACCCTCTGCTTACGCGAAACCAGTCTACATTAACAACCGGATCTACTTCCGCGCATGTAGACAGCAAAACATAAAAAAACACCTGCATCTCCTAAGAGAAACAGGTGTTTGAAATTGTAAAAATTATAATTTTACAACGTTAGCAGCTTGGTCGCCACGGTTGCCTTGAGTGATGTCAAAGCTAACTTTTTGACCTTCTTCAAGAGTTTTGAATCCGTCGCCAGTGATAGCTGAGAAGTGTACGAATACGTCTTCGCCGCCGTCAACTTCGATAAATCCAAATCCTTTTTCTGCGTTAAACCATTTTACTGTACCTTCGTTCATGGGTAATTCCTCCACTTTGTTCTTGGTTTTACTTAATAGCTGAGTAAAAACAAAGAATTCACATGCTAGCACGAATTTTACATGATCGGAAATGTAAAATCCCTGATAACATGTGAATTAGATGGTTGTTACGTATTAAGCATGTGTTAATACTAGCACGCACTCGTATAAATAGCAAATTATTCTTTACTATATTTTCCGACAGGTTTCGCAATACGGGCTCAAAGCCTATATATACTAACGGTTCAGAGGGAAATAAACTCATTTCTTTCAGGTTCATTCCCCTCTAAGAAACCGTCGAATTTATATCTGGCTTTAAGTCGGATGAAAATGATTTAATAGCGTCCGGCTTTCCGCTTGTTCATCAGCTTACGGATAATTGGATACACAATCGGACCATATTTAATTGCTTTTTTAATTAAATTCTTCATGGGAAATCTCCTCCTGAAAACGGGATATAGTTATAGGTATTCCCTGCTTTCAGTATACACAAACATGAGGATCAGGCGTAGTGACAGGCGGCGAAGTGACCTGTTTTGACTTCCCGCCACTCCGGTTTCTCTGCTGCACAGCGCTCATCGGCAAGCGGACAGCGGGTTCTGAACACACACCCGCTTGGCGGATCAATAGGACTTGGCAATTCTCCTTTAAGTAGAATTCGTTCTCTGTTTTCCTCGATATCCGGGTCAGGAATCGGAATGGCTGACAGCAGCGCCTTTGTGTAAGGATGCTGCGGATCCTCGTACAGCTTTTCACTCGTTGTGAGCTCTACCATGTGACCAAGATACATGACCCCGATCCGGTCTGAAATGTGCTTGACCATGGATAGATCATGCGCAATAAACAAATAGGTAAGTCCCTTTTCGTCCTGAAGAGACTTGAGCAGATTGACGACCTGTGCCTGCACCGATACGTCCAGTGCTGAAATAGGTTCGTCTGCGATAATGAAATCCGGATCGAGTGCAAGAGCACGTGCAATACCAATACGCTGACGCTGACCACCTGAGAATTCATGGGGATAACGGTTGGCGTGATCGCGGTTCAGACCAACATCCTCCAGAAGCTGATAAACCTTTTCCTTCATTTCTTTAGCATTTTTGTAAAGACCATGCACTTCCATCGGTTCCGCAATAATTTCAAGAACCGTGGACCTGGGATTCAGTGATGCATACGGATCCTGAAAAATCATCTGCATATTCCGCAAAAAAGAAAAACGCTCTTTTTCATTCATTTGATGGACGTTCTGTCCGTCAAAGTGAACTTCCCCATCTGTCCGGTTGTATAGACCCATGACCGTTCTGCCTGTCGTGGATTTCCCGCATCCTGACTCTCCAACAAGCCCGAGCGTCTCACCTTTATATACGTCAAAGCTGACGCCATCCACTGCTTTTAACAGCTGGTTTTTCCCTAAATCAAAGTGTTTTTTTAAGCCCTTCACCTCGAGCAGCTTCTGCTGTGTCATGATGTTCCCCTCATTTCTTCCAATATCGACGTGTTTCGCACCATTCTTTTTCGTAAAAAGAGCCTTTGATTTCCTGAATCATGATCCGTTTACCCGGTGTTGGGGAATGAATCATTTTCCCGTCTCCATGATAGATTCCGACATGATGGAGTCGCCCCTTGCCTTCTTCATAAGCGAAAAACAGGAGATCACCAGGCTGCACGTCTTCTTTTTTAACCTTTACTCCGGCAGCTGCCTGATCTGAGGCATCACGTGGAATGATATAGCCGTTTGCTTTATGTATGGAATAACTGAAGCCTGAGCAATCATAGCCGTAAGGCGTCATGCCTCCCCAAAGATACAGCAGATCGATAAAGCGTTCCCCTTCAGTCGCAAGCCCCAGGCCGCTGCGCTGCTCCTTTTGACCACGGTAAAGCTCTACGTCATCCGGTTTTAAAAACCCGCTGCCATGCGGTGTATGTACTTCAATCCGTTCTCCTTCGTCCAGTACAGGTAGAATGGTTGTATAAACGAGTGGAAGGAGCTGTTCTCCGTTTTCATTTTTCAGATCAGCAAATTCTGCTGTTACCATGGCAAGCAACTGATCCGGCTCTCTCTCGGCATCCTCCTCTGAAACGTCAGTTAACTGCACAGAAGGAATCCAGCCCGGATAGCCTGCCTCATTCTTTTTACTCGCCTGGGAAGGGACAAGGACATGGGACCACCCATCCTTTTCCTCGAGCACATATACGGTCTCTCCATAAAGCACCTGTGACTGTATTTTATTATCATCAAGCAGCTGCTTTCGTTCCTCAGGGGACATCCCATTTAACCATTTTTCAATCTGAACCGGATATTCAATCGCCTCCTGATCCAGATCTCTCGGGGAGTCAGGACCTGTCCATAAAGTCGCGACTGTCACGTTAATGTGAGCTGTTTTCATGATGTTTTCCTCCTAAATGACGGCATGATTCTGAATCGTCAGGATACCGAGTCCCGGCGTATTGGCAAGCTTCATTTCAGACTGATGATAACTGACGCCTCCAACCACGATATCCTCAGCAAGCAATAGCGGCGCGTCAAAGTCAAAGCGTGTAATGTTCCGCTGACTTGCGGCAAAATGGGCAGCCGCTGTGATGCCGACCTTTGTTTCAATCATGCTCCCTGTCATACATTCAATGCCATAGCTTTCAGCCAGCTTGGCGATCGTCAGCGCCTGATGAATACCGCCTGCTTTCATGAGTTTAATATTGATCAGGTCAGCCGCCCGCATTTGTAAAACCCGTATCGCATCTTTCGGTGAGAACACACTTTCATCTGCCATAACAGGGGTGTAAGTGTGATCAGTCACCTGTTTTAATCCTTCTATATCATGCGCTTTGACCGGCTGTTCAACGAGTTCAATATTCAGTCCCTCGTCTTCCATCTTACGGATCGCATAAATCGCCTCTTTCGCCGTCCAGCCCTGATTCGCATCCAGACGCAGTACACAGTCCGGGGCTTTTTCACGAATGGCACGAATACGCTTCAGATCTTCTTCGATCGCCCCGATCCCGACTTTTATTTTCAAAATAGAGAAACCGTCCTGGATAAACTGTAAAGCATCCGAAGCCATTTCCTCAGGTGCATTGACACTCACGGTATAATCCGTTTCAAGCGTATCCCGGCTTCCACCGAGAAACTGATAGAGCGGCAGTCCCGCGTGCTGGGCAAGCAGGTCATGAACGGCACAATCAAGCGCAGCTTTTGCACTTGTATTACCCACCATGGATGTGTGGATCGTATGTAAAAGATTTTCCCGTGCGAGTACGGATTGACCGATACATTTCGGACCGATCACTTCGTTAATTGCTGCCTCAATGCCTGACAGCGAATCTCCTGTGATGACATGTGTTGGCGGTGCTTCTCCGTAACCGGCCCGGCCCTCTGAATCTATGATTTTCACGACGACGGATTCAGCAGTCGTTAACGTTCTTAAAGCTGTTTTAAATGGCTTTTTTAAAGGGACTTTTACCCTGAACGTTTCAATCGAGCGGATCATCACTCCACCCCCGGCAGCAGTGTCAGTGATTTTCTTGAAGAGGATAGTCTTGCTTTTACACCAAGCGGCACGGCAAAATGCGGCTCGCAATGTCCAATGTTAAATCCGGATATCACCGGAATACCAAGGTCAGCCAGGTAATGATCCAGCACTTCTTCCAGTGATAAAGAAGGCTTTCCATTCGTCGGCACAGCGTTTTTAAAATCACCGATCACAATACCGGACAGCTGATCAAGCTTTCCTGCCATCCGCAGCTGATTCAGCATGCCATCCACACGATAAGGTTCCTCATCAATATCTTCAATAAGCAGCATTTTATTTTTCAGGTCGATTTCAAATGGCGTACCCAGTGTGCTTGTAATCAGAGTCAGGTTTCCCCCGGTCAGCTCACCGACAGACTCTCCTCCAGATAAAACGGTAAGCGGAGAAATCGCTTCTGTATAATGTAATTCCTTCGGTTCAAAAAGCTGGTCAAACATGCGTTTAGATAAATCAGAGAACGATTCTTTTCCTATATCAGACGCGGGCATCGGTCCATGAAATGTGACAAGCCCTGTTTGCTGTCTGATTGCCGTATGTAAAAATGTAATATCGCTATATCCCCAGAAAATCTTTGGGTTGTTTTGAATCAGTTCGTAATCAATCCGCGCAGCAAGTCTGGCTGTACCGTATCCGCCACCTGCACAGATCACCGCGTCAATTTCAGGATCAGCAAACATATCATGAAGGTCCTGAAGACGGTCTTCATCTTTTCCACCGAGGTAACCATACACATCTCTCACATGTTTTCCTTCTTTTACCTTAAGTCCAAGTGAAGTGAAAAACGCAATCGACTTTTCCATCTGCTCAATATTCGGTGGACTGGCCGGGGCAATAAAGCCAACGGTATCTCCCGGTTTCAATGCTTTTGGTGTGATCATATTTATTGCTCCTTTCTTAACTCTGGAAAAGAGGACGGAATAATCTTTTCCACAATCAAGAAAAGTGTATGATTTTTCGTGTCAAACTTGCCGATTAACATCCATTTTTTATAGTGAATAAAATGAGGTGAGCGGAGCAGAAGGCGGCGACTCCTGCGGCATCAAAGGGTCAGGTGAGACACCGTAGTGCGAAGCACTAGGTGGCTCACCGCCCGGCCGCGGAAAGCGTCCGCCTGGCGCGCAGCTCACCGGTTATATTATCTTAATCACGAAATAAATCTTACTCCGTCTTATCCGCCCACTTCAATTCCACATAACCTACCGGGTGACGGACAACGTCTTTTACATTGTCAGCATATAGATACACCTGGTTGTAATAGTGAAGCGTGAAGATCGGTGCTTCGTCCATCAAGAGTTTTTCTGCCTGGTACAGAAGCTCATAACGTGCTGCTTCATCTGTTTCAGCTTTTGCATCGGCAATCAGCTGATCAAATTCTGCGTTGGACCATCCTGTACGGTTCATGGATGAATCCGTTACAAAGCTTTCAAGTGCATTGATTGGGTCTGCATAGTCATGCAGGAATGAACTGCGTGAAAGCTGATGCTGAAGTCCACGCTGCTCATCAAGGAATACATTACTCTCAACGGCTGAAAGTTCCATCTCCACACCGAGGTTCTGGCTGATCATCTGCTGGATCGCTTCTGCCACAACACGGTTTGACTCTGTGTTGCTGTAAGAAAGTGTGATCGCAGGAAGTTCATCATAGCCTTCTTCTTCCATACCTTCTGCTAAAAGCGCTTTTGCTTCTTCTGCATCAAACACTTGAAGGTCTCCGTTTGTTTCACGGAAGTCATTGCCGCTTGCATCTTCAAATCCTGGTGACACAAATCCGGTTGCCGGCACTTCACCCATTTTCGTTACGAAATCAACCAGTTCCTGTTGATTAACTGCTTTTGCAATCGCCTGGCGGATCTTTTTGTTCTGGAATGGCTCTTCATTTACGTTAAAACGATAGAAAGCAAGTCCTGCCTGATCTTCAATCACAACATTTTCGCTATCAATCAGTTGATCGGCACTGTCGGCAGGAATTTCAGACATATCAAGATCTCCACTCTCGAACATCTGATATTCTGTATTCGTGTCACTTACCATTGCCCAGTGAACCTGATCAAGCTTGACATTGTCAGCATCCCAGTACTCTTCGTTTTTCGTCATGACAAGCTCGCTGTCATGTGCCCATGATTCCACTTTAAACGGTCCGTTTGCAACAAATGTATCTGCTTCTGCGTACCACTCAGGGTTTTCCTCTGCAGTTGCTTTATGAATCGGGAAGAATGACGGGTTTGAGATAATGTTCAGGAATGCGCCTGTTGGTGCCGTCAGTTTTACTTCCAGTGTTTTTTCGTCCACAGCTGTGATACCAAGAGATGATGAATCTCCTTCACCTGCGTTAAACTCCTCTGCCCCTTCGATGAAGTAAGCAAGGAATGCTGCAGGTGAAGCTGTATTTGGATCCAGCATATACGTCCATGCATAGACAAAATCCTCTGCTGTTACAGGCTCTCCATTTGACCAGTTCGCATCTTCGCGGATGTTAAACGTGTAAGTTAAGCCATCCTCAGAGATGTCCCATGACTCAGCCATTGCTTCCTGCGGCTGATCATCCTGACCAAGACGTGTTAAGCCTTCCATCACGTTATTCAGAATATTCCATGATGAAGCGTCGAAACCGATAGACGGATCCATTGATGTCGGCTCTACACCATTGTTCATGCGCAGAACTTTTTCTCCGCTTTCGCTCTCTGTACCTTCTACATCCTGCTCAGGTGATTCATCACCGGCATTTTCATTCGCTGTACATGCTGCCAGTACAAGCACCATGACGATTGAAAATAAAAAGATTCCCCATTTCTTCATGCTGTTTTCCCCCTTTTATGATTATGTATGGTTCCGGCCTGAAAGCCTGCCTGTCATCTAATCAGACACGTCTCTTTCAGGCCGGATTTGCGCGCTCATCCAGCAGCCAGCAGCTTGCTTTATGCGTGAATGTGAGCTGCTCTGTCTCAGGCATAAGTTTGTCACACACGACCATGGCATGCGGACATCGTGCAGCAAACGGACAGCCCTCCGGCGGTAAAAATAAATCAGGCGGCGTTCCCTCAATCGGTTCAAGCGCCTTACCCTTTAAATCCAGCCGCGGAACGGAATTCAACAGCCCTTTCGTATAAGGGTGTTGAGGCTGATAAAAGATTTCTCTTTTCGTGCCTGTCTCTGCAATCTTTCCTGCATACATGACTGCAATGCGGTGGGCAATTTTCGCCACAACACCCAGATCATGTGTAATTAAAATGATGGATACACCTGTCTTTTCCTGAATCTCCTGAAACAGCTCCAGAATCTGCGCCTGAATCGTCACATCCAGCGCGGTCGTCGGCTCATCGGCAATCAGCAGCTCCGGCTCACACATAAGGGCAATCGCAATCACGATTCTCTGTCTCATCCCGCCACTGAACTGATGAGGATACTGTTTAAGCCGTTCTTCAGGATTTGGAATGCCCACCAGCTTCATCATCTCAACCGCTTTTTTCTTCGCCTCAGCTCCGGAGATTTTCTGGTGCTGACGGATTCCTTCTGTCAGCTGATCCCCTATTTTTAATGTAGGGTTAAGAGCTGTCATCGGATCCTGAAAGATCATAGAGATATCAACACCCCGGATTTCCCGCATTTCCTTTTTTGAAAGTGATGTAAGATCCTTTCCTTTGAACACCACCTGTCCACCCGTGATTTCACCGGGTGGCGATGGAATCAGTCCCATAATCGCGCTGGACGTCACACTTTTACCACAGCCGGATTCGCCTACAATCGCAAGCGTTTCTCCGCGAAATACATCGAAGCTCACACCGCGGACCGCCTGAACAGTTCCTCCATACGTTTTAAACGTGACCTGCAAATCCTTCACACTTAATACAGGTAAGTCTGCTTTCGCGGGTCCGGATTGCTTCTTTTGTTCCTTGATTAATGTCATCATGTCACCTCCGTTTTATTTTCTCAGCTTCGGATCAAGCGCATCCTGTAAGCCGTCACCTAATACGTTAAATGCAAACATGGTGACTGAAATAAAGAATGCCGGGAAGAATAAACGCCACCAGTGTCCTGAAATAATGACCCCTAATGCATCATTAGCCATCACACCCCAGCTGGCATGCGGTGCCTGAATGCCAAGTCCAAGAAAGCTCAGAAACGCTTCGGCGAAAATAGCGGTTGGCACCGTTAATGTCATCTGTACAATGATCGGCCCCATCGTATTCGGCAGAAGATTTTTTCTGATAATACGGGACGTTTTTGCTCCAAACGACTGTGAAGCTGTGACAAACTCATAGTTTTTAATCTGCATGACCTGACCGCGGACAATCCGGGCCATTCCAATCCATCCGGTAACCGTCAGCGCAACAATAATCGTGGCAAGGCTCGGCCCCATCACAACAAGCAGCAGAATCACAACGAGCAGGTAAGGAAGTCCATACAGGATCTCGACAATACGCATCATGACATTGTCCGTTCTACCACCTTTATAACCCGCAATGCCTCCGTAAATGATGCCAATAAAGAAATCAATTAATGCGGCCATCAGACCAACGAACAAGGAAATCCGCGCTCCGTACCAGGTTCTGGCGAAGACATCGCGGCCGAGGTTGTCTGTGCCAAACCAGTGTGTGCTGCTCGGCGCCATGTTCTGATTCGGTAATACTTGTGTGGTAGGGGAATGAGGCGTCATCATCGGTCCAAAAATCGCCATAAACGCGAGTCCGATTAAAAAGACCAGTCCGCCCATTGCCAGCTTATTTTTCAACAGACGCCTCCAGGCATCCTTCCAGTAAGAAAGTGAAGGCCGAACAACCTCCTCGGCTTTCTCACGATCCTTCCCGACCGGCTTAAACCAGTCGTCCGGAATTTGTTTTTTATGTGTGTCCTGAGAAGATACTTGTCTCATTCCTACTCTCCTCCCTTCTTCGCCAGCTTGATTCGAGGATCAAGCAGCGTATATGCTACGTCAACAAGGAAGAGCATAAAGACCAGAATGGAACTGTAAAACACTGTCGTGCCCATAATGACCGGATAGTCACGATTATTAATGCTGTCAACGAAATACTTGCCCATGCCCGGTATTGCAAAAATCTTTTCAATGACAAAGGTTCCTGTTAAAATTCCTGCAAGTAATGTACCTAAAATCGTTACGACAGGGAGCATGGCATTTTTCAGTGCATGCTTGACGACAATCTTAAATGGTGTCAACCCTTTGGCACGCGCCATTTTTATGTAATCCTGCGTTAAGACCTCGAGCATGCTGGAACGCGTCAGACGGGCAATAATCGCCATTGGTCCCGTAGCCAGGGCAATGACCGGTAGAACCATATGCATCGGACTGGACCACGTGGCAGCCGGGAGTATCTGCCAGTTTACTGCAAACTGCTGAATCACAAGTGTTGCCAGTACAAAGTTCGGGATGGAGATACCCAGCACAGCGAGCGTCATCGCCATATAATCGACAATGCCGTTGTGCTTTAGTGCGGCAATGATCCCTAACGTAATACCTGACACAAGCGCAACCAGCACCGTCACGATCCCGAGTTCAAATGAAATTGGAAAGCCGCGTCCAAGCAGATCATTGACCGTCTGATCAGGGTTCTTGATAGATGGTCCGAAATCAAAGGTTGCGATACTCTTCAGGTAAACGCCGTATTGTACATACCAGGGCTGATCAAGACCAAAATGAGCCTCCAGGTTCGCCTGAACCGCTTCACTCGTTCCACGGTCCTGATTAAACGGTGAACCCGGAATGCCTTTCATGAGGAAGAAGGTCAGCGTTGCAATCACCAGCACCGTGATGATCATGATAAAAAACCGTTTAACAATATATGTAGTCAATGACTGATCCCCCTAACAAAATGTTGTACGCATCGCAAGCTCTGTCATGACCAGCATCGCCTGATACGCTTCTAAGATGTTTTTCGCTTCGTATGACACGATGCAGGTCCCCGGCTCAAGCACGGTCCCAGGCATTAAAGCTGCCCATTCCGCCTCACCATAATTGGTAAACTCAATTTTCAGCACCGGAGCATCTGACGCAGTGACAGGCTGAACGGATTGGCGTGCTGATAACGCCTCCCCCGTTGCGAGCTTTAACTTTTCCCGAGCCTTTGCCGGCGTCAGGCTTTTAACAGATGACCTTGAGATTGTTTCTTTTACTGCGACCGTTTTAACGTTCTTAATCAGCTTATGCGCCTCTTCAGCTGCACAGTCATCCCCTGCTACCATCACAACCGGAACTCCATAATGACCGGCTACCATCGCATTAAACCCAAGCTCTCCAATCAGGTGGTTATCAATCCACATATTGCGCACACCCCAGGTCATCGCGTGCGACATCACACCCTTTTGCCCCGCTCGTGCATGATAGCCAACAAAAATAGCCGCATCGAAGTCCGCGGTAAGTCCCTGGACCATTGAAAACGGCTTAACATCTCCGGTGATCAGCTGCGCTTCCTGGTGTAGTTCCTCAATGATGATGTTATTCATTTTTGAGTGAGAATCGTTAACAACTACCTCAGTGGCTCCCGCTTCAAAAGCTGCTTCAATGACGGCATTTGCTTCGCGCGTCATGATCATTCGTCCACGTTCATAGTTTTTTTCATTTGAACTCACGTATGTATAATCTGGAAGGCCTGTGATTCCTTCCATGTCCACAGACAAATAAACCTTCATCCCCATAATCCCCTTTTCTTCTCTCTCTTTCTAATAAACAGGACAACTATCATAATTTTCAAACTACTATAGCAAAATAATCATGATCTATCAAATGAAGGAAGGACTGTTTTTAGTTGGTACAGATGGGTTCTGAAGGAATGGATGATGGCTCGAAACAGCGATAAATCAACTATTTCGGGTAGGAAAATAGTTTGGTAAATGAATGCAGAAAAAATTTATTTTTATGTTGAATGAGAGGATATTTATTCATCTGATTTTATACAAAAAGCCGAACAACCCAATAAGAACATAGGGTGTCCGGCTTTCCTCAACTGTTAATGAAAATCAGGTATGAAGTTGTAAAGTAAACAATGACGATCAGGATGGACGGGAGCATATATTTAAGCGAGGACGTTGCCTTCTTCATCAGAACAGCCCATATTGCAATGACTGACAGAATCGTCACACCCACAGCAGTCAGCAGATGCGAGTCGGATACAGAAGCAATGATCGCACCTTCGCGGTAAATCACGTCCGAACCGGCAAGGATGAGCATGTTAAAAATATTACTTCCGAGAATGGAGCCCATGGCAAGATTGATATTTTTCAGTCTTAGCGCTACGAACACAGACACTGCCTCTGGAAGTGAGGTTGTTGCCGCTACAAGAAAGCTTCCGATAAAACTTGAACCCAGTCCGGTGATCACGGCGATCTGATCACCCATAATCGATAACACAGTTCCCGCACCCATGATCACGATCGCAGCGATAATAAAACCGATCACAGCATGCCTTACAGTCATCGTGAAATTAGAGGCAGTCTTATCAATCGGCTCGTGTGACTCAACCGCTTCAACTGTCTGATTGCTTTTTGAAATGCGGCCGATGACCACAATCCCAACAACGTAAATAATGGCAATCAGCAGCGAATCAAGGCCGATGCCCAGAATCGTAAAATCAAGACGCAGAATTAAGGCGGCCATGACCAGCAAGGTTAACAGTAAACCGAGACCCGCTGTATATAAGTGATCGTTACTTGCCTGCAGGAAAAGCTTTCTCTTCCGGTAATACAAGTCAAAGCAGGCAAGGATAAAGACGTTAAATAAGTTTGAACCAAGTACATTTCCAATCGCAATATCATTATTTCCGATCAGCACCGCTGAAAGGCTCGTCGTCACCTCAGGCAGCGATGTTGCCCCGGCAAGCAGAAGCGTACCGACAAGCAGCCCGCCCATTGCGGTTTTCGTGCTAATCACATCAGCGTAGGAAGAAAGCTTCATCGCCGCATAAACCGTTACAACAGCCGCCAGCAAAAACCAGACGAATACCATTATGTATTCACTCCCTCAAAGAGATTAAGAATAAACCCGTATGATTTATTCTCCCCAATATCTTTTACTTCGAAACCAAATCAGACTGCCTGACGAATCGGCAGTCTGATTTTTACACTTCTTCAGAAGCAGCGTCATGTTCTTCTTTTTCAACTTTGATGTGAACTCTTTCGATACGGTTCTCTGAAACCTCAAGCACCTTGAAAACTGTGTTTTTGTATTTAAATATCGGCTTCTCATGGTCAGCAGGAATATAACCCAGCTCATGAATCATAAATCCGCTGATTGTATCGAGATCCTTTGATGGAAGACTGACATGAATGATCTCCTCCAGCTCCCAAAGGCGGAAGGTTCCTTCAGCCTCGTATTCACCAGGTGCCAGCTCAGTAATTTCCTGTTCAGAAAAACCAGGTTCAAGGCTCTCACTGAGAATTTCTCCAACAATCTCTTCAATGACATCCTCAATCGTGATTAAGCCCTCCGTACCGCCATATTCATCAATCACGATGGCGATATGTGTGTTACTTTTTTGCATAGAAGCAAATAATACGTCAATCGGCTGGGATTCTAAAACGAAAAATGGCTTACGGATGACATTTTTTAAATGAAACGGTTCGTCACGGCCCACATACTGAAAAAGATCCTTCGCGTGTAGCACTCCGACAATTTTATCAATTTCCCCCTCATATATAGGGAAACGCGTGTAACGCTCTTTATTAACAAGAGTCAGCACGTCTTCAAACGACGCATCAATCGGCAGTGCAGACATATCCCGGCGGTGCGTAATAATATCTGAAGCAATTTTATCGTTAAATTCGAAGATATTATTGATCATTGTTTTTTCTTCGGGATTGATAGTGCCTCTTTCACGTCCCACATCTACAAGCATCCGGATATCTTCTTCTGTAGCTTCTTCATTTTTAGCATTCGGATCCACCCCGAACAGGCGGACTACCGTGTTAGTAGACCATGTCAAAATCTTTACTACCGGTGCACTCACCTTTGCTAAAAAGGATAAAGGGCCGGCTGCAACATTAGAAATCGCTTCTGCTTTTTGCAGTGCCAGATGTTTTGGAACCAGCTCCCCAAACACCAGCGTGAAATAAGATAGGATAATCGTGATCGCTACGACTGAGATCGTATTTAATACACCGAGTGATAACGGAACACCGAGATCCACAAGACTTTCAGCTAACGGCCCCGCAAAAAAATCAGCAGCAAAGGCACTCGATAAAAATCCGGCCAGTGTAATACCGATCTGAATCGTACTTAGGAAAAGACTCGGCTGAGAAATCAAATTGTAGAGTGTTTTTGCTTTTGCATCTCCATTATCAGCTGCTCTTTTTACCTTGTTATCATTCAGGTTAACAAGCGCCAGCTCAGATGCAGCAAAAAAGGCATTAATAATAATCAGAACGACGAGTGTAATCAAGGCGACGGTCAATGCTTAACTCCTCCATGAATATCATTTTGATGAATCACTTTTACTGTGCCTGCTTCAAAACTTGCAATTCGACAACGAGAATCTGATGGTTATCCATTTCTTTTACCGTCCACTTATGTTCTTCATCATTCAGCACGGTCGTTCCTTCCGTAATATCATCCTGATGATGCTGAAGCCAGCCAGCAATGGTATCCACTTCTTCTCCGTTCTCAAACTCAATGCCAAATCTTTCTTCCAGGTCCTCAAGTAATACGCGTCCATTAATCGCATAAGTCAGCTCGGCGGTTTCTTCGATATCTGAACGTTCATCTTCATCGAATTCATCGCGAATCTCACCGACGATTTCTTCCAAAATGTCTTCAAGTGTTAATAGTCCGGAGGTTCCGCCATATTCATCAATCACCAGTGCCATATGGACTCTCTCAAGCTGCATTTTGAGCATCGCATCCTGAAGAGAAGTCTGTTCATTGATCAGTACAATATTGTGGAGCCCATTTTCGAGTTTGTATTGACGGTCTTTTACCACACTCGTCAGCAACTCTTTTACATTAACAAACCCGACGATGTGATCTTTATCGTAGTCCTGTGTCACAGGAAATCTCGTATATTGATGCTCATCAATCAGGCTTAAAATCTCATCTACACCCATGGAAAGATCAAGTGTCTCCATTTGTACACGTGGAACCATAATGTCCTTTGCTACTCTTTCATCAAAAGCAAAGATATTTTCCATAAATGAGAGCTCTGTCTCATTTATCTCCCCGCTCTGAAAGCTTTGCGTCATAATAATTTTCAATTCTTCTTCCGAATGGGCCTGCTCATGTCCTGCAGGCTGCACGCCAAATGCGCGAAGCAAAAGTCTGGCAGAACCATTCAAAGTCCAAATGGCAGGAAACATGATTTTTCCGAACCAGTATAGCGGTCTCGCTAAAAGCAGTGTCATCTTCTCAGCAAATTGAATCGCCAGTGTCTTTGGTGCAAGCTCACCAATCACAACGTGTAAAAACGTCACCAATGCAAAAGCTACTGCAAAGCTGACAATCGTTGAAAGAGAGTCCGGAAAACCAAAACTGTCAAACACGGGATGCAATATCTTTTCAACAGTTGGTTCACCTAACCACCCGAGACCAAGTGCTGTCACCGTAATACCGAGCTGACAGGCTGATAAATAATAGTCCAGATCCGTGACCAGTCTTTTAACGATTGGTGCTGTTTTATTTCCTTCCGCAATCAGCTGATCGACACGGGACATTCTCACTTTGACAACCGCAAATTCCGAGCCCACAAAAAAGGCCGTTAATCCTATCAATACTGCCACTAGAACAAGGTTAAGAATCAATATACTGTCCAATAAGTTCCCCTGAAAAAGGGGATTCACCTCCGAAATTTTTCAACTTAACAGAGTCGTGATCATTTGCAAAACAGGGACCATCTTCAACTGGATTTCCTGCGCAGCATAGCGTCTCTCTTCTGGAGATGCATGCTCTAGCTCAGATTGAAGTGATGCCAGTTTTGATTGCAAATGCTCAAGCTCTTCATTCACTTCGTTTAACTTTGGAGCTGTTGCCTTCTCTTCTTTGCAAGCCATGATTTTTTTAATTTCCTGTAAAGTCATTCTGGCCTCTTTCAGCTTCTGTATGTGTTCAATTTTATCCAGAACGGATTCCGGATATAATCTGTAGTTTGCTTCAGAGCGCGAATAAGATAAGAGCCCCATCTGTGTATAGTAATCAATCGTCCGGGTTGAAAGTCCACTGCGCTTTGCAACCGTTCCGATTCGTATTAGCTCCTTCCCATCGAACCATCTTCCTCTCTTTTATCAAATTAAGAAAACTATACAGTATAACGTGCTGCTTTACAATCGAATTGTTTGTAAACATTAAAAAACTGCAGGAGATATAACCCTGCAGTTTTCCATCAATTATAACCAGCCCTTCACAACCGCAGCACTTGGCTGCACTTCATCAACCGGTTCTCCGTCAAAATGCTCCTGCTCAACGACAAGCCAGTCTAATTGCACGGCACCTGCATACGATTGAAGAGGCAGTGAGCCTTTACCGACTGCCGCAGTCCGCGTTTCCCCTTCTCTTTTTTCAAGATCTTTCAGGTGAATAGAGAAAATCCGGCCGCGCAGGCGTTCGAGTAAATCATATGTATTCACACCCGAATACTCCGTCCAATACACATCGATCTCGAAATAAACAGGATGGTCAGTGGTATGCTTCTCAAGGATCTCCCATCCGGTACGTCCATCTTCAAGCTTCGCAAACTCGAAATCATGGTGATGATAACCAACTCTGATGCCTTCTTTTTCAGCTGCCTGTGAAGCCTCGTTTAACAGCCTGGCTGCCTCTTCATACTTGTCGGCAGTGCGCCAGTCTTCATCTAAATATGGCATGATTAGTTTCGTATTTCCAATCTCCTTGGAGAACGTAATCCATTTCTTAAATTTTTCAGGGTCCTGGAAGTTTTCCACAGGAACATGAATACCGGCAGGCTTCAGGTTATTTTCATAGAATAATTCATTCCACCGGTTACTCGTTAATCCATAGTCACCTGCAAGCTGCACACCTTCGTACCCTGCTTTGCTAAGCTGTTTTAACGTCCCTTCAAGATTCTCTTCCATCGCTTCTTTAACAGACCATAATTGAATCGCCACTTTTGACATAAAAATCCGCCTCCTTTTCCACAAGCGTACGCTGAAAACCTTTTCAAATCAATTGTGTAACTTTATCTGTTACTTGTTCGTCATATTTATAACAAATCATTCCAACAGGAGGATCTTAATAATGGCTTATAAAAAATGGCTGTTTGCTGCAGCGGTGTTGCTGATCGCCGGCGGAGGAATTACTGCTTTTTTTCTTACATCAAAACCCGAACTGACAGGAACTGCATCAAGTGCTTCTTCTAAAATGGTATTCCCCGATCATACGTGGACATTCTATTTCACTGAGAAGATGAACAGTGACTCGATTAATCAAGATACGGTGTTCATTGAAGATTCAGAAGGAAACAAGGTTGAGGTCTCCCTGACGCTGATCAATGAGAATCGATCGTTGAGAGTGGCTCCTCCTGAAGAAGGCTACACAGTCGGAGAGACCTATACGATGAGCTTTTCAGATGAATTGAAATCCTCTCTAGGGCTGAAGCTGAAGGAATCATCTTTCACCTTCACAATTGTCGATGATCTCCCTTCCTTTCAGTCTGAAGAGGAAGTGAAGAATTACTTTGCTGCTGCGATGGAGAAACAAAGAGTGTTTATGGAATCAGATATGATGGTTGAAGAGTCTTCTGCCGAGAGCTCAAACAGCTCCGCTGACATGGCTTCCAGCGGCGGCGAAGGAAGCGGAGGATACTCTGAAACGAACAATCAGGTGGAAGGGGTGAATGAAGCAGATATTGTCAAAACAGATGGTTCCTACATTTATCACCTGAACCAGAATCAGGATCTTTTAATTCACCGTATTCTGGAGTCTGGTGAGACAGAAAGAATTCAGGTGTTGTCATTTGAGCAGGCAAATTTCTACGGCAATCAGCTCTTCTTACATGAAAATACGTTAGTTGTTCTTGGAGATGCATGGAGTGAAGTTGCAAAGAATGGACTCCCGGCGCATTCCGGAGTTACAAGTGCCTATATTTACGATGTCAGCGACCCTGCCAATCCTCAGCTACAGAGAGAGGTTGCCGCACAGGGACATATGATGAACGCACGAATGATTGGTGACAATCTCTATTTCATTACCGGTCATTACCCTGATGTGTGGCTTATGCAGGAGGAGCCTGAGAAGGTTGAAGTACTGCCATTCTTTAAGGATTCTACTGTATCAGAGGAGTACCAGAAGACGGCGGCTGAATCGATTAAGGTGTTCCCTGAATCCGAGGAGATAAATTACTCCACGATCACTTCCGTCAATGTTGCGGATCTGACCTTACCCGCTAAAACACAATCTTACCTTGGCGGCAGTGGAGAACTTTATATGTCGCAAAGTCACCTGTATATGGCTGCTTATTCATATGATATTCCTGAAAACACAGAAGCCTCCGATACTGCTGACACTTCGATGGATATCATGCCTGCAGGACGCTTTAACGCCAACACGAAGATTTATAAATTTGCGATTAACGATCTCGATGTTCAATTCGTGGCAGAAGGAACGGTTCGCGGGACAATTTTAAACCAGTTTTCAATGGATGAGCATGAAGGCTACTTCCGCATCGTGACCACTGATGGTTCCACGTTTGGTGAGAACCGGGATTCAACGAATAACCTGTTTATTTTAGATGAGGGTATGAACATCACAGGCTCCGTTGAGGATCTGGCAATCGGTGAAAGAATCTATTCCGCACGGTTTATGGGTGATAAAGCGTATATGGTCACCTTCCGGGAAACGGATCCGCTATTTGTCATCGATACAGCCGATCCAGCCAATCCTGAAGTACTCGGCGAATTGAAAATCCCGGGTTTCAGCAACTACCTGCATCCACTTGATGAAAATCATCTGATCGGGTTCGGTAATGAAACGTCCCTTTCGGCGACTAAACCGGGTGAACCACCACTCGTTTTACAGGAAGGAATGAAGATTTCTCTCTTTGATGTAACGGACTTCTCCAATCCTGTTGAAAAAGACGTTGAAGTCATTGGCGGCCGTGGTACGTATTCACCTATTATGCACGACCACAAAGCACTGTTTCAGCATAAAGAAAGAAATCTGTACGGCTTTCCGATTAATCTGTATAACCAGGAAGACCTGAATAGTGAAATGGAATTTGTCGGTCAGGGTGCCATGGTGTATAAGATTACAACAGATGGAATCGAGCTTGCTGAAGAATATATTCAGGAAAAAGAGCCGAACCAGATGTATGAGGAGTACGAATCAATGGTTCAGAGAATGATTTATGTTGATGACACGCTTTACACCATCAGCATGAAAGGCATTAATCATTATCCGCTGCCTGAATAAATCACCCATTTAACAAGCCCGGATCGAGTTGAAGATCCGGGCTTTTATCAATTGATATCAACAGATTCCAGATTTGCAATGCGCGTTCTTTGGTGTAAGAGGATCAAATTAATTAGTCACGAAATAAGATGGTTCATTGGGGAGCCCATACATTGAACGCGCATCGACAGATTCCTGGATGGGATTGACAGTTTCTCCGGCGTTTGCGACAAAAATGAAACAGCTAACAACAGAAAAGCAGGCTCAATCGACAAATTAGACTCACGCTGCAAGTGCTAACGACAGATTCAATCAGGCTAACGACAGAAAAGTGCATGCTAGCGACAGAAAGTTTTAACGGAGTTTGCTCTTTCACAAAAAGAGACAATCTTTGACTCGAGAAGCGGACTGGACGGAAACGCCATGAGCGCATCGACAGATTCCTGGATCCGGTCAACAGTTTCTCCGGCATTTACGACAAAAACGAAACAGCTAACAACAGAAAAGCAGGCTCAATCGACAAATTAGACTCACGCTGCAAGTGCTAACGACAGATTCAATCAGGCTAACGACAGAAAAGTGCATGCTAGCGACAGAAATTTTTAAGGGAGGAGTTTTCTCTTTCACAAAAGCAGACAATCTTTGACTCGAGAAGCGGACTGGACGGAAACGCCATGAGCGCATCGACAGATTCCCGGATCCGGTCAACAGTTTCTCCGGCATTTACGACAAAAATGAAACAGCTAACAACAGAAAAGCAGGCTCAATCGACAAATTAGGCTCACGCTACAGGTGCTAACGACAGATTCAAACCGGCTAACAACAGAAAAGTGCATGGTTGCGACAGAAATCACAGCTATTGATCAGCTCGCCGTGTGGTCTCATCCTTCTTCTGAAGTCCCCATAAACCCACACGAATCCGGGCTTCTCTCTTGTCCTCTCTCCCCCTTTTGCCTTACAATATAGAGATTGTATAGACAAGAAGGAGCTACTTACTATGACATATAAAATGATTGTTTTAGATATGGATGACACTTTACTGCAGGATGATCACACGATTTCCGACCGCACAAAACAGGCCCTTTTACAGGCACAGAAGCAGGGTGTAAAGGTCGTACTTGCCTCCGGGCGCCCGACTTATGCGATGTGGGATACCGCGCGTGAGCTGGAGCTTGCTGATTATGGAAGCTATATTTTATCGTTCAACGGGGCAAATATTTATAATGCAAAAACAAAAGAGCTTTTGTTTAAAAGTACACTCTCTCCTGAAACGGTTCACCGTCTGTACGACCTGAGCAAACGTGAAAACGTGGGGATTCAGACGTACGTTGGGGATGCCATCGTGACGGAACAGGATAATCCTTATACGCAGATCGAAGCCGATATCACCGGGCTTCCTGTTGAGATTGTTGAAGACTTCAAAGCAGCGGTTCAGGAGCCGGTTGTAAAGGTGCTCATGCTTGAAGAAGGTCCGTTCCTGGCTGAGGTTGAAAAAACGCTGAAAAAAGAACTTGAGGGTGAGCTTGCGGTTTACCGTTCAAAGCCTTATTTCCTTGAGTTCACAGAAGACGGCGTCACAAAAGGCTCCAGCCTGTCTCAGCTGATCGAAAAGCTGGGAATCAAACGTGAGGAAGTGATTGCTTGCGGTGACAGCTATAATGATCTTGAGATGATCAAGTTCGCAGGCCTTGGTGTTGCCATGGGCAATGCACCTGAGGATATTCGTGCGGCCGCTGATTTTGTTACAGAAAGCAACATGAATCACGGTGTAGCTCATGTAGTCGAAAAATTCATCCTGTAACGGAGGTCAGGCTGTGCACATTCAATCGTACTTAAGTCAGTGTGGCGCTTTTTCACGAAGAGAAACGGCACGTCTTTTAAAAGCGGGGCGCGTGACAATTAACGGCGAAACCGGTCATGAGCGGAGCACTGTGGCGGAGTCCGACCTTGTTCTTGTAGATGGGACGCCCCTGCCTTCTCCCGCTGAACCTGTCTATCTCGCTTTTCACAAGCCGCGCGGTATTACATGCACAGCACAGTCCTCTGTTGAAGGAAATTTATCTGATTACCTAAACTGGCCGACCAGGATTTTCCCAGTAGGCCGGCTCGATAAGGATTCAGACGGGCTTCTGCTGCTGACCAATGATGGCACAATCGTTAACCAGTTGATGAAGGAAGAACAGCAGAAGCAGAAGGAATATCTCGTAACCGTTAAGAGGCCGATTACAGATGACATGCTTGAACGTATGCGTGCCGGCGGCATCTTGATCAAAGGACGTGCCGCCTCGGCCGCAACCGTCGAAAAATTGGATGACTTCAGCTTCCGCATCGTATTAATGCAGGGGCTGAACCGGCAGATCCGGCGAATGTGCCGAGCTTGCGGAAATGAGGTTTTGACCTTAACGCGCGTGAGAATTGAGCATATTGAGCTCGGGAGCCTCCCATCAGGTGAGTGGCGCGCATTAACTGAATCAGAGATTACACTTTTGACATAACCGGTGCCTGGTGCACCGGTTTTTTTTGCGGTGTAAGTTCTTTCAGATGGCCGTTCACAGGATTAAGGGGATGTTTCACAAAATTTGAATGACGGTTCTAATAATACGACGTTGGTTTCGCAAGATTTTGCTCAAGCTTCGCAGCATTTCACACCGCTTTCGTAAAATCGTGACAAAAGACCCCCTCAATATCGCGATCAAAATTTATAAAATTCTATCAATTTTTGTTTCTATTTGTCAGCACTAGGGAATTAAAAAGGTGATTACTCACTTTCAAGGAGGGATAGAATGAACAACCTGTTTTACGATGGCGGATTTAATACAAGTGCTTTTTTAAATTCACTTGGAAACCTTTTGCTGGCTGTCATTGTTCTGATTATTGGTTATTTTATCGCGAAAGCCATTGGAACTGCAGTCGAAAAGCTTCTCAAAAAAACGGGTGTCATCCGTAAATACGGGTCTCCACGCAGCTCCACACGGATGAGCACTGCGACAAGAGAAGGAAAAGAGGGTGAGTCAAAAAACAAGTGGCCGCCCGAAAAGATTGCCGGAAAGATTGTATTCTGGATTCTGATGGTCTTTGTCTTTATCTTATTCTTCAATATACTTAACCTGAATATTATCGCTTCTCCACTTGTCGATATGATGAGTACCATTCTTGCCTTTATTCCAAATGTCCTGACTGCTGCGCTGGTTCTTCTTTTAGCGTATGTCATCGCGCTTGTACTGAAGTTCCTGGTCGTTAAAGTCGGGTCCCGTCTTGTTAAAAACCGCAAAGTCCAGGAAAGCAACTATGTAAAAGACAGATCCAATCTTCAAGGCTATGTCGAAAATGCCGGCACGATTGTGTTCTATATCGTTCTATTAATGTTCCTGCCTGGCATTCTCGGTGCACTTGGTATTGAAGCAGTATCAGGTCCTTTCAGCGGCATGCTGGAAAGCTTCCTGGCATTTATTCCAAGGCTCGTTGCCGCTGCACTGATCTTTGTCGTCGGCTGGATTGTCGCTAAAATCGTCCGCGATATTGTCACTAATTTTCTTCATGCAATTGGTACAGATAAATTAGGAAGCAAATTAGGATTAAGTAATTTCCTGAAGGATACGTCTATTTCTTCAATCGTCGGGACGGTTGTCTTTATTCTAATTATGATTCCTGTTACCGTTTCAGCTTTGGATCAGCTCCAGATTGCCGGCATTACTGAACCGGCCATTAACATGCTGAATGATGCCATGGCGATGATTCCGAACATTATTATCGCGATTATCCTGATCCTTGTAGGTTTGTGGATCGGAAAATGGGCTCGCCGTTTTGTGTCAGATTTGCTCGCAAGACTCAGCTTTAATAACGTCACGAGTCACCTTCGTGTAGGGGGCTGGAAAGCATCAGGCACAAGTATGACCCCTGCTGACATTGTTGGATATCTTGTTCAAATTGTGATTGTGATTCTATTTATTGTAGAGGCTTTCAACGTTGTAGGCCTGAGTTTCCTTGTAGACCTTGGAACTGCTGTACTTGCCTTCCTTCCAAGCGTCATCACAGCGATTGTGATTCTGGGGCTCGGCATTATTTTAGGCAACATCGTCAAGCGTGTGCTGGACAGTTTGTTCAGCGGATCAGAGCTTTCCATGCTCAGCTCTGTTGCCAAATATGCGATTATGGCGCTGGCACTTTTCATGGCACTCGATCAGCTGGGTGTAGCAGACACAATCGTTAACTCTGCGTTCATTCTGATTCTTGGAGCTGTTGCGCTGGCGTTCGGCCTTGCCTTTGGACTTGGCGGACGTGACAATGCATCACGCTATCTCGATAAGCTTGAGCGTAAAGCAGCCAACACAGAAATAAATACTGAAAAAGCAAAGCAGACACGGGAGGATATCAAACGTGAAACACGTGAAGAATCCGCTCGTTATGAAAACAAATCCACATCGGATCATAACAACCGTCCTGTTGTAAATGACTGGTCACAGGATGAAAAAGTAAATGAAGATCTCTCAAATGATACGTCAGCCTGGGAAAATTCAAACGAAGATCTCTCAAACGACACATCGGCCTGGGATGACGTAAACAGTGCAGATGATTTCCCGGAAGAAGACAAACGGAATGAAAACCCGTTCGCCCCGGATGATTTTGACGACGATCGCAGAAGTTAATGAAGTAAGGCGCTCCTATTGGGGCGTCTTTTTTCATGTGCAAAAATAATTTTTTCCAAATGTATTGACTTTTCAGCCGTATGGTTTTATGGTTAATTACATAAGTAACTAACCAAAGAGGCAGGCGGGATTATGGACGAAAAATTACGAGATGATATACCTATTTTTCAACAGATCGCCGAAACGATTGAGTCAGGCATCCTGGAGGGTTCATACAGCATCGGAGATCGTGTTCCATCCACAAACGAATTTGCAAAGTTTTATCAGATCAACCCGGCAACAGCAGCCAAGGGCATTAATCAGCTGGTGGAGCAGGAAATTCTTTTTAAGAAAAGAGGAATTGGAATGTTTGTAGGGGATAACGCACGAAACATTATTTTGTCTAAACGGAAAGAACGCTTCTATCATGATTATGTTGTTCCGTTAAGAACAGAAGCTGCACGTCTAGGCATTTCAGAGGATGAACTAAATGACTGGATCAGAAAGGGTGATCGTGATGAAAATTGAGCTGTTGGAAACCTCAAAGTCATATGGATCCAAGCAGGCGTTAAAGTCCGTCAGCACGACAATTGAACCAAACAAAATTGTTGGTTTACTTGGAAGAAACGGTGCCGGAAAAACAACCATGCTTCAGATCTTAGCCGGACATATCAAGCCATCAGACGGCCGTGTTCTAATCAACGGTCTGGAACCTTTTAATAACCGGAAAGCACTTCAGCATATATGTCTGATCAGCGAAGCAAATAACTTCAAGCGAAAGCTGAAAATTCGTGAAGTGTTAAAAACGGTCAGCCGTTTCTACCTGAATTGGTCCCAGGAGACAACTGAACGGCTATTGAAGACGTTTAATCTTGATCCGGGTATGAGTGCAAAAGGGTTATCTAAAGGAATGGAGTCTGCATTAAGTATTACGATTGGTCTTGCGAGCCATACTTCCATTACGATCTTTGATGAGCCTTATATCGGAATGGATGCCAGTGCACGCTATAAGTTCTATGATGTGCTTCTCGAAGAGTATGAATCCTATCCAAGAACGTTTATCATATCTACTCATTTAATCGATGAAGTGAGCAGCCTTTTTGAAGAGATCATCCTAATGAAGGAAGGAAAAATTCTAACGCATGAATCTGCAGAAGAGTTAAAGCTTAAAAGCTTGCAGATCAGCGGTCCTAGAGCAAAAGTAGATGATTTCATTGAAGGCAGACAGGTTATTCACGCTGCAGAAATCATGGGACAGAAAACTGCCCTCTTATACGGTGAGGGACTTGACCTTAATAAAGCAAAAGCAATGGGGCTTTTGACAGAACGAAGCTCTATTCAGGAATTGATGGTTCATTTAACGGAAAAGGAGGAAAAATTGTATGTTTAAACAAATGATGGCGCTCATTCGTTTTTTCTTGATTGATATGCGTTTTTCGATTTTGCTATTCTGGTCAATTTACATGATAAGCCTCATTCCGGTAAGTGTTTTATCTGCTGCGGCTGATGGAAATGTTTATATTTCCTCTACCATTGCTATTCTTATATTCTGCGGCATTTCAGGTTTTATTTTACTGAAAGAAACATTCTCCTACACCATTAGGTTAGGGGTAACACGTCTAGAATATGCGATCTCCGGAGTTATTTTCGCAGCTGTTTTAGCATTTATTATGAGCAGCACAGGGATCATCATTAACATGATTTTTTCTGCTTTAATGGAGTGGGTTGGGTGGTCACATGTTCAGCTGATCAATATTTCCGATATGATCGGGACTCAAAGTACGATGCTTGCTGAATTTGGTTTACTAATGTTGTTTAGTTTTATCACCCTGATTGCCAGCTTCTTTCTTAGCACAGTATTTCACAGGTTCGGCCTGGTTGGCGGACTGAGTGTTGTAGCTCTCCTATTTATTACTATTCTTATTGAATCTCTTCGCACAGAAGTAATTGATTGGTTTGTAAAGGATATGGAGCTTGGTATGATGCCTATCCATATCACACTTAATTATCTCAGCCTTTCTATACTGGCTGCCTCTTTTCTGACTCTGAGCATGCTCGTATTATGGAAAGCGTCAATCCATCCTGGAGCAGCCAGATAAAAAACCGTGCCGGCTCTCTCTGACCCGGCACGGTTTTTCAATCCTTCTTCCTGAAATAAGTCAGCGCCAGCGCACCAACAAGAATACCACCTTTAATAATATCCTGTGCATAATACGGCACATTCATCATCGTTAACCCGTTTAACAGGATACCGATAATAATCGCCCCGATAAACGTACCAATGACATTCGGCTTCCCTGCGCCAAACACAGAATAACCGATCAATGCAGCAGCCACTCCGTCCATGAGCAGCGGATCACCTGCTGAAACCTGCCCCGTTCCGATACGGGCAGCAAGCACAATGCCGGCCAATGCAGCAAACACACCACTGATCACGTATGCATAAGTACGGTAACGGTTTACCGGAACACCGGAAAGTCGCGCTGCCTCCTTGTTGCCTCCCGTAATATAGAACAGACGGCCGGCACGGGTATACTGCAGGAATAAATGAACAAGTGCCACAATCACGACCATCAGAATAACCGGAAACGGGATATTAAAAATTTCACCCTGCCCGATAAACTGAAAAGCGGGAATAAAAATACCCGGTGCCGTCCCGCTGCCATCCGGAAGCGGCATATTGCTGTAAATGGAGTAACCCTTTGTATACGTTAAATGGACGCCGTTAATGATATACATGACGGCAAGCGTCCCGATTAAATCAGGAATTCTGATTTTTACAGTAATGAAAGCATTCAGCAGCCCAATTAATGCGCCTAAAATCAAGGGCACAATGAGGACGACCAACAGCTCCTGGCTGTACCAGACGAGCAGTGCACCACTCGCTACTGTTGCCAGACTGACTGTTGAACCTACCGATAAATCAAATCCACCTACAATCATCGAAAAAGTGACCCCGATCGCAACAAGCGTCACGATCGAAATCGACCTTAAAATCTCAGTAATGTTGCCATAAGTTAAAAACTGTTCATTCGTTAAGCTGAAAATAAGGATTATCAGCGCCAGTGCAAGGATGGTGCCGAATTTCATAAAGAAGTTGACGATCCGCTCCTTTTTACTGATGGTGTCCTGCTGCGGATAATCGCTGATATTTAGCTGTTTCATCGGCATTCCCTCCTGTTGCTGCGGTCATCAGGCGCTCCTGAGTCGCCTCCTGATTTGTTACTTCATCGACGATTTCCCCATCTGCCATCACCAGAATCCGGTCAGCAATTTGCAAAAGCTCGTCAAATTCACTTGTAAAATAAATAATGCCTTTTCCCTGATCTGCCAGTGATGTGATCAGGCGGAACACATCATTTTTTGCCCCTACATCAATTCCCTTTGTCGGCTCATCAAAAATAAAAACGTCACTGTCTCTATTCAGCCATTTGCCGATTGAGACTTTTTGCTGATTCCCGCCGCTCAAATGCTTAAGAAGGGCTTTGGGTGAGGAAGCAACGATGCCAAGGTCTTTGATCTGGTCAAGCGCAGTCGTTTTCTCTTTGGAACGGCTGATCCATCCAGCTTTTGTATAAGATTCGAGAGCCGGGAGTGACAGGTTCTCCTGAACAGAAAAGTCAATTAAAATACCACTTTTGCGGCGCTCTTCAGGGATAAAGGAAATACCGGCCTTTACAGCATGTCGGGGATTTTTGATTGCTTGCTTCTTCCCATTTACGCTCCAATCACCCTTCGCACCGGATGCACCAAACAGAGCGTTCGCGGTTTCTGACTTTCCTGCTCCCACCAGTCCTGCGATGCCTAAAATTTCACCTGATCTTACTGAAAGATCGATGGTCTTGTCCGTCTCCGGCACCTCAAGTCCTTTGACCTCAAGCGCTATTTTACTGCTGAAGCCGCGCTGCTGATAGTCCGCTTTGTGCAGCTGTCTGCCGAGCATCGTCTGAATAATTTCTTCAGTGGATACTGCACCTGTTTGATGAACAGCTACCACTTTCCCGTCACGCATAATCGTCATCCGATCAGCAATCTGATGAATTTCATTCATACGGTGAGAAATATAGATCATTGCAATGCCCTGTTTCTTCAATTCACTAATCACGTGAAACAATTTAGCTGTTTCGTTTTCACTTAGAGGAGCAGTTGGTTCATCGAAAATGATCAGCTTTGCATTGGAGGCAATCGCTCTCGCCAGCAAAATCATCTGTTTTTCAGATAAGCTGCAGTTCTCGACAAGTCTGTTTAATGGGATTTTTGTTTGCACTTTTTCAAGACGCTCTTCCGCCAGCTGCTTCCTTTTGCGCCAGCTGATTGGCTTCAGGTTTTTGCCTTCTACCGTTACATCCAATGTGACATTCTCAGCGACTGACAGGTTTTGAATCAGTGCCGTATCTACCTCCTGAACGACAATCGCAATGCCTTTTCTCTGCGAATCGGCAGGCTCTGTAAAATGAACATCCTCACCGTTTACGAGAATGGCTCCCCCATCCTTTTCATAATCACCGGATAAAATTTTGACCAAGGTGCTCTTCCCGGCACCATTTACACCGAGAAGGGCATGAACTTCGCCAGGCTCAACGGAGAAGTCCACCTGTTTTAACACCTTTACGGGACCAAATGATTTCGTCAGCTGTTGAACCTGTAGATAACTCATTGTGCGTTTTTCGCCTCCAGTGCGTCCATCCATGGGGAACGCGCTACATTCGGTGAGCCCCATCCCTCAATAAATTCTCCAACGTTCGCCATCGTCACCGGCTCATCCGGCAGATCACTTACATTGACGACAGAAGGATCAAGCGAATAGATGGATGGTGTTTCTTCTCCGGCGATTTTCTGATAAAGGAATCGCACCTGAACGGCCGCTACCTCAGCAGGATCCGTTGCTGCCGTCGTCACCCACGGACTGTTTTCAGCCTGCATGATCTGAAGGTCCTCATCACTTAAATCAATGCCATAAACCTTGATCTCATCGCGTCCCGCCTGCTGAATCGCACGTGTAACACCTTTAGCGAATTCATCATATGGTGCAAAAACAGCATCGATTGAGCCTTCCTCAGGATACTTCTTCAAAACAGCTTCCATCTGGCTTTGTGAGTCAAGTGCTGTATTGTTGCTTACACTTCCAAAACGCGCGATTTCCTTCACATTCGGATAATGCTCTAAAAACGCTTCATAAATCACGTTACGTCTTTCCATCGGCGTGAACCCGCCTGCCCATACATAAACGATATTTCCTTCTCCATCAATATCCTGTGCCATTTTCTTCAGCGTACCCCAGGCAAGACTGTAGTCATCCTGACTAATCGAGGTCACACCCTCAAGTGAAATGTCATTGTCAAACGTGACAACGGGAATTCCCTTATCCAGTGCTTCCTGAACACCAGGATTCAGTGCTTCTGCACGACCATGGTCAATCAGAATGCCATCAACTCCCTGATTAATCGCTGTCTGAAGGTGGTTGGCCATTTTTGACAGATCATTACTCGCGTTGTAAACCTGAACCTCTCCACCAAACTTGGCGATTTGAGATTCAAGTCCGCTTACATACTGAGATGCGAACGTTCCTGTAGAGAATTCCATGATCGCCGCAATTTTAAGTGGTTGATCTACTGCTTCCGGAATGTCAGCCGTTGCACCCTGTGAGGACTGCTCCTCTGTATTATCTGTTTCTGCTTCCGCCACTTCTGTATCTGCCGGCGGTTCTTCCTCTGTTTGTGAAGAAGGCTGTTGGTTGGTGCAGGCTGCCAGCGCCAGCGTGAAAATAAGTAAGAGTAAAAGTGCTGTTTTTTTCATGTTCTTTTCTCCTTTAAAAGGTTAATTGATTAAAGTATCAGGCGGCACAGGCCCTGAAAAAGAATCCCATCCCGTGCTATTGTTAAAATAATTTTTGTAATTCCTGCTGATAATCTCCTCTGATCACGCCTTTTTCGGTAATGATGGCAGTAATCAGTTCGTTTGGCGTGACGTCAAACGAGGGGTTAAATACCTGAACGCCTTCCGGGGCAATGCGCTGACCTCCAAGATGCGTAACCTCTTCCGCTTTGCGCTCTTCAATCACGATGTCCTCTCCGGTTGCTGTATCCAGATCAATCGTAGATAAAGGTGCTGCGATGTAGAACGGAATGTCGTGGGCTTTTGCCAAAAGCGCAAGGCCGTATGTGCCGATTTTATTCGCCGTATCTCCATTTGCCGTAATCCGGTCAGCGCCTACAATAATCGCATCGATATTTTTCGTTTTCAGCACGTGGGCAGCCATATTATCCGTAATCAGCGTGACGTCAATATCAGCCTGCTGAAGCTCCCATGCCGTCAGTCTCGCTCCCTGTAAAACGGGTCTCGTTTCTGTCGCATAGACGTGGATTTCATTACCACGTTCCTTTGCAATGTAAAATGCGCCGAGTGCTGTACCATATTTAGAGGTTGCGATTGCACCCGTATTACAGTGGGTTAACACATTGGCTCCCTCGGGTAAAAGAGAATAGCCGTTTTCCCCGATCAGGCGGCACGTTTCCTCGTCCTCGCGCTGGATGGCAATTGCCTCAAGCTCGAGTTTACCTTTGATCGAAGGAATCGTTGACTGCTGCTCAGCCACCCGCACAAGCCGGTGAAGCGCCCATGCAAGATTGACCGCTGTAGGGCGTGCAGAGTTGAGATAGTCTGCCGTCTTCTTTAAGCTTTGTAACAGTTCTTCCGTTGTTTCTGCTTCACTATTTTTCGCCCATAGCGCAAGACCATAAGCAGCTGTAATGCCAATCGCCGGAGCTCCGCGTACCTTCAGCTCAACGATGGCATCCCATACATCTTCTGCTGTCGTTAAAAAAATATATTCCACACTTCCAGGAAGCTTTTGCTGATTCAACAGCTTGATTGATTCACCTTCCCAGATGACCGGTTTAATAAAATCCTGCTTGACTGTCATGGCTGCACCAGCTCCTTTAAGTAAGCAGTCCAGTCTGATGGAGATTGCCACTGCTGACGGTTAAAAATCAAGTGACGGCCGGTCTCGATCGCGCGTTTTTGAGCACGAAGTCTCGACTCATCATCCTCAATCCCGTCAATGTCCTCTACATGAGCAAGACCTATAATGCGGCGAATCGTTTTACAGCCTGCGAAGCCAAGCGTATCCTGCCAGATTTTCTTCACAATGTAATCAGCATATTCATCTGACTTGTAGCGTTCTTCCACTGCATGCTCTTTCAGCAGCTCACGGTAGCGCTGCTCAAACACTGCCCACGTTTGTTCGATTGCCTCAAGCAGATAAGCACTGATTTCCTGACGATCTCCCTCTGAAGAACGCTCCTGCTGGGCAATAAAGTTCAGCGTAAGATTGGCCAAAAATGCGCCGGCATCAAACCCGGCAGGTCCAAAAAAAGCGAATTCCGGATCAATGACTTTCGTTTCGCCACTTGTGACAAATACACTGCCCGTATGGAGATCACCATGCAGCAGTGCCTCACCCTCCGTCAGGAATTGTTTTTTCAATTTTGCGACTTCAAAAAGCAGAGCATCGTCCTGCCAAAGCTCATTTACCGTCTCCTCAAGAGTTTCAGCGTATGAATTGGATTCAGCGTTGAAGTAAGGATCCGTGAATACGAGCTTTTCTGTAATATCACACAGATCAGGATTCACAAATTGACGCGCCAGCTTCTTCTTCTCAACCGGCCCAAGTGCCTCGTCCGAAGAATGGAAAAGCGTCTCTGCAAGATACCGTCCAATGTGCTCCGCAAGATTCACATAACGGTTCCCTTCAATCAGGCCTTTCCGCAAAATCACATAATCAGACAGATCCTCCATGACCGTAATCGCAAACGTGTCATCATAGTCGTACACTTCAGGCACAAGATGAGGGACATGCTTTGCCGCCTCCTGCAGTGCCTGCCGCTCAATCCGCGCACGGTCCAGTGACAGCGGCCAGCTTTCCCCTACCACTTTTGCATATGGCAATGCCTGCTTCACCACAATGGATCGATCTGTCGTGTTGTCACGAACGATAAACACATAATTTAAATTTCCATCACCGACCTCTTTGCAGTCAGCTTCCTTGCGATCTTTAATGAATCCTTTTTGCTCTAAGTAAACGAGGACTGATTCCTCTGTAAATGGCTGATACGTTTTTTCCTGCAGTACTGTCATGATGCGATTCTCTCCTTTAATCAAATTCTTTTTTATGCCATTCATCCTCCGGAATATCTAAATCCTCTCCGGAAAAACGCTCTTCTTCAAATACATCTCCATAATTATGAAAACCATTACGCTCCCAAAAGCCGGGGCGATCCTCTGTCAGAAACTCAATGCCTCTGATCCACTTCACACTCTTCCAGAAATACAAATGTGGAACGATCAGACGGAAAGGATAACCGTGCTTTGGCGTTAAAGGCTTACCGTCATAAGAGTGTGCAAGGAGAATGTCCTCCTTCAGTAAATCCTCAATCGGCAAATTCGTCTCATAATCATAGTCGCCGTAAATCATCACGTGGCGTACGTTTTCTGGAATCTCAACGTCTTTCAACAGCTCGCGAATCGTCACACCCGTAAACGCATTATCAAACTTCGACCACCTCGTTACACAGTGAATATCTTTGACAATCGTCGTCTGAGGAAGGTTTAATAATTCGTCATATGTAAAGCGTTTCTCTTTTATACCATTTCCAAAAAGGCGGAAATCCCAAAGCTTGAGATCGTATTCCGGCACCTCACCCTCATGAAGAATCGGAAACTTTTCCGTCAGGGTCTGCCCCGGTGGCAGGCGGCCTCCATATGTGTCTTTTTGTACGGGCGGCTTTGCTTTTTTTAAACGCTCTGCTTTTCCCATCCGGCTGCTCCTTTCCTGGTGGATTAACAATAAAAAAGCCTCTTTCCATGATAGAAAGAGGCAGAATAAATCGGATTCGACCTCTTATCTCTCAGACAAAAAATGTCTGTTGGATGTAGCACCGTGTCCCTGTTACCAAAATGGTAAACAGGGCCGGTTGCCGGGCTTCACAGGGCCAATTCCCTCAGCCAACTCTCGATAAGAGAAGGTATTCAGTTGGTGTTTTCTGGTTCATTTGAAATTCATAATTGCAAGTTTACGGAATAGGATTCCATTTTGTCAACGCATTTTTTAAATAAAAAATTTTTTCTGAAAAGTTATTGACCTGCACAATTTTTTTTGCGATAATTCGAAACATGAATTTAATTCCAACTGAATACGTATGAACTCTTATAAAGAGCAGGTGGAGGGACGAGCCCGATGAAACCCGGCAACCTGTTTCAGCTTAACCGCTGATTCAAGGTGCTAATTCTCACAGCAATGGCTGAAGGATAAGAGGAAGAACGTTTACTGTAAATGTCCGCTTCCTCTTTTGGAGCGGACTTTTTGTTTATTCATATTGTGATGGGTGAATGAACGCGTATATGGATTTGTCTTAAACAGGTGGGTGAACGAAGTCAGCTGGATCTTGCTTAGTCAGGTGGGTGAACAGTGCCGAAGGGATTTGTACTGTTTGAGTGAGTTATTGTATCGAATCAGCTTTTTATTGTACTGTTTCACTGCTTAATTCAATCGAATGAAGATTTTTTTGTACTGATACGACTTCACACCTTCATTTTTGTACTGTTCCTCACCCTTTTTGTACTGATCCGAATCATATTTGTATCGTTCCAACTTATCATTGTATTGTTCAGTCCCCACCGCTCTCAAAATACTGATTTTATCACTGAAAGGATGCTTATCATGTCTCAGATTACGGCTACATACCTTGTACACGATGCGAAAGGCAACTTAGAGAAAAAGGCAGAGTCGATTGCCCTCGGCTTGACGGTTGGATCATGGACCGACCTTCCGGCTGTGGATCAGGAGCAGTTAAAGAAACATAAGGGTGAGGTGCTTTCTGTTCAGGAGGTTCCCGCACTGGAATCAGCTTCTCATTTAGGACAACGAAAAGCAGGCCTGATCAAAATTGCGTATCCGGCTGCAAATTTCAGCTCTGATATTCCGGCGATTTTAACAACGATTTTCGGAAAGCTGTCCCTGGACGGGGAAGTGAAGCTGATTGATATTGAGCTGGACACAGAGCTTGAAAAACAGTTCCCTGGACCACAGTTTGGCATTGAGACCATCAGACAAACATTAAATGTTCACGACCGTCCGCTCCTGATGAGCATTTTCAAAGGTATGATCGGACGCGGCACTGATCTTTTTACTGAACAGCTTCGCGCGCAGGCTGCCGGTGGTGTGGATCTTGTGAAGGATGATGAAATTCTGTTTGACAATCCACTTACACCATTTGAAAAACGGGTGGAACTTGGCGTGCAGGTACTAAACCAAGAATATGAGCGTTCCGGACACCGTACACTGTATGCAGTCAATCTTTCCGGAAGAACGTTTGATTTAAAAGACAAAGCGAAGCGTGCGGTTGAACTGGGAGCGAATGCGTTACTATTTAACGTTTTTGCTTACGGTCTTGATACCCTGCAAAGTCTCGCTGAAGACCCGGACATTCATGTGCCGATCATGGCGCACCCTGCTGTGTCCGGTGCATTGACGGCTTCACCCCTTTACGGTATTTCAAACCAGGTACTGTTAGGTAAGCTGTTGAGACTTGCCGGAGCTGATTTTGTCCTGTTCCCTTCTCCATACGGCAGTGTGGCTATGGAAAAAAGTGAAACACTGGCGATCAGAGATGCACTTCGCTCTGACAGCAGACTGAAACGGGCATTCCCTGTTCCATCTGCCGGCATTCACCCCGGACTTGTTCCTCAGCTGATCGAGGACTTTGGCACAGATTCGATTATCAATGCAGGCGGCGGTATTCACGGTCATCCGGACGGAGCAGCTGCCGGAGCGAAAGCCTTCCGTGATGCGATTGATGAAGTCGTTGCAGGTGGCAGCCTTCAAACAGCTGCCTCTAAATCTCCGGAGCTTGAAAAAGCACTGGCACTTTGGGGGTAAAGGCATGTCCAAAATGATTTTTTGCGACTTTGATGGGACGATTACAAAATCAGACAACATTATTTCCATCATGCGTCACTTTAATCCTCCTGGCTGGGAGCCGATTAAAGACCAGATTCTTTCCCGGGAAATAACGATCCGGGAAGGAGTGGGAAATATGTTTGCCATGCTTCCCTCATCACTGAAAGAAGACATTATCCAATACGTTGTCGAAACAGCTGAAATTCGCGATGGCTTCGGGGAATTTGTCGCCTATACAAGAAAGGAAAATGTCCCTTTAAACATTGTCAGCGGCGGCATTGATTTCTTTGTGAAACCGATGCTTGCACCGTTTCAGCTTGATGACCAGCTGTATTGTAACGACAGTGACTTTTCAGACGACACGATCCGGATTACCTGGCCTCACACATGTGACAGCCAGTGCTCTAACGATTGTGGCTGCTGTAAACCGAGTATCATTCGAAGGCTCGCCGGGGATGATGTACAGAAAATCGTGATTGGCGATTCTGTCACGGACCTTGAAGCCGCTAAATTGGCGGATCTCGTTTTTGTCTGCGGTGAATATCTGGAAGAAAAATGCCGGGAATTAAACCTTCCTTATCAAAGATTTGAAGATTTTAATGAGATCATTCAGTATCTCGAACAGCAACAGGAGGTGGTGCAGCGATGAGTGATGTGACGACACGCTGGAATGAACTGGCGGATGTAAAGGACACGCTTGGCGCGCGCGGCTGGTTCCCCGGAACGAGCGGTAATCTGTCTATTAAAGTCTCAGATTCCCCTCTTCAGTTTCTTGTGACAGCAAGCGGAAAAGATAAATACAAAAGGACTGACGAAGATTTTCTGTTAGTAGATGCAAATAGCCGTCCGGTTCATGATACTCATTTAAAGCCTTCCGCTGAAACACTGCTGCACCAGAAAGTATATGAGCTGACAGATGCCGGATGCTCGCTTCACGTTCATACCGTCAGTAACAATGTAATCTCAGAACTTTATGCCAAACAGGGAGAGATCACCTTTCAGGGGCAGGAGCTGATCAAAGCATTTAACCTTTGGGATGAAGACGCAATACTTCGCATTCCGATCATTGAAAATCCGGCCCACATCCCTGATCTGGCTGAGCAGCTTGCCGGCAGGATCGAGGAAGGCATCTATGGCATTCTGATCCGAAACCATGGCATCACAGCCTGGGGGCGTAATGCCTTTGAAGCCAAAAAACATCTTGAAGCGTTCGAATTTCTATTTGAGACACATTTAGCCTTACGACTACACACTCAAGGAGGAATATCACATGGCAACAATCACAATCAGAGATACTCAGGAAGTTATTAAAGGTGAAGAGCAGGTACAAGCATTTTTAGCAGAGCAAGGTGTGCTTTACGAGAAATGGGATCCATCAAAGCTCCCTTCTGCACTGCAAAACGAAACAGGATTAAATGACGAAGATAAAGAAACCGTTCTATCAGTATTTGATGAAGAAATCCGATCTCTTGCTGAGCGTCGCGGCTATCATAACTGGGATGTCATTGCACTAAATGAACAGACACCGGGCCTTGATGATCTGCTTAAGAAGTTTGAACAGGTTCATACACATACAGAAGATGAAGTGCGTGCCATCACTGCCGGATCCGGAATCTTCATTATTAAGAGCGAGGAAAAAGGTTACTTTGATGTGAACCTGACGCCGGGAGATGTGATTTCAGTTCCGGTTAACACGCCACACTTCTTTACTTTGACAGATGAGCGCGAGGTTGTGGCTGTTCGTCTCTTTATTGAAAAAGAAGGCTGGGTAGCCCACCCGTTTCACGATCCTGAGTTTGAAGAAGCGAAATAAGAACAGATCACCGCATCCTTCCCGGGTGCGGTTTTTTGATGGGCAATATGGTGTCGCGGGTTTGTGCGGAGATGGTTTATGGGTATTATAAGTCATATCGCTTAAATGAACGGACACCTTTTGATCACCGTTTTCCTTTCTCGATCCCCTTGTCATACGTTAAAATAATGAGAGTTAGGGGGAAGTGCCTTGAGAAAATTACTGCTGTTGATTGTCATCGTCCTTGGCCTATTTCTCACAAAGCCGTTCTGGGAAGAAGCTGTACCTGAGTCGGTGAATCTGTCGTTTATGGACCGGATTTCAGGCAGTGTTGTGTCTGCTGTGAACGGCAGCGCTATAGAGGATTCATGGAATTCAATGCTTGAATCTGTTACTTCTTTTATTATCGATATCAATGAGGTCGTACAAAATGCACCTGAAATATCGACTGAAAATGAAACGGCTGCGATTGCAAAACCGGATTTAGAGGTGCCGACGAACGAAATTTTTTCCGTGCATAATGTTCAGCTTGGTGATTCCGAGAGTTCAGTAGTGGAGAAAGCAGGACAGGCTGACCGGATGTCAATGAATGAATTTGGTGTGGAGTGGCACACGTATCACGAAAATTATCAAAACTTCTTTATGGCTTCCTATAATGAAAATGGAGAAGTGAATGGCTTGTTCACGAATCAGGACCTGATTTCCTCTTCCCTCCCTTTACAAATGGGAAGCACCCGTGAAGAGGTTCGTGCCGAGCTTGGCGAACCACTGACTTATTTACAAAAAGGAATGGTCCGCTATCAGCTTCAAACGGACGGAGAATATGATATGTTCGCTTTCAATGGGGCGTATATCACCGTATTTTATGATTTACACGAAGAACAGACTGTAACAGCTATCCAAATCATTAACGACCGTCTCGAGGATCAGCGAGAAACGCTATATGCTGAACCTTCAGCTGAGCTTGAAGAGGGCTTTAAATATCAGCTGTTTGATCTGACCAATGCGGCACGCGTCGTACATGGCCAGTCTGTGCTGGAGTGGGACGAAGCCATCAGCGGTACCGCTAAAAAGCACAGTACAGACATGGCGGAAAATAATTTCTTTTCCCATGATAACCTGGAAGGCCAGTCACCATTTGACCGGATGGATGAGGATGGAATCGACTATGCCATAGCTGGTGAAAACCTTGCTTACGGGCAGTACAGCAGCGTTTTTGCCCACGAAGGTCTGATGAATTCCCTTGGACACCGTGAGAATATCCTGAAATCCGATTACGCCTACCTTGGCATCGGAGTTGACTTCAACGAAGACAGCCAGCCATTTTTCACAGAGCTGTTTTTCGATACATTCTAAATGAAACAATCTAATCACAAGAAGACCCCGGGCTCATTCTTCGGTCGTGAGAGGAGCATAGCCTGGCACGGTTTTTCTTATAATCCCCATATAAAAACCATGCAAAAAGCGGAGCAAATTGCTCCGCTTTTTATCGTCTGAACACAAACCACTTCATAAAGAAAAAGCTCGACAAAGAAGACAACAGCATCGAAAGCCCTTTTGCTGTGTTCGTTTCCGCCCAGTCCGGCAAAATCGCGAGTGCATCCATGATCCATATGCCTCCGATAAAAACGCCATTTGCTATAAAAAGACTGGCTGTTGCCTGCAGAATAAACCCCACGAACTGCTTCTTATTTTTTTGCACATTAAACGTATAGCGCGAATTCCATACATAACTGTTCAAAATCGCCGCTGTATAAGCCACTGTATTAAACGTGGTCAGCCACCCCGCATCCTGCGTCGGGAAGGCAAACAGCAAAGCGTTTAATACGCCAATATCAATTAATGCACAGCTGAGTCCAATCAGAGCGTATTTATAAAATTGGGTCAATCCCTGGTTGTTCTTCATTAATCACACCATCTATTTAAGTCATTTTGCTGCCTTATTATGATGCAGTTCCAGTGTTTGCATGTAATAGTCGTACAGTTGACTGGACTGATCATCCCATCCGACAGACTGGATGCCTTCATGGGCACGCACGCCCATTTTAACACGGTCTTCCTTATTTTTCAGTTTTTCAACCGTGTTAAACAAGCCGTCCGGATGTGTTGCATGATACAGGAGCCCATTCACGCCGTCCTCAATCTGTTCCCCTGTAGGTCCGCTATCTGCAGAAATTACCGGGAGACCGGCAGCCATGGCTTCCATTAACACAAGCCCCAGCGTTTCAGTTGTAGAAGGGAATACGAATAAATCAGAAGATGCATAAGCACTTGCCAAATCATCTCCATGCAGAAAGCCGGTAAAAATCGTATTGGTCCCTTTAAAATGCTTTTCAAGAAAGCTGCGATGTGGACCGTCTCCTACAATTGCAAGGCAATAATCGTTGGATTTCTCCAAAACAGATTTAATTTTCTCCACTTCTTTTTCCGGCGCCAGTCTGCCTACGAATAATAGCAGCGTTTTTTCAGGTTGTCCGTTACTTAGACGATTCCGCATATCCTGTGAGAAATAGGAAGGATGGAACTGCTTCGTATCCACTCCGCGTTTCCAGTGATGCAGGTTATGAAAGTTCTTCTCCTCCAGCTCTTTCAGCACCGCTTTCGATGTACATAAGTTGAGGCTCGCCTGATCATGGAGTTTTTTAAAGTACTTCCACATCGCGGGTTTCAAAAAGGAAAAGTGGTAGTAATCCGCATATTTTGGAACGTGGGTATGGTAAGAGGCCATCAGCGGCAGTTTCAGTTTTTTCGTATAATAAATGCCTGTGGCACCCAAAAAAGCAGGATTTACAGCATGCACAAGATCAGGCTGAAAATCTTTTAAATAAGCCTTTACCTTTTTTGAGAAAAAGGACAGCTTTTTATCCTTATACAGAAAAAAAGTATAAGCGGGTACCCCCGCTACTTTGACTCCCTCAAAATCAGACACACCAAGATCCGGTGCGATCACAAGGATTTCATGCCCCTGCTTTTTCAGCCACCGGATGGATGCGCATAGTCTTGTGACAACGCCGTCTGTTGATGGAAGGAAGGTTTCTGTTATGATAGCTATTTTCATAAAATGATTCCTCCCTCCTTGACTTCAGCTCTGTACTGCCTGTTCAGTAAGTGGTTGTTTGTTTTCAGGAACACCTGGCTGCTGCTGTTTCGTCCATGTGCTTCTTGCCGGAATTTTCGAGTGATCAGCCCGGTGAGCATATTTTCTGGCGACCTCCGTTACTTCCTCAAGCAGCCCTTTATTTAATGTGATTGGATTTAATCCTTTTGATAAAAACAGTTCGTTTTTTACGTGCAGCTCATTCTCGGCTGCTTCTTTGCGCGGATTAGGGACATATGCAATTTCCCCGCCTGTCATCTCTGCCACCATTTCAGCCAGATCACGGACGCGGTGAGTTTCTGTCATCTGATTAAAAATCATCACAAGATCACCTGCTGCAGGCGGGTTTTCAATCGCCAGCTGCACACATCTCACGGTATCCTGAATATGAATAAAGGCTCGAGTCTGACCGCCCGTTCCGTGAACCGTAATCGGATGTCCAAGGGCCGCCTGCATTAAAAAGCGGTTTAAAACGGTACCGTAATCACCGTCATAATCAAAACGATTGATCAGCCGCTCGTCCAGATTCGTCTCATGTGTGTTCGTACCCCAGACAATCCCCTGGTGAAGATCCGTAATCCGAAGCTGATCGTTTTTATTATAGTATTGAAAGAGCAGCTGATCCTGTGACTTTGTCATGTGATACACAGAACCCGGGTTCGTTGGATAAAGAATTTGCTGCTCCACCCGTTCACCTGACTCCGTTTTAACTTCCACATCGAGATACCCTTCCGGAATTTTGACGCCTGCTGTTCCATAACCGTATACACCCATTGTTCCCAAATGCACAAGATGGATATCCATCCCGCTTTCCACAATGGCACAAAGGACATTGTGTGTTGCATTCATATTGTTATTCACTGTATAACGTTTATGGCGCGGAGATTTCATTGAATAAGGAGCGGATCGCTGCTCGGCAAAATGAACGATGGCATCCGGTTTCTCTTCAAGGAGCATCTGAAGGAAACGGTCATAGTCTTCTGCAAGATTGATATTAATATGCTTCATTTTTTGCCCCGAAACTTCTTCCCAGGCCTGAATTCTTACACCTAATGGCTGAATCGGCGTCAGGGATTCCACTTCAAGTTCATTGTCAATATTACGTCGTGACAGGTTATCAATGATGATCACTTCATATCCCTGTTTGGATAAATGAAGGCTCGTCGGCCAGCCGCAAAAGCCGTCTCCCCCGAGAACGATTACCTTTTTATGCTGATTAATAGAACGAATTTCTGCAGTCAATGTCTTCACCCTTTACTATGTCGTTTTCACTATTAATAAATGTGCTGGAGCATTGCTAACTTGATGATCTTTCTTCATCTTTACCCTGATTTTATTATGATTATATCTGTTTTGAGGAAACTTTTAAAATGGTCAGACCACGGTGTTTTATTATGATAACAGATAGACGGAGTTTTTTTGTTGAGGAGATGTAAAGATTGGATTGAGTCAGAGAAATTCGGATGATTATATGGAGCTGTCCGTGGTTTACTTGTCATTCCTTCACAACACGAATTGATTCAGTCTTTTCAGCATTTTATTAAGTTCTTCCAGATTACATTTCCTTCTTTCCGGAATTTAATTCCTTCAATACAGCTTTTGAAGCTCATTTTCACTTCACTACAATTGCGGATTCCTTCTTTTCAACATTGGGATTCCTTCATTTCCGCCATTATTCCCTTCAAGTAAAAAACAGACGCGGAGCCATGTCAGCAGGTCCAACAGGACTGCCGGCATACGTTCCGCATCTGATCAATTTTCGTATTTATCCGGATTCTTTTCCATTTCAATCTTCTTCTGTTTACGGATCCAGAACATGCCCGATACAGTCACAATGAAAAACAGCACATAAATGCCGAGTTCAACGTTGCTGACGGTTTGCATCGTAATGTCATCCTTCATCAGCACGTTGATAAGCCTGAAATTCAGACCGAGTGCGCCGCCGATCAATAGGCCAAGAAAGATTTTTTCACGTGATTTTAACGTATCCATTCTTGTAGGTTGAGGTGAGTTGTTCATGTTGATTGTTCCTTTCGTGATAATGCTGAGATGGAGTCACTGATGATGTATGCAAGCTTCAGTCTGACGGTCCATGCATCGATGTCAGACTGGGGATTCCCTTTATTTTGTTCAAGGTACTGCAGGCCGGCCGTTTCATACGTACCAATGGAGGACAGACCCCATTGATTTAAAATGAGCATCGGCCATTCCCCGTCCGTCATCATAGCATCAGATTGACTGGTAATCAGTTCCGCTGCCCTTTTACTAAACCCGCAGGAACCGGCTGTTATATCTGCGGCTTTACCTAACACAATAGAAAATACACGGTTGGCTATCTTTTCTGTCTCCTGCCATTCTACCGGATGCGAAGCAAAGGCTTCTGCCTTCCGTCCGATAATCGTGTAATCCCTCTTTACTATGTTTCGCTTTATGTCCGGAATTTCCTGCTTATTGGTCTGAAACCACGTGACGAGACGATCGAGGTCGCAATAATGATAGTAGTCATGCGGAAGAACAGATGCCCACTTAGCAGCGCGTCTTCTTGCATCAGCGACCCCTCTTTTCGGAATACGCCGAATGTGAAAACCCGCTTCTGTTAACAGGTGCTCAACAGAGGGATGAGTTTCCTCGCTCAGTAAAACATATTTATGCGTATAAGCGTTTGCCAAGTCTGTTGTGACCTGTGCAAGAGATCCGGTAATTTCTCCTGATGGATCGTGAAAAATAGTCAGTAAAGCTGGTTCATGTTTCAAATCGGATCCTCCTAAAACCAAGTGTCCATACAATCATCATAGCGAGCAACAGGATAACCGCATAGATCTCAAGCCCAAATGCCCAGTTCTTAAACAGAACGTGCATTAAACAGAAGCCACCGATCACAAGCATCATGATCACTGCCTTGATGCCCTCCTGATGCTGTGCGACCGAAAAAGGCTGGCTGAACGGCAAGCTTTTCCCATTTAGTGCAAGTGTACAGATTGCAGCATACAAAATCGCCGTCGCAATGATCACAACAAGATCAAGCCAGATTCTTCCTGAGAAAATCCAGATGAAAACAGGCGCAAGAACCAGCATGATCGGCAGATAGAACATCACCAGCACACTTTTCGTCAGACCTCTGTCAATTAACACGCGATCTTTTAAAGGCATCGCGGCATAAATCCAGGACCCTTTATAGGTACCCGAGTATTTCACCATCGAAATCACGGTTGGAATCACAAGCAGCGTAAAATAAAACAAATAATAGGAATTGCCTTCTCTAAGCGCTTCAAAAGACCCGTCTCCAGTCGTTGTAAACATAAACAAAAACGGAATCACGAATGTAAATCCAACCTGAGGATAAACCTTCAGCTTGAATTCACGTTCATTTTTCATCATTGCAAAAGAGAAGTTCATAAAATTCCTCTCCTCCTGATCAGGTGCGATGAAGCGAAGAAAGGCTTGCTTCAAACGATTGGTTCGCTTCTCTTTCCCCTGCTCAACCGTAGAGAGTTTATGAAGAGAGGATTCAAAGGCAGGAATCAATTTGATATAAAGAATCATGGACATCACAGGGGTAATCACGGCTAAAGCCGCCAGTACAATGACAAATAAGCTCCGCTCTCCACTCAACAGCGCTTCATGCAGTGCGCCAAACCATACGGGCGGGATGAAAAGCTGCCACCAGGCTGGATTGAAGGTCCAATCCAGTTCTGTAAATTGAAAAGAACGCGCCACAAGCTGGTAACCAATAATGATTCCGAGTGTTAAAGCAATCTGCATAAAGTTAATGACATTTTTCAATTTTTCCCCATCGAAAAATTGAAGGATCGAAAAATAAACGAGAGCGGTCATCATCAGGATGAGAAAATTCAGCAGGATTAGCTCTGCCAGAAATAGCAGGAAAAAGCCGAAACCATTTACATAAAGTGAGACAAACAACGGAATGCCAGCCGTAGCAATGGTTAATAAGGACATATACAAAGTAATATGAAGCATTTTCGCCGTGCTGATCGTGCGTTGGTCCACCGGTTTTGGCAACATCATATTACGGTCTCTGACATCAAGCAGAACAGATGAAAAGTCAGAGACCATTGAGGTCATCAGAATAAACATCAAAATGCCAAAAATAATACTCATCTGAAAGAAATAATCATCGAAAAATAAAAATGGAATAATCGTTAGTCCATATAACGCATAAATCCAGAGTGATCTGATAAAGTAGTTTTTCCCATCCTTAACCTTTGACTGGGCGAAAACGGTCGGCACCCTTCTCGTATCCATCGTCAGCTTGATGCCAAGAATCAGCCGCAGCATCGGATAATCGATCCCAGCACGCCTGAAAAGCGGGGCGAAACGGTCGAGCAGTCTGAGCGTGGCAAAATTGTTCATGCCGATTCCTCCTGGACGATCGCCACAAACTCTTCTGCAATTTCCTTATGCTGATTAAAACCGGTAAGACTATTGAAAATATCCTGAAGAGATCCCTTCTGATTCTGTTCCTTCAGCTCATCAAAGGTACCGTCAGCAGCAATACGCCCACCTGAAATCAACACAATCCGGTTGCTGATCTTTTCGACAATATCCATGATGTGCGACGAGTAAAAAATCGTTTTTCCCTGTGCCGACAACTGGGCAAGAATCTCTCTTACAATCAGCATACTGTTTGCATCCAGTCCGCTCAGCGGTTCATCGAGAAATAAGACATCCGGATTGTGCAGCAGGCTCGAGATAATCAGCACCTTTTGCCGCATTCCTTTAGAAAAAGAGGACAGTCTGGCATTCATAACGTGATCAATCTCAAACTTCATCATCAAACGATACGCTTTTTCACGCGCCAGTCCCTCATCAAGACCATAAAGCCCTGCAATAAAGGCGAGGTATTCCTGTGCCGTCAGTGAATCATAGAGCTCCGCATTTTCCGGCACATAGCCAATCCTTCTCTTATATGTATGATCCTGATATTTCAGATTTTCTCCGAAGATAAAGATTTTGCCCTCGTACCCATCCACAAGTCCAAGCATCATTTTCACTGTGGTACTTTTCCCTGCTCCGTTCGGTCCGATGTATCCAATAATATCCCCTTCATAAACGGAGAGATCAATATTCTCCAACACAAGCTTATCCCCAAATCGTTTCGTTACGTTTTCGAGCCGGATGACTTCCTGACGCTCCATCAAAAAACTCCCTTCTAGTCTTTAATCCAGTACCTTCTAATGACCGTACCGTCTTCTTCTATTTCGTCCTGATCCCTTACACCGCCGTTTGCTTCAATGGCTTTGGCAGAACCGATATTGTCATCGTTACACGTGACAAGAACTTCCTTTATTCCTAGTTTACGGACTTCTACGAGTGATTGTTTCAAAATTTCTGTTGCGTATCCTTTTTGCCGTTCGCTTGGACGGACGCCGTATCCAACGTGACCGCCGACCTTCAACAGATCCTCTGTCAGATCATGGCGGATATGGGATGCGCCTAAAATGCGACCTTTCTCATCAACGAGAAAAAATACCGAAGCCTTTACCCAGCCAGGTGGAATATTGGTGCCTGTTTCATCGTTATCCCAGCCAATTAATCTTTCTGCGAATGGTACAGGCGCAGGCTGAGTCGCCGTTGGAATCATTTTCTCCCCTGCCTGCGTCCATTCCTCCTGGTATTGCTGATACGCATCTGCCAGTGCTGCAGATGGCTTTACTAATGTCACTTTACTCATATGTATAACCTCACTTTTTATGAAACTCTGAACTTTCAGTAACTTCATGGTATCCTAGAATAAGGCAGAAAGGAAGATGTCTTATGGTAAATGAACAGGAGTTTTTCCGGGTTCTTCTCCCCTTTGCTCAAAAAGAACCGGCTATTGAAGGTGTCCTGCTCACGAGCTCACGGGCAAATCCCCATGCGTTTCGTGATGAATGGACTGATTTTGATATAGAGCTTTTTGTAAACGATTTCACATTATTTCAGACAGATGACTGGCTGAATACATTCGGTGAGCTTGCGGCAGCTGTTCCTAAAATGCCTGAAAAAAGTGAGGAGCACATGACCCGGCTGACTTTATTTCAAGATGGAACAAAAGTGGATTTTCAAATCCTCCACGTTTCAACCAGTAAAAAGCTAAACCCTCTTCCCCTCGAGTATGATGTCGGCTATCGCATTCTACTCGATAAGACAGGTGTGTTCAAAAATATGCCGCATCCAACTCATCAGGCCTACCGGATCCAGCCGCCAACAGAGGTTGAGTTTGCAGAAACCGTGAACAGCTTCTGGTGGGATACATCCTATATTTCTAAAAGTCTGCGCAGAGACGAACTGTTTTTCGCGAAATTCATTTCAGAAAGTGCGCTGAGACTGAATTTTTTCCAGCCGCTTATTGAATGGAGAATCGGCTCCAAACACGATTGGAATGTGAATCCGAATAAAATGGGGCGTTGGTTCAAGCGGTATTTATCGAAAGAGGATTGGGAGTGGATTGAGCGGACATATGCAGGTCCGGATCTCGAGGATAACTGGCGCGCGTTGTTTCACATGATGGATGTGTATCATGATTGGGCCACGGAACTCGCGACAGAGCTCGGGTACCCTTACGACCTGCAAACGGAACAAAATATGCGGGCATACAGCTTAAAACTTTATCACGAAAGGTAGATCATCATGAACAAAAGATTAGCACTTATCACAGGTGTCGGCCGTAAAGAAGGCATTGGCGCTGCCATTTGCAAGCAGCTTGCGGCAGATGGCATGGACATACTGTTTACCTACTGGCATGCTTATGACCGGGAAGTCATGCAGCACGAGCGCAGTGAGGATCCGGAGAAAATCAGAGAGGCCTGCCGCGCTTTTGGTGTCCGTGCAGAAATCATTGAACTGAACCTGGCAGATCCACGCTCAATCGAAGAATTATACGCCTACAGCATGACCGTTTTTGGACGTTATCCGGATACTCTTGTTCATAATGCGGCTGTATCGATTAATGATTCTATCGAGACCATAACAGCGGATGGGCTTGATCGTCATTACGAGATTAACACAAGAGCCGTCACGCTTTTGACGCAGACCTTTTTAAAGCATTTCGATTACGAATATGGCCGCATTATTTGTATCACAACAGGTTGGGAAGTCGGGCCAATGCCGGACGAGCTCTCTTACGTGTTAACAAAGTCCACAATGGACACACTGGCCTTTACACTCGCACCAAGGCTGGCAGCTAAAAAGATTACGATTAACTGCATTAACCCGGGGCCAACTGACACAGGATGGATGAATGAAGAGCTGAAGAAAGTGCTGCTCGAGCGTTCACCTCAGGGTAGACTCGGCCGCCCCGAAGATGCCGCAAAGCTTGCAGGTATTCTGGCAAGTGAGCAATCACAGTGGATCACCGGGCAGACGATTCACTCAGAAGGCGGCTTTATCAACCATTTTTAATTTTGGGGTTGTGCTGACGGGCGACAGAGCGTATACTGTTAAAAATTATAAATGATTCAAGGATCAGGAGAGTACAAAATCAGATGGTGGCAAGCGAGTCAGGGCTGGTGGGAGCTGACACACACATCGTTTTTGGAAGCGCACCTGTGAGAAGGAAAACTGAATTCAGTAGGTTTTCCCGCAGACGGCAGCGATAACGTCGGTAGCAGGAAGAGCATTAGTCTCTTCAATAAGAGTGGTACCGCGGATGTAAGCATTCGTCTCTTGCCTTTATGGCAGAGACGGGTGCTTTTTTTATTGAATCAATCTTCAGGAGGAATGTTAATGAAACAGCATATTGCACAAGCATTGAAAGAACAATTACCCCCGCATTTAGCGGAGCATGACATTGAACAGCTGCTCGAAGCACCACGTTTTCAGGAGCAGGGCGACCTTGCCTTCCCCTGCTTCCGTCTGGCAAAAGCACTCAGAAAAAATCCTGCACAGATTGCTGCAGAGCTGGCTGAGTCATTCACGTGCAGCGGTGTACAGGAAGTAAAGGCGATCGGCGGCTATGTGAACTTTTATTTTCATATTCCAACACAGGCTGAGTCTGTACTTTCAGAGATTTTAGCGAAGGGAGCTGATTATGGAACAGCTGCTTCAAAGGGAGAAATCATTGCGATTGATTTTTCTTCACCAAATATCGCGAAACCCTTTTCCATGGGCCACCTGCGTTCAACCGTCATCGGTCAGTCCATGTCCCTGATCTCTGCCAAATCAGGCTATCAGGTCGAAAAGATCAATCACCTTGGAGACTGGGGTACCCAGTTCGGAAAGCTGATGGCTGCCTACACCCATTGGGGAAATGAAGAACTGGTCAAAGCCGATCCGATTACCGAACTCCATAAGCTGTATGTTCGTTTCCATGACGAGGCCACTAACAATGAAAATCTGAACGAGCAGGGCCGCAGCTGGTTTAAAATGCTCGAAGACGGCGATGAACAGGCTGTTCGTCTATGGACGTGGTTCCGTGATGTTTCACTCGATGCCTTTGAACAGATTTATGAGCTGATGGGTGTATCCTTTGACTCCTATCAGGGAGAAGCTTTTTACAATGATAAGATGCATGAGGTTGTGGAAAAGCTTGACGAGTCGGGATTACTGGAGGAATCAGACGGTGCAAGAGTGGTCAGACTGGATGAATTGAACCTTCCACCATGCCTCATCCAAAAATCCGACGGAGCCACTCTTTATGCGACTCGTGATTTAGCCGCAGCCTATTATCGTGTAAACACATTAAAGGCTGACAAATTATTTTATGTTGTTGGAAATGAACAGTCCCTGCATTTCAAACAGCTGAAGGAAGTACTGAAAAGACTTGGGGAGAACTGGGCTGATGAACTGACACATATCCCGTTTGGCATGATGCTCAAGGACGGCAAAAAAATGTCAACACGAAAAGGCAAAGTCGTTTTACTGGAAAATGTATTGAAGGAATCGATTGAGCTTGCAGCGAAAACGATTGAAGAGAAAAACCCTTCCCTGCCAGATAAAGAAAAGGTGGCAAAACAGGTCGGAATCGGCGCCGTCTTTTTCCACGATCTGAAGGTGTTCCGTCAGAATGATGTTGAATTTTCACTGGAGAACATGCTGCGGTTTGAAGGAGAAACCGGGCCATATGTGCAGTACACACATGCACGCGCCAGCGCGATTTTGCGTAAAGCAGAAGGACAGTCAACTGTTGAATCATTCTCTTCCTTTGGCGAGGCAGAACGTCCACTCGTACAGCTGCTGGCCGCATTTCCAGACAAAATCGCGCAAGCCTTTCACCAGCTTGATCCTTCTATTATTGCGAAATATGTCGTGCAAACTGCACAGGCATTCAACCAGTATTACGCACATGAAGCGATCCTGAACCATGAACATTCCGCTGAACGACTGGCTTTGGTGAAGGCTGTCGTGACAGTGCTTGATGAAGGATTAAGGTTGCTTGGATTGGAAGCGCCTGAGGAGATGTAATGCTGAAGCAAGTGTGCGGTTGGTCCGCTGCGGAGGTTCGTGGGATTTTGGGGGAGGTTCACAGAATTTTGGCCGGGGTTCATAAGATTTTCAGGATGGTTCGCGAGATTCTGCTGATGGTTCGCAAGATTTCCGCACACGTTCGCGAAATTGTACCAAAAGACCTATACACTCATCACCTTAAATAGAGGTCAAAAACGCAGTAATGTCGATAGCGCAGTCACGCCTGTTGATAGAAACATGATTTACGTCGATAGCTTTTTAAAGAAAGCATGAATTGTCAATATTAGACCGCGTCTTGTTGATCGACACTTGAATTCTATCGATAGCGAACCTCAAAATGTGGATAGCAGCAAAGTTATTGTTAATAGAAAAACACCTGCTTAAGCATGCACACGAGCTGTTAAAAGTACATTCCTTCAACATAGTATAAGCCGGAAAACAATCGTTTTCCGGCTCCCAACATTCTTCAGCTAGTATAATACCTGTAATCCTCAATCAGCCTTTTTTCAACATCCTGCTGATAAGGCGCAAGCTCACGCTGAATCTGCTCCTCTGTCCGAACGTCAGGCTCTCTTCCAGAAGTGGATCCTCTCCTGGAATCCACATACTTCATTCTGAAATAAGTAGGGGGATGCGTGTCGTCCACCTTTGATTTTTCAAGCTCTGCAATTTTCAACATACGACGCTTTTCCTTATCGGGCATGTTTACCATTTGCTCGATTAGAAGATCAAAGAACGAATTTTTTCCTGGTGACAAAGCCGCTTTCCTGACTGCATACATATATGTCTGGTCATACTGGACCTTTGTCAAAAGACCGTTCACCCCATCTGCGCCTGCATGCTTCACTGCCACATCATCAGCGTAATACTCTGCACGCTGGGAATTGAAAAACAGCAGGTACAGCAATGTGAAGAATAACGTTTTCGGGAAAAATGCCAGTCCTTTTTGAAAGACGATACTCACCCAGACCAGAAACGGATCTTCAAACTCACCATCAGCATCATCAGGCTCCGTTAAATCCCACCATGTATAAGCCGTAAAAAGTGCCGTTCCAATATAAGTCCCTCTCGCCAGATCACCGTTTACTAAATGACCTAACTCATGAGAAAGCAGTGCGGTCAATTCATTTTTATCAAGCGACGCAATAAGCGGAAGACCAATCCACATAATCACTTGACGTTTCAAGCCGACGGTTCCGATTGAGGCATTGTATTCACCATTTAGTACAATCCCGTCCACTTTCTTTGTTCCGATCTCACCGCTCAGCTGATCAAGATATGAAAAAAGCGCGGGTAAGTCCTCCCTTGTTAATACACGCTCGTCTTTACTAATTTTGGGAATGCGTGGTCGCGTCAGCCATGAAATCCCCATAAGCAAAACGCCACCAATTAGTCCTGCAATATGATCCCACTGAAACAGGAGCAAATACAAAGAAGTAAGTAAAAACAGAGCACTCACAAGATGGATCCCTGTTGATAAAACATATGCTGCGGCTGTGCTTATCGTCAGTGAAGGCTTTTCAGCATTCTGATGAATCACCTGCTCTAACAGTTTTTCTCCATTGCGCCTGCCAAGCTCTTCATATTTTCTCTGCATCCAGGTCTGCTTCTCTTTTTGATCTACAGGATTCAAGTTGTCTAAACAGTGTTCACACCACTTTACATAACCCGGAATGTAGTCTATTGATTTTCCGCAGGAGTGACAAGTTTCAAATTGTTGAACTGCTTCCATACGCATACCTCCCGTAACACTTTTTTCCATTATAAATTAATTCTTATATTAATTGAAGATAGAAAACTGATTTTTGATAACTTTCAGTTAGCTTAATTTAGCTAAAAACCGCGACATTTTTCCCTATTATTCGTTTTACTAAAAAATATTAGTTAAAATATTTACACAATTCTCACAATACACTATGATGAGTAATGACATTGGAAGCCTTTTCATCCATTTCATATCTCTAATGTCAGCTACTATACATATTTAGAGGGGGTTGTCAGATGAATGCAATAGCATTAGCCGCGATTGGACTTTTCATTTTTGTTATTGGTTACCGCTTTTATTCGAAATTCGTGGCTGAAAAGATCTACCGGCTGGATCCGAATTATGTAACGCCGGCGCACCGTTTTAAAGACGGCGTGGATTTTGTACCGACGAACAAGTTTGTATTGTGGGGTCACCATTTTACTTCTGTAGCAGGTGCCGCACCGATTCTTGGACCTGCAATTGCCGTGTACTGGGGATGGCTGCCGGCTGTTCTGTGGGTTGTACTCGGAACAGTTTTTGCAGCGGGGGTGCATGACTTCGGAACACTCGTTGTTTCAGTAAGAAACAAAGGGCAATCAATGGGGACACTGGCCAATAAGCTCGTTGGTCAGCGTGCGAAAATTCTGTTCCTGTTTATTATTCTGATTCTTGTATTGATGGTTAACGCTGTGTTTGCCTGGGTAATTGCCAACCTGTTTGTCACTTTCCCATCAAGCGTTCTTCCTGTATTCATTCAGATTCCTTTAGCAATCTGGATTGGTCATGCCGTTTATAAAAAGAATGCTAAAATGCTTGTCCCATCTTTAATTGCACTTGCCGTTATGTATCTTGTTGCGGTTCTGGCTGCTGAATATCAGGTACTGCAAATTGACCTTGTACGCTACTTCGGCGGGGAGGATGGAGCAGGGCTGTTTGGTTTAGGTGCGATTTCAAGTGCGTTCTTTATCTGGATTATTGTTTTAATGATTTATGTGTATATCGCGTCTACGCTTCCGGTTTGGAAGCTGCTTCAGCCGCGTGATTTTATTAATTCACATCAGCTGGTAGTGGGCTTAGGTATCCTGTACCTTGGACTTTTATTTACAAATCCAGAGGTAACAGCACCGATTACAAACCCTGATACGAATGATGTTTCATGGTTCCCGTTACTGTTCATTACCATTGCCTGTGGTGCCATTTCAGGTTTCCACGGGCTCGTTTCTTCCGGTACATCTTCAAAACAGCTGAATAAAGAAACGGATGCGCGTTTTGTCGGTTACTTTGGGGCTGTTGGTGAAGGGGTTCTGGCGTTAATCTCAATTATTGCCGTTATTACGTTTTTCCCGACAGCTGATGCGTTTAAAGAAGCATATAACAGCTTCGGTGCTGCAAGTGGCGGAGGACTCGGAAACTTCGTTCAGGGCGCGAGCCAGCTTGCAACCGGACTTGGGATCCCGGCTGATATTGCGGCTACCATTGTATCTATTATTGTGGTCAGCTTTGCGGCGACAACGCTTGATACATCCGTTCGTCTGATGAGATACATCATTTCAGAGCTGGGTACGGAATATAAGGTACCGGCACTTGAAAAGACACACGTCGCGACAACGATTGCGGTTGTTTCAAGTGCGGCACTTGTATTAATTCCTGAAGGCCCTAACGGTTTCGGCTCAGGCGGATACCTGCTCTGGCCGTTATTTGGAACGTCCAACCAGCTTCTTGCAGGGATCAACCTGCTGCTCATTTCAGTCTGGCTGAAACGTCTTGGACGAAACTATCTGATCACATTGATCCCGATGATCTTCCTGATGTTCATGACGCTGTATGCGATGATTATTCAGGTCTTTACGCAATGGGCCTTCTGGAATGAATCATCAAGCACACTGCTGTTTGTTTTCGGCGCGATCATTCTTGGGTTTGCGCTATGGATCAGTATTACAGCTTTATCAGCTCTTTTAAATAAAAACCTGCCAAAGCTTGATCCAAACGAATAACTGACTGATCAGGCTGGAACATCACACTTTTAAAGGTGAATGTTCCAGCCTTTTCTAAATGTTGTATCCGTTTCTCAAACTTGAGACAATAAACATAAATAAGGGAGTGATGTCTGATGATCGACAAGATGAAACAGCTGATCGCATATTACGAAGAAGTGCTCAGCATGCCGCACAGACAGGAAATTGCCCGTGAACTGAGAAATGAAGATGACCTGTTTCTGCTGCTGCTTTATTCTGAAATGATCGGCATTCCAAATCCGGTTTATTATTATACGCTGGAGCTTTATCCGCATATGATCGAGAAATTTCACGACTGGCATTTACGGATGGGAATGGACAAGTCCCCTCTCTCCGGCATCCGCTGCTGTTAAAAGGAGTTTTTAAAATGGATTTATTAAAGCACAATATTTTATTCGTGGGTGGAAAAGGCGGCGTCGGCAAATCGACATCAGCCGCTGCGATCGCATGGAAATCTGCCCAAAAAGGCTACCGTACCCTGCTTGTGTCAACCGATCCTGCTCACAATACAGGCGATATATTCGACCGGAAAATCGGCGGCAAAAACACTGAAATTGCCCCTAATCTCTATGGACTTGAAATTGATCCGGAAATAGAAACAGCCAATTATATTAAAGGTGTAAAAGCGAATATAAAGGGTGTCGTTCATGCAGGCATGATGGAGGAAGTTCACCGTCAGCTGGATACCGCAAAAGCTTCTCCCGGTGCGGATGAAGCCGCCCTTTTTGATAAATTGATATCCATTGTGCTTGAGGAGCGTGAGCACTTCGATAAAATTGTCTTTGATACCGCGCCAACCGGCCATACGATCCGTCTACTCACTCTTCCGGAGCTTATGGGGATCTGGATAGAGGGGCTGCTCGAAAAACGCCGTAAAACGAATGAGAACTACTCTGCCCTTTTGAACGATGGTGAGCCGGTAGAGGATCCGATTTATGATGTATTAAGAACACGCCAGGATCGATTTTCACGCGCCAGAGAGCTGCTTTTGAACCCTAAGGAAACTGGATTTGTATTCGTTTTGAACCCCGAGAGGCTGCCGATTCTCGAAACAGAAAAAGCTTTGAAGCTGCTTAGTCAGTATGACCTTCATGTGAAAACACTTATTGTGAATAAGGTGCTGCCTGATGAGGTAGAGGGATCGTTTATGGCTGAACGGAAGAAGCATGAAAAGCCTAATCTTGAAAGAATTCGGGAAACATTTCGTAAACAGGATTTGATTTACGTTCCTTTTTCTTCTCAGGATATTATGAATAAAGAGCTTTTAGAGTGGTTTAGTAATCGATTAGATCAATAAAAAATCCGGAACGGCTGGCGGCCGTTCCGGATTTTTTTGAACGAATTACTTTTTTATACGGATCTCCCGTCAATTCCCAGCACATTACGAGAATAGCGTAGGCAGTTGGTTAATCATCGTGTAACCGCCCATATAAGCCATCACAATCACAATTAACACCCCAAATACCGTTAACCAGATCGGGTGCTTGTAATCACCGATGATTTTTTTATTGTGTGCAGCTAAGAGCATCACACCAAGCGAGATCGGCAGGATGAGTCCATTTAGTGCACCAACAAGAATCAATATGGTCACTGGCTGACCGATCAAAGCAAAGATGAGTGTTGAAATCGTAATAAAGCCGATGATGACCCATTTTTCAACGCGTGCAATGGCAGGGCTGAAGGTTTTAATAAAGGATACAGATGTGTAAGCTGCTCCGACAACAGAGCTGACAGCTGCTGACCACATGACGACACCAAAGATTTTATATCCGACGTTCCCTGCCGCCAGTTGAAATACTGATGCAGGCGGGTTGTCAGGGTTAATTTGCAGCCCCTGTGCAACGATCCCAAAGGTTGCAAGGAACAGGAAAATTCTCATGATTGAAGCGATCCCGATGGCTGACACAGAGCTTGTCGTCACCTGTCGCAGGTTTTCCTGTCCTTTAATTCCTGCATCAAGAAGACGGTGTCCACCGGCAAAGGTGATATAACCGCCGACCGTTCCTCCTACAAGTGTCACGATCGCCAGAAAATCAACCGTTTCCGGGATAAATGTCCGCGTCACGGCTTCACCGATTGGTGGCTGTGATTGGAACATAACGAAAATCGTTAAACCGATCATAAGGAATCCGAGCACCTGTGTGAAGCGGTCCATCAGTCTGCCCGCTTCTTTTACAAGGAAGATACCGATGGCTACGATACCTGAGAATACTGCTCCAGCTTGAGGAGAGACACCGAACAATACGTTTGTTCCTAATCCGGCACCACCGATGTTTCCAATATTAAAGGCGAGTCCCCCTAATACAACAAGTGCGGCAAGGAATACACCAAGGCCCGGCAGCACATCATTTGCAATCTCCTGAGCCCGTTTGCCGGAAACCGTGATGATTCTCCAAATATTCATCTGCGCGCCAATATCAATGATAATGGAAACTAAAATAACAAAACCAAAACTTGCAGCGAGCGTCTGGGTAAACGTTGTCGTCTGGGTAAGGAACCCAGGCCCGATCGCGGATGTTGCCATTAAAAATGCTGCCCCGAGCAAAATACTACGGGTTGATTCCTGCTTCTTCATCGTGTCTGTCTTCCCTTCATGATGGATTCCAGCTCTTGATGCCTTCAGGTAACAATGCTGTTGCCCAAAGGCATGAAGGGCTGGTATAAGGTCAGCCTGGTTCGCCTGACTGACCCGGATAAGTTTACTTGAATGACTTGATGTCAATTCCTTCATCAGCGAGCGTCCGGTTAATTTTCCGGGCAAAAGTCAGTGCGTGTGCACCGTCTCCGTGAATGCAGACCGTATGTGCTTCAATCGGGACATCATTTCCGGATGTATCCATAACAATGCCCTCCTTCACCATACGAATGACCTGCGCCACGGCTTTTTCATCTTCTGTAATGAGTGCATTTGGCTGTGTGCGCGGTGTAAGACTGCCATCCGGCTGATAAGTCCGGTCCGCAAACACCTCAGAAGCAGTTTGTAATCCCACTTCCTTTCCGGCACGGATCAGTTCTCCACCGGATAATCCGAATAAGATCAGTTCTTCGTCCAGATCCCGGACCGCCCTTGCAATGGCACCTGCTAATACCGGATCCTTCGCTGCCATATTGTAAAGGGCACCATGGGGCTTCACGTGCTGCATCTTGCTGCCCTGTGCCTTTACAAAGCCATACAGTGCTCCTACCTGGTATAACGTGAAGTCATAGGCTTCCTGTTCGCTGACGGATAGATTTCTCCGTCCAAACCCGCTTAGATCCGGAAAACCTGGATGCGCACCTATGGCAACTCCTTTTTCAAGCGCACGCTCAACAGTTGTTCTCATGACCGACGGATCCCCTGCATGGAATCCGCACGCAATATTGGCAGAGGAAACAGAGGCCAGAATTTCATCATCATTCCCCATCTGCCAGGCGCCAAAGCTTTCACCCATGTCACAATTTAAATCGATTTTTAGCATGCTGTTATGCCTCCTTCAATTTTTTGTTGATGATCCACTTTAATTCCTGCCACTCCTGCTCGCGTTTTTTGAAGAGCAGCTGCGCTTCTTTCACCGTGATCCATTTAAAACGGACGCTTTCACCCGGCTTTTTCTGAATCAGGGCAGGCAGATCCACTGAGGCCACCTGTCCGATCTTCGGATATCCGCCAAGTGTCTGACGGTCTGCGAGTAAAATGATCGGCTGTCCATCTGACGGCACCTGAATCGTGCCAAAGGCAACTCCTTCTGAGAGGATGTCCTCATCAGTCGTCCGTTCCAGAGGCTCTCCTTCCATCCGGAATCCCATCCGGTCAGACTGTTTGGATAGTTTGTAAGTGGAATTTGTAAAGGTCCGTTTACTTTCCTCAGTAAATTCGTCAAATTGCAGACCCGGCATTACCCGGATAAATTCTGGTGAATACACGCTCTCAGTGTAAGCACCCGATACAGACCAGGTAAACGGTGACTCTTCAGCGCGCTTAAAGGTTGCTTCTGATTCCTTACCCGGATCTCCAATTGGAAGGACATCCTCTTTATCAAGTGCCCTTCCTTTAAAGCCGCCGATTCCTGCCCGCAGATAAGTGGACTTACTGCCAAATACGTCAGGAACATCAAATCCGCCGGCAACAGCTATGACCCCTCTGCAGCCGGTTTTAGAAAACCGCATATGAAGGGTACTGCCTTTTTTTACGACGACAGGTCTCCACAGCGGAGCAGGCGCACCATCAATTTCAGCAGAGAAATCCGCCCCACACAACGCAATCAGGTGATCCTCTGTAAATTCCAGTGTAGGACCCGTTAACGTCAGCTCCAGCACACCCTCACTTTCGTTATTTCCAACCAGTGTATTGGCAATCCGCAATGTAAATGTATCCATGACACCGGACTGAATCACACCGGATTCCTGATAGCCTGTCCGGCCGTTATCCTGAATGGAGGACAGCAGGCCGGCTTCAATTACTTTTATCATTCCTGCCACTCCTCATATTCTTTTTCTGTAATCGGATAAAATTCGATCTTATCCCCTGCTCTCAAAAGGAAAGAAGGGTTTTTGGTCATATCAAACAGTTTCTCAGGCGTGCGGCCAATAATTTGCCAGCCACCAGGTGTTTCAATGGAATAAACGCCTGTCTGTTGTCCCGCAATGCCGACTGATCCTGCCGGAATGGCACTTCGCGGATTCTTTTTTCTCGGTGTGGCGATGGACGCATCCAAACCGCCTATGTATGGAAATCCGGGCGCAAATCCGAGCATGTAAACCGTATAATCTCCGTCCGTATGACGTTTTACAACCTCATCCGGTGTGAGCTGATGACAATCTGCCACCTCTTTAAGATCAGGTCCATACTCTCCACCATAACAAACAGGGATCCGTACGACACGCTGTTCGGGCGGATCACTATTCTTTGAAGCAGCTACTTTTTCTTTTAGAAAGCCGATCACGACTGCTTCTGCACTCTCAGCATCAAGCAGCTGTTTCAAATCATAATGAACCGTAATGGAAGCATAGGCCGGAACCGCTTCAATTAACCACTCAGGAGCGTCTGATTTAATCTCCTGATACACACACTGAACATCCGATAGAATCTCTGGGCTCACTTCCTGCTCAAACTCAAGCAGAACCGCCTGATCTCCCAGTGGATAGTACGATACCTTCATCCAAACGCCTCCTATTTAAATAGATTCGTTGTTTTGCATTTTATCGCAAAACGAAAAGTGCCGCAAATACGCCCGTGAATAGGGCCTCTCTTGAAAAGCATTAAAATAAACAAAAAGTGCCTGATTTTTTTGCAGACTCATGTCGCAAAAAAGACCAGACACAGTTTTTTGATTGAATGATTAGGACATAAAGGTCATGCATTGAGAGCAGCCGAGTGGCATCGTCTATTCACAGCTTTACCGGCTCTATGAACAGAAATGAAGTTGCTATCAACAGAAAAGAAGTGCCTATTGACGTAACTTACCCCTCTACCGACAACTTCTAACTGCTTAATCACACTATCGACAATAACCAGCCCTGTATCGACAGAACGGCGTGATCTTACGACGATTTGATTCATTCTTTCAACACTTATCCGCTTATCTTAATTTACTCAAATTACAAATGCCCGACTTCTCTTAGGATTTTTATTAAGAGGAGAGATACCGAGCAAGCGAAGCACCTAATTTAACGCGCTTCGCACCAGCCACCGAAAGAGCCTTGCAATCAAATAAGCTAAAAACCCTCCTGCTGTATTCACAATCAGGTCATCCGTGTTAAAGCCTCTCATCCACGCAATCCCTACATAAGACAGAACAAGCTGAGAAAGCTCAATCGTCAGACTCACCGCAAAAATCGTAAAAAAGGCTTTCCAGAACGGCTTCAATTTAAATAAAACAGCCATATAAATCCCAAGCGGCATCAGCATAATAAAGTTGAAGAATGTCAGCCTCGCATTGTTAAAGAATGACCAGCTGTAAAAATCCTCATAAGTCTGCCACTCGTCAATAAAATAAAGCGGTTCAAGCTGAATGCGCATCGGTGCATTTTCCTCCGGCGGAAGATGAAAATAGCCAAGTGTTAAATGAGCAACCGCCACAAGATAAATCAGAAAACTGATATAAAAAAACCGCTCCCAGGCTGATCTTTTTACCTTTCTATAATCCCGTATAAGAAATATAAATCCGATGATCGCAGCCACTGCGGCTGCCGGAATGAATAAACGTTCCATTGTCTTTCCTCGCTGTCAGTTTTCTTCTATCCTATTCGATTTCACATGAAAAATAAACAGTTACCTTTTTTCTGACAATACTGAAACTTTTTCCTTTTTTATCCGTCTAATAGGTATGACAAGAAAAAAGGAGTGAGTGTGATGATGGAACAAACCAACAGATGGCTGGTCACTTCATTTTATGCAGCTATTATTGCTATTTTGCTTATTTTAATCGCTGCATTTGCCTTTAGAGGGGATTTGATGGAGTTTGTGATTGGTTTTTTTCAGGAACAGCCTATTGTAGAAGATGACAGCGCTGCTTTTCACGTACATATGAATGACGATCATTTTTTTAATACATAAAAGCGCTTTTGAGGATGGTTCCCCAAAAGCGCATAAAAATTATTGAGCCGTATACCCTCCGTCGAGTGCGACCGCCTGACCTGTGATCCCTTTGGCTTTATCGCTGGCAAGAAACATCGTATAGTCTGCAATTTCCTGAACGTCAAGCAGACGTTTTTGAGGGACAAGTGGATAGATGACCTCCTCGAGTACTTTTTCAAGTGAAACCCCTCTATTGGCCGCCAGATCCTCCAGTTGATTGCGTACAAGTGGCGTATCCACATATCCAGGACACATCGCATTTACTGTAATGCCATGTGCAGCTCCTTCCAAAGCCGCTACCTTCGTTAAGCCGATCACGCCATGCTTGGCACTGTTGTAGGCAGCCTTACCTGCAAAACCAACAAGGCCATTGATAGAGGACATATTAATAATACGGCCCCAACCCTGCTTTTTCATAATCGGAAATACGTGCTTTGTAGCAACAAATGGAGCTGTCAGCATGATATTCGTCAACAGCTGAAATTTCTCTGTCGGGAAATCCTCTAAAGAAGAGACATACTGCATGCCGGCATTGTTAATAAGGACATCCAGACGGCCAAAATGAGAGACCGTTTGATCGATCGTCGTTTTTAACTGCTCCTCTTTCGTTACGTCACACGTTAAACCGATACATTCATACCCTTGCTGATTTAATTGTTCTGCAGCATCAACCACTGCTTCTTCGTTAATATCCGTTAAAGCGATCTTAGCACCTGCTTTTGCAAATTCAACGGCAATCTCATAGCCGATTCCACTTGCAGCACCTGTAATATAAACGACTTTATCCTTCACCATGACGATCCCTCCAAACTGTTAAATCCCAAATCCAAGTGAAAATAATGCAATGGCAACAGCAAGACCGATTAACGGTACAATTACGGTTACGGCAGCCACTGGTCCGTAAGCATCCTTATGGGTCTCTCCACAGATTCCGCGGATCGTTGTGACCACATATCCATTGTGCGGAAGCGAATCAAGCGCACCTGATGAAATCGCCACCGTTCTGTGAAGCGCTTCCTGATTCACACCTGCATCAATATAGCCTGGCGCAAGCAGTGGCAGGGCAATCGTCTGTCCGCCTGAGGCTGAACCGGTCATCCCCGCAATCACACTGACCGCAATCGCCCCACCAATCAGCGGACTCCCAGGAATACTCGCCATCGCATCAACAGCTACATTAAAGGCTGGAACGGCTTTCGCCACGCCGCCAAAACCAACAACTGCTGCCGTGTTACCAATGGCAATTAATGCACCAATCGTTCCATCTGATAAAGCCTTACTGAAGTCGTTAAAATAACGGCGATTTAATACGTAAGTTGTAATAACACCGCCTAATAAAGCGATAATCAGCGCAGATGTACCAAGGTCGTGGTGGAAAATAAAGCTGATCGCAAGTACAACAATCAATGGGATCAGACCCATCCACGGGTTCGGCAAATCGCGCTCAAGTGAGGTTGGATCATTTTCACGCGCTTCAAACCGCTCTCCTTTGCCAACCGCTTTATTGATCATACGTTTCAACCACCAATAACCTAAAATCATCATTAAAATAGCCACTAGAAGACTGACTTCCCAGCCTGCATAAGGCGTTGTATCAAGATAATCCATCGGAATCCAGTTTTGAATCTCAGGTGATCCTGCTGAGGTCATCGTGAATGTTACTGATCCGAATGCCAGTGCCGCCGGAATAAATCGTCGTGGCAGATCAGCCTGTTTAAATAAACTTAGAGCCATCGGATAAACGGAGAATGCTACAACAAACAAACTGACTCCGCCGTACGTTAACACGGCACAGGCGATGACAATCGCAAGGACCGCATACTTTAATCCAAATGCATTCACAAGCGCTTTCGATACACTGTCTGCAGCGCCGCTGTCCTCCATTACCTTTCCGAAAATAGCCCCTAAAAGAAACATCGGAAACCACGACATAATAAAGCTCGTAAAGCCACCCATATAGCTCGTTAAAAAGTTGACGCCGCCTTCTTCCACCAGCTGCGGAAATAACGGCAACCCGCTCATCAGCGCGACAAACAGCGCACATAACGGCGCAGCGACTAATAAGTTCATCCCCTTCATGGTGAAATAAATCAGCAGTCCCAATCCCGCAATTAACCCAATCATACTAAGCATGTTCGTTCCCCCTTGTCCGTTTCAATCAATAAGCGTTCTCTTTAAAATCAGCATGCAGCTGTAAAGGAGCTTCAGTTGAGGACTTTACCTCCTCAGCTGACCATCCCTCAGCTGTTTCGATTAACACCAGTCCACCTTCTGTTACGTCCATCACCGCACGCTCTGTAATAATCCTGTTCACGACGCCTTTACCTGTGAGAGGCAGCGTGCACTCTTTTAAAATTTTGGATTCTCCCGCTTTGTTTACGTGCTCCATAATAACAACCGTCTTTCTTGCACCGTGAACGAGGTCCATGGCGCCTCCCATTCCCTTAATCATCTTACCCGGGATCATCCAGTTTGCGAGATCTCCGTTTTCAGCAACTTCCATTCCGCCTAAAATGGCAATATCAATATGACCCCCGCGGATCATGGCAAAGGATTCGGCACTGTCAAAATAAGAGGCTCCTTTAATCGCTGTTACCGTTTCTTTTCCCGCATTAATCAGATCCGGATCAAGTTCAGTTTCAGTCGGATACGCGCCGATTCCCAGCAGTCCGTTTTCAGATTGCAGCACAACCTGTTTATGGTCTGAAATATAATTCGCAATCAATGTTGGCATGCCAATGCCGAGATTGACGTAAAATCCGTCCTGTATTTCCTGTTCCGCTCTGCGGGCAATTTTCTCACGCACCGCTTTTTTATCTAATTCTACAGCCATGTATGGATCCTCCTATCCCTGACGTGTGGTTATACGTTCAATTCGTTTTTCCTGATCTCCCTGAATCAGCCCCTGCACATAAATACCGGGCGAATGAATGCGATCCGGATCGATCTGTCCTGTCTCTACAAGCTCTTCCACTTCAGCAATCGTGACCTTCCCGGCCGCTGCAATCATCGGATTAAAGTTACGTGCAGTCTTGTTATAGACCAGGTTCCCCGCATGATCCGCTTTTGCTGCTCTGACAAAGCTGAAGTCAGCTGTCAACGCTTCTTCGAGTACATATTCCTTACCGTTGAAGCTCCTGATCTCTTTACCTTCTGCTACAGGCGTTCCTACACCAGCAGGAGTGAAAAAGGCTGGAATGCCCGCTCCGCCTGCACGGATTTTTTCAGCGAGAGTACCCTGAGGTGTCAGCTCAACCTCCAATTCTCCTGAAAGCACCTGACGCTCAAACTCTTTGTTTTCACCAACATAGGATCCAATCATTTTTTTAATCTGCTTGTTTTTCAACAAAAGACCGAGACCCCAGTCATCCACACCACAGTTGTTAGAGATCACTGTTAAGTTCTTCACGCCCGATCGCTGCAGTGCCAGAATCAGATTTTCCGGAATACCCACGAGTCCGAACCCTCCCACCATAATGGTTGCACCGTCTTTCACTTCTTTTACAGCTTCATCAAAATCATGATAAATCGGTTTCATATGATCCGCCCCTTTTGCAAACGCTTTCTTTTTGATGTAAACAAAAAGCCACATGAATTGTGGCAAAATTATGACGTTTTTACGTTTTTCAGTGTACCTTGTCTTTTTCAATAGGTAAAATGAATAATAATTATAATACTCATAGATAAAAGTTATAGGAGGTTCGTATGGATATCCGTCAGCTACAATATTTCAGTGAAGTTGCAAAGCAGCGAAGCTTTACTAAAGCAGCCAGACAGCTTCACGTCACACAGCCTACACTGAGTAAAATGGTCAAAAATTTAGAGGATGAACTTGAAGTAACATTGATAGACCGTACAGCTAGAAACATTTCACTGACAGATGCCGGTGAGATTGTTTTTGAACAGGCACAAAAAGTGATCAACAGCATTGAGGACCTTTCTGTTTCTTTGTATGACACGATGAATGTAAAAAAAGGAAAAATCACCATCGGCCTTCCTCCTGTGATCAGCACTCTGTTCTTTCCAAGGATCATTGCTGAATGCCAAAAACGATTCCCGGAGGTGACGATTTCACTGATAGAAGTAGGTGCTCAAAAGGTGGAACAGAAAGTACTAGAAGGTGAAGTGGATTTCGGCTTTGTACTGCTGCCTGTTGATGAGGAAAGATTTGATGTCATTGAATTTGTTCACCAGGAAATTAAACTGCTTGTTCACAAGTCCCATCCCCTTGCAGACCGCGAGCAGATTGACCTGATTGAATTGAAAGAGGATGCTTTTCTGTTGTTAAGCAAGGAATTTACTTTGAACAGCCGGACGATTGAGGTTTGTATTAACGCAGGTTTCACACCAAAGATTGCTTACGAAAGCTCACAGTGGGATTTTATCGTCGGGATGGTTTCAAAGAATCTCGGAGTCACCCTGATGCCGGAGCAAATCGGCCGACGCGTCACAGACCCCGACGTCAGAATGATTCATCTTTCAAAACCATTCCCCTGGGTGCTCGGCATGATCCTCGCAAAAAACCGTTATGTCACTTATGCAGGAAAGGAATTTATTAAGACAGTGAAGGAATTGCATGAGGGCTGGTGATGAATTCCAATTTAATAACATTTAACCCACTAAATAAAATTATAGTTCATTAGACTTATATTTCACCGCAAAAAGAGGGACCTGATTAAAGAACCAGATCCCTCTTTTTATTCTGGATTTCTTTCCTTTAAATATCGATCATATGAATCCTTCACTTTATCTTTCGGCTCTTTTTGTTTTATTAATATAATAATCTGCAAGGTTAAGATTATAGAACATGCAATCATTGTGCCAAAAAACATACCTCCAAATGTAAATATTACAAAAGAAATCAGCATTAACATCATGCTCCCACCTCCTTCCAATTACACTAACATAAATTCTTAATCAACCGAAGCAATGCCTGATGTAAATATTCACAAAATTAAAACTAGTCCATTCGGTGTGTTTTGTGCAACTTTTGTGCAAACGCTTTCACTAATGTTGATTAAACCTTATAATGCTTGTGATACCAATTTTAAGGAGGTCAAAATCGTTGAAAAGTAAAAAGTTTTTAGCAGGCTGGTTAGCGATCATGATGGTGCTTTCTTTATTGCCGATCGTGCAACCGTTTGCTCCAACAGCTAAAGCAGAGGGCACTACATATTCTACGCTTATTGTGCATTATCAGCAGGACCCTGCCTCAACACTCGACTGGAATATTTGGGCATGGCCGGAGGGCGGTGACGGAGCTGCCTATGACTTTACCGGTGAGGATGAATTCGGCAAAATCGCCACGATTGATTTTGAAGGCTCACATGAACGCATCGGATTTATCGTACGGACAGATGCCTGGGAAAAAGACGGTGGTGACCGCTGGGCTGAAGTAGATGCCGGCGTTGCTGAAGTCTGGATTAAGGCTGGGGACGATACGGTTTATACAGAGCCACCCGATGGTGAATACCGTGAATTTCCTGAATTTAATGAAGTAGATGTTACCCTGCACTATTACCGTTTTGATGGAAACTATGAAGGCTGGAACCTGTGGGCTTGGCCAAATGGTGCTGACGGTCAGGAAATCGAATTTACAGAGGAAGATGATTTCGGTAAAATAGCGAATTTCACCGTATCAAGCGATGAGCTGTTTGACCGTGTCGGCTTTATTGTGAAAAAGCGTGAAGGTGATAATGCCTGGGCTGACCAGGAATTTGGCGACCGCTTCATCAGACAGATCAATGAAGATGGTACGGCTGAAATCTGGATTGTGCAAAGCGATCAGGGCATTTATTATGACACGAAATATATTGATTCAACGCCACGTATTATCAGCGCAGCGATTGACGGTGTGAACGAAATTACGTTAACGACAAACCTGCCAATCGATACGGCTTCTGAAGATCCTGGCATCCGTTTAACAGGCGGACTGGAAATCGCAGAGATCCGTCCTTTTGAGGGCGAGGAGCCTGTTACAAATAAAGTAACGATCGAAACGACTGAAGAAATTGACTTAACTAAAACTTATACAATCGAAACGGATTTCTTTGGAGAAGCAACGATTCAGGTCGGAAAAGTGATTCGAACAGAAGCCTTTGATGAGATGTACTTTTATGAAGGTGACGATTTAGGAAATACGTATTCTACGGAAAAAACAGATTTCCGTCTATGGGCACCAACTGCCGGTGAAGCAAAGCTTGTGCTCTATGATGCATGGGATGCAACGTCAGGTGAAGAAATAACAATGGAAGCATCTGAAAAAGGTACGTGGACAGCAAGTGTTGAAGGCGACCTTCACAATCAGTTATACACATACAAAGTAAAAATCGGAGACGAATGGCGCGAAGCCGTTGACCCTTACGTACGCTCCACTTCTGTTAATGGAGACAAAGGAGCTGTCATTGATTTAGACCGCACAAATCCTGAAGGCTGGTCAGAAGAGCGATTTGCAGCTTCTGAAAATCCTGAGGATGCGATTATTTATGAGCTGCACGTCCGCGACCTTTCCATTCAACCGGAAAGCGGCATTGAAAACAAAGGTAAGTATCTTGGCGTAGCAGAAAAAGGTACAACCGGCCCTGAAGGTGAATCAACAGGCCTTGACCACATTCTTGACCTTGGCGTTTCACACGTTCAGTTCCTGCCGATTTATGATTATCGTACAGTAGATGAATCAAAGCTTGATACACCACAGTTTAACTGGGGCTATGATCCAAAGAACTACAACACGCCTGAAGGATCTTACTCAACGGATCCTTATAACCCGGAAGTTCGCGTGAAGGAACTGAAAGAAATGATTCAGACGCTTCATGAAGAAGATCTTGGCGTGATCATGGACGTTGTCTACAACCATATGTACGCTGTAAACGAATCAAACTTTAATCAGCTTGTACCGGGCTATTATTTCCGTTACAACGAGGATGGCTCGCTTGCAAATGGTACAGGTGTTGGAAACGATACGGCTTCTGAGCGTAAAATGATGCAGAAGTTTATCGTGGACTCTGTTTCTTACTGGGCTGATGAATATCAGATGGATGGATTCCGTTTTGACCTGATGGGCATTCACGATACTGAAACAATGAATCAGGTGCGCGCTGCCCTTGATGAGATTGATCCATCTATCATTGTCCTTGGAGAAGGCTGGGATTTGAATACGCCACTTGATCCTGACCTGAAAGCAAACCAGAAAAATGCAGAAGATATGGAGCGCGTTGCCCACTTTAACGACACTCTTCGCGATGGTGCAAAAGGAAGCGTCTGGGAAGATGCCGATCCAGGATTTATTAATGGTAAACAGGACATGGAAGACATTATGCGCCAGAGTGTAGCAGGCGGTCTTGCATATGATGACAGCTTTGCGACCTACCGTGATCCGGATCAGGTTGTTCAGTATGTTGAAGCACACGATAACCTGACACTCTGGGATAAACTCGAAAAAACAAATCCTGATGCAACTGAAGAAGAAATGAAATCAATGCACAAGCTTGGTTCATCAATCGTCCTGACTTCTCAGGGAATCTCCTTTATCCATGCCGGACAGGAGTTCATGAGAACAAAAGGCGGCGATCATAACAGCTATCAGTCCCCTGATTCTGTGAACCAGCTTGACTGGGCGCGCCGCGCAACATTTGATGACGAAGTCGATTACATGACGGGTCTGATTAAGCTTCGCAACCAGTATGATGCATTCCGCCTGACAGACGCAGAAGCGATTGAAGAGCGTCTGACATTTGCTGAATCGCCAGAAAACACAGTTGCCTATACACTCCAGGAAAAGAAAAACCGTCACCTGTTTGTTGTGCATAATGCAAACAAAGAGGCAGTAACGGTTGATCTTCCTGGTAAAGGGATCTGGAAAGTGCTTGTCAACAGTGAAAAAGCCGGTACAAAGGTTCTTTCAGTGAAGCACGGTGATAAAATTCAGGTAGAAGGCTTGAGCAGCATGGTGTTATTGAAGGATGGAAAACTGAAGTAATGTTTTGATGCCGGAATGACTTGTTCATTCCGGTATTTTTGTGGAGAATAGCGGGCGATGGCGTAGGACTTAATGCCTTATTTTGCGAACCAGCCTCGACATTTTGCGAACAAAGGTGAAAATCTTTTGAACGTCCGTCAATATTCTACGAACCTTCTATAAAATATTGCGAACCTCCGGACAAATCTTATGAACCTCACCCGCCCCGTAACCTTACATTCTTTGACTTCCTCCTCACTCCATTTATAATAATGGCAAGGGATGGAATTTGATCATGAGAGGACGTGTAAGAATGGAAATGGTAAAAGGAAATCGTGTTGCACTGATTGGAACAGGCTTTGTTGGATCGAGCTATGCATTTGGATTGCTGAATCAGGGCGTGGCCGATGAGCTTGTCATGATTGACCTGAATGAGGAAAAGGCAAAAGGCGATGTACTTGACCTGAATCACGGAAAAGTGTTTGCAGCTAATCCGCTCAATATCAAATTTGGTACATATGAGGATTGCAAAAACGTTGATATCGTCGTCATTTGTGCCGGTGCTAATCAAAAGCCCGGTGAAACGCGACTGCAACTGGTGGAGAAAAACCTGAAGATTTTCCATTCGATCGTCACTCAGGTTGTTGCAAGCGGATTTAATGGAATCTTCCTTGTCGCAACAAATCCTGTCGATGTGCTCACATACGCTGTGTGGAAATACAGCGGGTTTCCAAAAGAGCGCGTCATCGGCTCCGGGACGATTTTAGATACGGCCCGTTTCCGCTACCTGCTTGGTGAATATTTTGAAGTCGCGCCGCAAAACGTCCACGGCTATATTATCGGGGAACACGGCGACAGCGAGCTGCCGGTATACAGCTCTGTTGATATCGGTGGTGTGTCCGTGATGGACATGATTAAAAAGAACCCGAAATATAAACAGGAGGATCTTGATGAGTTATTCGTTAACGTCCGTGATGCCGCTTATCAGATCATCAATAGTAAGGGTGCCACCTATTATGGCATTGCCATGGGGCTTGTCCGCATTACAAAGGCCATCCTCCATAATGAAAACAGCATCCTGACCGTGTCCACACTGCTTGAAGGTGAGTACGGTGAAAAGGATGTCTATATCGGAGTACCAGCTGTTATTAACCGTAGAGGCGTGCGTGAAGTCACAGAGCTGAATCTGAATGATACGGAAAAAGAGCAGTTTCATAAAAGCGCGGATGTGCTCAGGGATATTTTGAAGCCTCATTTTTAGATAATTTGGACAGGTGAAAGAGTCAATGTTGGCTTTATCACCTGTTTTTGTTTTGGTAGTTTGCCGCAGCATCCTGAGGATCTTTTTTTCGGTGCAAATAGTAGGTATATTCTCACTATCCGGCGAAACTGAGCTTAAATCTTGCGAAAGACTCACAACATTCTGCGAAACAGTCCGCATATTTTACGAACCTTACCCCAAATCTTATGAACCACCCGCAATATTCTGCGAACCCTCTTCCCCCTGTTTGCCGCGGAACCGGAATCGTTACAACCTCACTCTGCTCCGCGTCATCCTTATTGAACTTCCATCCGGATCACGTGGTGAGTATATCGTCACAACCCTGCGAAATATAGCTGACATTTTACGAACGAGGACGAATATCCTTTGAAACAGCCTGCATATGTTGCGAACCTCCAGCCAAATCTTACGAACCACGGGCATCATTCTGCGAACCTCCACACAAAAAACGACCGAAGCCCAGCTCCGGTCGTTTTCTCATCTTTTTTACACCTGTTCGTACTGCACGCGATGCAGATTCGCAAAAATGCCATCCTTCTCAAGCAGTTCGGCATGCGTGCCATCCTCTGCAATACCGTCCTCTGTCACCACGACGACCCTGTCTGCTTTACGAATCGTAGCAAGACGGTGGGCAATGACAAGGGTTGTCCGGCCTTTTGCCAGCTCTTCAATGGCTTCCTGGATAATCGATTCTGTTTCCGTATCGAGTGCGGAGGTCGCTTCATCGAGAATCAGAATAGGCGGATTTTTAAGGAACATCCGCGCGAGGGCAATACGCTGCTTCTGCCCGCCCGAGAGCTTCAGGCCTCTCTCCCCGATCTGTGTATGGTAGCCGAGCGGAAGTGAATCGATGACTGATTCAAGGTTTGCTCGTCTTGCGGCTTCTACGATTTCTTCATCTGTCGCATCGAGCTTTCCGTACGCAATATTTTCACGGAGCGTCCCGGTGAACAGGAAGACATCCTGCTGTACGATTCCGATCTGTTTGCGCAGAGATTCAGTTGTCATGTCACGGATGTCGGTTCCGTCAATCCGGATCGCCCCCTTCTCCACATCATAAAAACGCGGAATGAGTGAACAGATCGTTGTTTTTCCTGCTCCGGATGGTCCGACAAAAGCGACCGTTTCTCCACTGCGCAGGGAAAGTGAGATGTCATTTAATACAGGCTTTTTCTCATCATAACTGAATGAAACATGGTCAAACTCGATGTCTCCATCTAAATGGCTGACCATTTTCGCATCAGGACGGTCCGTGATCACCGGCGCCTGATCCAGTAAACTCGTAAAACGTTTAAAACCGGCCATGCCTTTTGGATACATTTCAAGCAGTGCGCTGATTTTATCAATCGGTTTAAATAACACATTTACATAAAGAACAAATCCGACAAGTTCACCGTAAGACAGCTCTCCTGTAAAGCTGAGCCACGCACCATACACAAGAACAACAAGGACAATCAGACGTGTCATGATATAAATCCCCGACAGACTGAACGACATCACCTTGTATGCGCCAATTTTAGACTGGCGGTACGTTTTGTTATCAATTGTGAAACGCTTGATTTCATGCTTTTCGTTTGTAAATGACTGAACAACACGCGCGCCGGATACGCTGTCCTCCACGCGTGCATTGACCTCTGCAATGTTACTGTACATGGATTTCCACGCCTTATTCATCCGTACATTACAATAGGTAATCAGCCAGATGAGAAACGGCACAACAATGATGGCAACGAGTGCCAGCTTAACGTTGATCGTCAGCATAATCCAGAACGCGCCGATAAAGGTCATAATCGCAATAAATAAATCCTCAGGCCCGTGGTGAGCCATCTCCCCGATATCAAAAAGATCGTTTGTGATACGGCTCATGATATGTCCCGTTTTGGTATTATCAAAAAACGAGAATGACTGTCGCTGAACGTGTTCGAACAGCTCCTGGCGCATATCTGTTTCAATATTAATGCCAAGTTTATGTCCCCAGTAGTTTACAACGTACTGAAGAGAGGTACTTGTGAGATAGAGAAACAATAGCAAAAAACTCACCCATGTGATGGCCTGCCAGTTTCCTTCAGGCAGCAGGTCATCAATAAACCAGGCTACTGCAAGTGGAAAACCCAGCTCTAAAATACCGACTAACACCGCACAGCTGAAATCCACAGCGAACAGCTTACGATGGGGTTTGTAATAAGAGAAAAATCGCTGAAGCATAAAGGGATGCCTCCTTTTTCAAAGAATCATGTTGCACTACTCATCTATTTTACAGCAAGTTTTGTGAACAACCACTACTTTTTTCGCGTGACGAAACATCAACAAATAATTGTCAGAATGTTCAATACCTTTTATAATCAATCTATTCAAGATGCAGAACACTCAGGAGGAATGCCGGATGGAACGTAACCACACCATGCTTCAATTTTTCGAATGGCACATTGCAGCGGACGGAGATCACTGGAAGCGGCTGCGTGATGCTGCAAAGGAATTAAAAGATAAAGGCATTGATGGCGTGTGGATTCCCCCTGTCACAAAAGGCGAATCAGATGCAGATGTAGGGTACGGGGTTTACGATCTTTATGATTTAGGTGAATTCGACCAGAAAGGAACCGTACGGACAAAATACGGTACGAAAGAAGAACTGCACGAAGCGATTAAAGCCTGTCAGGAGCAGGGGATTCAGGTTTACGTTGACATTGTGATGAATCATAAAGCAGGTGCAGATGAGAAAGAAACGTTTGAAGTCATTGAAGTCGATGCTGAAAACAGACTGGACGAAATTTCAGATCCGTTCGAAATAGAAGGATGGACGAAATTCACGTTTCCGGGCCGGGAAGGCAAGTACTCCGACTTCGAGTGGAATTTCCATCATTTTAACGGCACCGACTATGATGCACGTGAAGAACGAACCGGATTCTTTAAGATCGTTGGTGAAAACAAAGACTGGAACGATGAGGTAGATGAGGAATTTGGAAACTATGACTATCTCATGTTTGCCAATATTGATTACAACCATCCGGAGGTCCGTGATGAAATGATCAGCTGGGGTAAATGGATGATTGATACGCTACAGCATGATGGATACCGTCTGGACGCGATTAAGCATATCAGTTCAAGCTTTATCAACGACTTTATTAAATCTATGATGGCTCATCGTGATGGAAACTTTTATATCGTTGGTGAGTACTGGAATACAGACCTTGAAGCATGTGGGAATTTCCTTGAAGAAACAGAGTATCAGCTTGATCTGTTTGATGTACAGCTTCACTATAAGCTTCACGAAGTCTCGGAAAAAGGCCGGGATGCTGATTTATCAGCTTTATTTAACGGTACTTTAGTGAAAGAATATCCAATGAATGCTGTAACGTTTGTGGACAATCACGATTCACAACCCGGTGAATCGCTGGAATCCTGGATTCAGGACTGGTTTAAACAAAGTGCTTACGCCCTGATTCTGCTGAGAAAAGACGGCTATCCATGTGTCTTTTACGGTGATTATTTCGGTATTGACGGTGAAGAACCGATTGAAGATAAACGGGAAGCCATCGATCCTCTTATATACGCCCGCTATCACAAGGCATACGGCGAGCAGAATGACTACTTTGATCATCCGGCAACGATCGGCTGGGTTCGTCGTGGCGTTGAAGAGATCCAGGGCTCCGGCTGTGCTGTAGTGGTAACCGTTGGAGACGAAGGAGAAAAACGCATGTTCGTGGGGCAACATCGTTCAGGCGAGCAGTGGAGAGATTATACCAACTCACGAGAAGAGCATGTGACCATTGATGAAGAAGGCTACGGAATATTCCCAGTCAATGCCGGCAGTGTCTCTGTATGGGCATTACCTGAAGAATAAAAAAAGGCAGACCGCGGTCTGCCTTTTTTGTGTGAGTTGATATTATATCGTTGATAGCACGCGAATTTCTGTCGATAGATGGAATATTTCTGTTGATAATATAGACATTAGTGTTGATGGAGTGTCCGGAAAAGCAAAAGTTGTTGATAGCACACAGCTTTCTGTCGATAGACGCTAGGATGCTGTCGATAACTCCTCTGTTTTTGTCGATAGCTTCCAAAAATCTGTTGATAGCTAAAAATTCGTCATGACCGCTCCCCTTCACTCTCTAATGCGGACCATACATATCCAGCCTACTCTATACTGTCTCTTTCACTGGAAAGTAAATCCGGTACAGGCTTTGAACAGCCCGTTTCACATCCTTTACGTTTACACCAAACATCATGCTGACCTCACTTGATCCCTGGTTAATCATTTTAATATTCGCCCCAGCTTCAGCAAGTGCTGTGGTTGCTTTTGAAGCAATCCCTACCGTCTGATTCATGCCTTCTCCAACAACCATAATCATGGCAAGATCCCGCTCCACGTAAAGGTCGTCCACCTTCAATTCCTTTCGAATACGGTCGAGCACACGCTTCTCCTGTCCGTTATAAAGCTGATGATCACGCAGAATTACGGACATATTATCAATTCCTGACGGTGTATGTTCATATGAAATACCTTCATCTTCAAGAATGGCAAGCAGCTTTCGTCCAAAGCCGAGCTCCCGGTTCATCAGGTATTTTGTGATGTTGATACTGCAGAAGCCTTCATCACTGGCAATACCGATCACCGGTCTGCCATCCAGCTTTCTCTCATGCACAATTCTCGTACCTGGTGCCTCAGGACGATTCGTATTTTTTACGCACACCGGGATTCTTTTTTGAACGACCGGCTGCAGCGCTTCATCATGAAAAACAGAAAATCCCGAATACGCAAGCTCCCGCATTTCACGATATGTCAGCTCCTTCAGCTCGCGTGGCTGCTGGACCATTTTGGGACTCACACAGTAAATCGAATCCACATCCGTAAAGTTTTCATATTCCGTCGCATCGAGTCCCGCGGCAATAATAGAGCCTGTAATATCCGACCCCCCGCGCGGAAAAGTAACAATATTCCCTTCGTAGGAATATCCGAAAAAGCCAGGGATGACAAGCAGACCCGGATGATCTCTTAACTTCGCAATCTCGGGGTACGCTTCCGGAAGAATTTGCGCATTCCCTGGTTCATCCGTTACAATCATGCCCGCTTTTCTCGGGGAAACATAAGTCACTTCCCGTCCGAGCGATTTCAGATAAGCCGTCATCACCTTGGCATTTAAGTCCTCCCCACTCGCTTTCAGACCATCGAGCAGACGGTCCTTTGAATGGCGGTAAAAAGAAATGACTTCGTGCAGATGTGCCTCCACTTCTGTCATGAGGCTAACATCGAGTTCAAGGTCCTCGACGATATCACGGTAACGGGCTGTAACAGCCTGAAACGCCTCTTCATTAAAGCTTTTATCATCAACGCTTTCAGCGAGACGAATGAGTAAATCCGTCGTTTTCGTATCACCTTCATGACGTTTTCCCGGAGCAGAAACGACGACCGCTTTCCGTTCAGGATCCGCGGCAAGAATCGCTGCTACTTTTTTATACTGGCTGGCACTGGCAACTGAACTTCCACCAAATTTTACGACTTTCATGAAGGCAAAACTCCTTTTTGTTTTTATCAGAAAAACATTTGTCTTTTTTAGATAGAATTTTATTGACAAGTATACAAGACTATACAAGCCCTGTCACCCTCAAGTTTCAGAAAATTTGGCAGGAATGGGTTGTAAACAGAAAAAAGAGGGAAAGGCAGTAAAAGAATGACAGGAAAGGCTGTGATCGAAGTGGGAAAAGTATTACTGACTGGCGCATCAGGCGGGCTCGGCACCGTTCTTGCCCATGCGCTAAAGGATCAATTTGAACTCGTGCTGACAAATCGCTCTGAATCAGACGAGCTACCAAAGGATATTCCATTTATTAAAGCGGATCTGAACGATTACGAAGCAATACTTTCTATTTTTAAGGAGCATGATATCGAAACCGTTCTTCATTTCGGCGGACTGCCCGTTGAAAATGAGTTTGAGGATATATTGGATGCCAACATCAGAGGAACTTATCACATCTATGAGGCAGCCAGACAAACCGGAACGAAACGGATTGTTTTTGCCAGCAGTATACATGCGGTCGGGTTTCTTCCTGCTGAAGGCGCTCCATACGATATTCATACCGAAACTAGACCCGATACATTTTACGGGCTGTCTAAAGTTTATAACGAGAATCTCGGCAAGCTTTATCACGACAAGTTCGGCATGGAAGTCGTCAACCTCAGAATCTGTGGCTGCGTGGAGAAACCCGATTCAAGGGAACACCTGATGATCTGGCTCAGTTACGCTGATTTAACACAGCTTGTCGAAAAATCAATCACGGCAGACATTCAAGAGGTCGTCACAATTTACGGGATCTCCAACAACAAACATAGCTTCTTCAAAATTGATCCTGATAATCAACTTGGGTATGCACCTGTCGATGATGCTAACGAATACCTCGATGACGTCCCGGACGAATTTGGTCACCCTGACGATTACAAGTTTGTCGGTGGACATGAGTTTGTGAAAAAGGATGCTGTGGAGGATTGAGTTTTGCTTCTCGGCCCGGTGACAAAACGATAAAGATTTATAAATTTCAAAACCGTGCCTGGCCATTCCTACGCTCCCTTGTCCAGCTGCGGCGACTAGCCCCTCGAGGTCATAAGTCAAAGATGAACGAGGGCAAAGGTCAGCCCTCTTTTCATCTTCGCCTTATGCTTGTCGGGGCTGGACGAGTCGCCTCCGCTTTTCCAAGGCCGGGCGGTGAACCCGCCTGTGCTTCGCCCAGTCGGTTTCACCTGTCCCTTTCCGCCACAGGAGTCTTCGGAATGACCAGGCACTCTTTGATGCAAATCTTCCTAATTGTGTTTTTTAAAGCAGTTGTGACAAGAATTAAATACATTCTCTCGTAAGAAAATAGAAGAATACCAATAAAGCTTCCCTGCAAATGAGGGAAGCTTTATTGGTTGGAAACAACAAGATGAAGGAGGCGTCCGTTTTCGCTGTATGCGCCCTGGATTTCACCGATTCCGGGAATATTGACTGATCCGCCATTCACAACAGGCTTTTCTGTGAGATTCAGTTGAAGACGCTTTGCCTGCAGCACAGAGTCCTCGTAATAAGTCAGCGCAGGCTGATTGATTAAATACTCCTGCTCTTTGATTTGCATTTTGACGAAATACTGATGCAGCAACTGATGGTCTACGTTCACCATGTTCATTGGATCAAAAAATACTGCACGCATTGGTCCATCAATTGTCAGCTGGTAGCCTTCAAATTTTGAGAATGCTTTAATTTTCTGTCTGCGGTTTTGTTTTACAAGGTTAAAAATTCTTGCCGCTTCTTTTTCATATTCAGCCGATTCAATTTTGTCGTCCAATAACTGAACAGGCACCTGTTCTTTTACAAGATCATAAAGCGTCTTATCCTGTTTGAAATACTGCTCTTTCCAAGATGGCTTAATTTTGTTTAGCAATAGGCATAACGCAAGACCTGAGCTATAGCAGCTGCCTCTCAAGTTGAGGCTCGTAAATTCGTGCTCGAGAAGCTTTTCTCTGTAGCGACTTTCAGCTTCGACTTCAGTCCCATTATCAATTGAAGCAAAGGCTTTCATTTCAACGTACCACGAAGGACCCTCAACCGTTTCAATTAATACCTCGTAATCAAATGCTTCCCCGAGCAATTCCCGACGCTTTTCGCGGATCGCAACGTAGCGCGCAATCAGGGTCTGACGTTCTGCTGAAGAATCTGTGTCTAGTGCTTCACGTAATAGGATTCTTTCACGGATACACATATAGATATTTTCTTTTAACACAGGGTATTGAACACCGATCAGCTCATCTGGAAAACGTTTCTCATCCATTAATGTCTGATAACCATGAAATAGTTCATGCATTAACAAAGGATATACTTCTTCTACTCTGGTTACATGCTCAATATTAACGATAGCCGTAGGATAATCCTCGAATAACAGCAGCGTATTACCCACAAATCGCTTGTCCCACTCAAATACAACAGGCTCGTCTTTCCCTTCACAAACCGGATGTTTAAACAGAAAAACATATTCGCGGTTATAAAGCGCATAGGCAGTCAATGTGAATCCTGGCCAAAGCGCTTCTAAATCCGCTTTCTCTACCATTTCTTTTAGCCGTTTCCCATCTCCACATGGAATCATCGTTCCACCTCCGCTCATCAGTCCTCATCCTTCACATCCACACTCTCAGGAATCGGTTCATTTTTCCACTCTTCCAGCAGCTGCTTCATTTTTTCAACCTGCTTTAAATGCTGATTGAATTGTTCTTTATTAATTAAATACTGAGAGCCATCATGAACAGCTCTAATTTTATTCTGATAAATTAAGTTCAAAATCGATTGTTCAGACATATCTAAATAGTCAGCTAATTCTTTCGTTGTGAGATACATCCATAACACCCTTCTTATGTCACGATTAATAAGGATCTTTATATAGGTAATTATACACTTTAACCTTATAAATATCACGTTTTAATTGTGCGGAATATGTTTTATTTTTTGTGACTATATCACTATTTTCCCAACCTTAAAAAGAGAAGCGGAAGCCGGGTGAATGGCGGCTTCCGTTCTGTATAAATATTAACCTTTATGTCAGGATAAAGATTGCTGATGAATCTTTTCCCAGGTGTCATAAATAAAATCATGATATGGCGTATGTGGAAAATCTTTGACTGCTGATTTTGCAAGCTCTGCATCTTTCATTGCTTCTTCCCATTGTCCTTTGTGTGCGAGGCAAAGGGCCCGGTACGAATAAGTAGTATACAGCATTGTGATATCAAACGGATGATAAACGGATGAAGGAATGGTAAAATCACTTAATTCTTCAAGGGCACGTTCGATATCTCCCAGACCATAGTAAGCTCGGGCTTTTTCGAGACCGTTCCAAGAATCATCCTCATCAATCCCATCTTCCATTTCCTCCAGCATCTGTAGCGCTTTTTTGTGATCTTTCTTGAATTCATTGATCCAATGGATCTCCATAAAATAAGTACTTTCAATTTCCATTTTACTTTCCTTAAACTCAGCAAACTGACGGGATTTCTTTAAATAGTAAAGGAACTTCTCTTCATCACCTGTCAATAGTGAGTTAAATGAAGCGATCCGGTATATATCATCCATCTGATGAAAAATACTGCGTCGCTTCGTAAAAGCAAGTAACTCGTCTATAATTGCCGTCCCCTCTTCATTTTTCCCAACTGCATATAAATAAACTGCTTCATTATAATCTGACTCAATTTGAACGAGCGGATCAGCAACCACTGTTCTCGATAAATAATGCCTTTTTTTATCCCTTAAATAATTCAGTGCCTCTTCATATTTTTTCTCGAGGAACAGATCCAGCGCATGATCCAGCTGAACTTTATACGCCCTGTTGAACAATGACAGCTGGTCATATACTGCTGCCGCCTGTTGGGAGAGTGCTTTACTTTCATCTGTCGGCTTCTGCAAAATGCCTCTTTTCACCCTTGAACCAATTTCAAGCAGCCTTCCTTTTTCGTAGGTGGCGGGAAGGTTCATTTTTAGATATTCAGCTATTTCCTGATCGAGTTGTTTTAATAGTGTTTTATATTTGTCTAATTGCAGGTCACGCTCTGAATCCTGAATCCGCTCTTCAAGGCTGCGAATGAATTGCTGCAACTCTTCTGAAGCCTGTTCTTCCAATAGAAAATGCACATCCACATCAAGCTGACGCGCAATATGCTGCAAGCTCTCCATAGAAGGATTCGAGCGCCCGTTTTCAATTAAACTGAGCATACCCTTTGTCATAAAATCGCCAGCGACATCCACAAGCGTCATTTTCCGTTCCTTTCTCAGTTTTCGTATACGTTCTCCAAGATTATTCATGCTGTTCATCCTAACTGTCGATTGGTTAGTTTAATTATATTAAACTTTTGCTTGCAAGGGAAGCAAGAAGATGTTATGATTTGTTTAATTAAATTAAACTTTTGCTTGCAAGGGAAGCAAGAAGATGTTATGATTTGTTTAATTAAATTAAACTTACTTTCAGGGAGCGATAAAAATGACAGATCAACAGCGCATTAATAAGGCCACCCGAAACTTATTTTTCTTTACTGGTGGTGAATTCATCGGTACGATTGGTGCCCACGTCTATATGTTTGGAATCAGTTTTTTCGTATTAACATTGACCGGCTCTGCTACAAGCTTTGCGATGACACTCCTGTTTTCCATGGTGCCTAGAATTATCCTTTCACCGATAGCCGGACACATTGCTGACCGCTTTCCAAGAAAGAAAATTCTGCTGTTTTGTCACGGGATAATGACGCTCATCATGCTCTCTGTTTTCTTCTATACCTTATCGTTCGGTTTAAATCTGCCAGTCATTTATCTTACCTCAGCATTGATTGCAACCTTCTCAACATTTGCCGGAATTAGCCTGACATCCGGAATTGGGAACTTTATTGACGGTGACCGCATTCAAAGAGCACTTTCTCTTACGCAATCTTCTACTTCACTTGCCAGTATTTTAGGGCCTGTTCTTGGAGGAGTGATGTATGGATTTTTCACAATTGAAGTATTTTTATTAACTCAGGTTATTGCTTATTCAGTTACCCTGTTTTGTGAAGCCAATATTGACTTTTCTTTATTCAAAGGAAAAGAGCTTGAATCTGATTCCGGTAAAAAAGAAACGATGTGGGAAAGCTTGAAAGCCGGCGTTGCTTATGTAAAACAGGATAAAATTCTATTCCCCATCATGATGGTCGCACTGTGGATTAACTTTTTCTTTATGGCTGCGATTGTCGGCCTTCCGTTTATCATTATCGAGGTGTTAGGGGCAAGCTCAAGACAGCTCGGGCTGATTGAGGGGATGATTGGTGTTGGAACACTTGTTTTTTCGTTATATATCGCAACCCGAAAGCAATCAGCCAGGCCAGTTCGTCAAGTTCGTATAGGCATGATTTTGTTTGGCTTGGCCTTTGCCTTAATGTCATTACCGCTTCTCGTTTCATTAGGTTCCACAGGTTTCGTTGTCTTCTATATGGGACTCAACTTTTTAGTCGGAGGACTTATGATTGTGATTAATATTCCTCTCATGGTTCTGCTGCAAAAAACAACTCCTGAAAGCTACAAAGGACGTGTCTTCGGACTTCTGGAAACAGTAGCGAGTGGTATTTCCCCACTCGGACTCGTATTGTTCGGATTTTTATACGATGTCATTTCACCGCAATGGATCATCCTGACGTGTGCTGCGTTACTGATCAGCGTTACATTGATTGGCATGCATCCGTCACGTGTAAGTGATGGAGATGTTCCTGCTGATGAAAAGAGTGAAGTGAAGCAGCCGACATTCGCACAGGCATAAACAACTGCAGCATACCGGGATGATTCGTCCGGTATGCTTTTTTATTTGAAAGGGATCGGTATGTGCATGTCACTTGGTCACTTGGTCACTTCCCACTCGTACTTGACCACATTCCCTCTTTGTTTGGACACTTTTCCCCTTTATTTGGTCACTTTTAGTTCCAGCCTGGTCACTCAGGGTTCAAAACGGACTCTCCACGCTTTTCTTTGACACGGGACCCACAACAACTGAGCATTTTTGTAAAGTTTTTATTAATCCTTGTGATATGATGTGTCTCTCTGTTTAACCCTGGTACTTGAACGGGTAAACGAAAGGATACATTTAAACATTAAGGAGGACACATTAATGATGAAAGCTTTACTGCTACATGATAAAGGTCAATGGCGCGATATGAAAGTAGAGGAAATTGAAACGCCTAAGCCGGGTGCAGATGAAATTCTTGTACGGGTGAAGGCTGCAGGATTAAATCCCGTTGACTATAAAACCGGACAAAATGGCTCCCCTGCATGGACTTATCCGCATATTCTCGGCCTTGACGCAGCAGGCGTCGTGGAAGAGGCAGGGGCTGACGTTACAGACTTACAAAAAGGCGACCGCGTTGTTTTCCTGGCTGATATGGCACGAAAAGGCGCTTATGCAGAATACATTGTGACAAAGGCTCATACAGTATCCAAGCTGCCGGATGCCGTCACATTCGAAGAAGCGGCTGCGCTCCCTGTCGCTGCCTATACAGCGTATCAGGCACTATTCTTTAAACTCCATATCCAGAAAGATAAATCAATCCTGATTCACGCAGGTGCCGGCGGCGTTGGCGGTTTTGCGATTCAGCTCGCTAAATATGCAGGCTTAAAGGTAATTACAACCGCTTCCTCTGCAAATCATGAGTACGTGAAAAGTCTTGGTGCTGACCTGGCCATTGACTACAACGAAGACGACTTTGTTGAGAAAACGAAGCAATTCACAGATGGGCTAGGTGTGGATTATATCCTTGATACAGTCGGACGCGATAATGCCACTAAATCGTTGAAAGCATTGGCCTTTAACGGACAAATTGCTTTTATTGCAGGCCAGCCGGAAATGAATGAGTCGATCAATTTTGCTCATCCGATTTCATTTCACCACGTGGCGCTCGGCAGTGTTTATCAGTCCGGAAACCGCGCTGAAGAATTGACGCTGAAAGTAATGGGTGACCATCTGGTTGAATTGCTTGCAGAAGGAAAAATCTCAGCACTCGTGGAACAGACGATTCCGCTGCAGGACGTTCCGAAAGGGCTTGAAGAACTTGAAACACGTAAGGTAAAAGGTAAAATTGTAGCGGTTATTGATTAAATAGTAAAAGGCTGAAACAACGTTTGAATGTTGTTTCAGCCTTTTTATTTGCGCAACCTGCCTCTTTCACGAATACTCTTCAAGGTAGCGATGCATGATACATGATATGATCAAAAAGAGGTGACTAAAATGGCCAATAAAAAACCTTATATGATCATGCTTACGATGGTTTTTCTCGGATTTCTGGCGGGTCTGTTTTATGACTATTTCATTTCCCTGATCGGAGCCGGTGGCAATCTCCTGCTCCAAATACTATTTCTGATCGCAGGCATGATGTTTCTGAATGTTTTCATCCTCAGACTAATACCACTGTCATCCTATCGTTTGACGCACCCTGTCCGTTTGCTGGCTTATACACTTTTTATCGTAGCCGCTGTAATTGCCATGACGATCATTCAATTTTAACGGCCGGGATCAAGCAGCTCGGCAAGCTCACGATCATGCTCTTCATGAAACATTTCACACAGCAATCTCGCCCCTAATTTACTGTATACGGTCCCGTTACCACCAAAACCAAGACAGTAAAAGATGCCTTCTTTTTCAGGATGAGGGCCGATAAACGGCAAGCCGTCTTCAGATTCTCCAAAGGTTGCGCACCATTTATACTCAGCCTGGATCTCATAATCTGGAAAATGCTCCTTAATCCGATTAATCAGCCTGCTCCCATTTCGCTCAAGCTTTTCATCGGTTACATCAGCATCCATCTTTTCTTCATCCAGTCCACCTGCAATAATCCGGCCGTCCTCCGTTGTTCTCATATAAAAGTAAGGGCGCTTCGTCTCCCAAATCAGGGCACGGTAAGTCCACTCCGGGAAATCGGCAATCGGGTTGGTTGCAATGGCATACGTCCTGTTCAAATCCGCGAGATCTTTAACCCGGTAAGGAACGGTTTCATAGCCCGTACAATAAATGACTTTTTCAGCACGGATGGTATAGTCTCCGGATGTAAACTTATACGCTTTACCATCACGCCCCGCCTCCGTTACTTCCGTATTCTCATACACTTTAACACCGCGGGTTTCAGCACTCTCCAAAAGGTGGTGAATCAGCTTGTTCGGATTAACCTCTGCATCTCCGTGCGTCATCAACGCAGCAGGCTTTTCAAATCCGAATCGCTCTTTAATTTTTTCAGAATCAAGGTATTCGACCTCAAAACCATGCTCATGCAGCGCTTCATATTCCTTTTTCAGCTTGCTGACATCATTCTCGGTGGACGCATAATACAGACTCGGCCGTCTGATAAATCCGGTCTCCCCCGGCAGTGTGCCTGCCACCTGCTGAAGTTCTTCTACTGCTTTAAGACAGCTTTTATAAAAACGCACTGCCTTTTCTTCTCCGATCTCTTCTATAAATTCGTGCAGCATTTTATCGTTGGAAAATTGCAGAAGTCCAGTATTCGCTGACGAACTCCCTTTTGCAACTTCTCCCTTTTCAACAACCAATGTTTTAAAACGAGTGTGGGAAAGCTCTTCTGCACATAGTGCTGCCGCCATCCCGCCACCGATGATTAAAACATCACAGGACACATCTTCATCCAATATCTGATATTTCTTCGGTTCATCTATTGTCTCAGGCCAGTACAGTTTTCCTTTATGTAAACTCATGCATATCTCTCCTTTCAACTGTCTTTTTATATACCCTTTGATGATTCCGGATCAAACAGCAAGAGGGCCGAACAACGTTAAGTTGTCCCACCCTCTTGTGATTTATTTTTATATGCGTTATTTCCGATAAATTCTGTACGAATTTTTACCGTTATTTTTCGCCTCATACAGCGCTTCATCAGCCTGTTTGATCAGTTCCCGTTTATTGCGTCCATGGATCGGATAAATAGAGATCCCCATGCTGGACGTCGTACAAAAATGATATTGATCCACCTTCCAGTCATGCTTGATAGAACCGAATATTTTTTCAGCCAGCGCTTCGACCTCTTTTTCATCCTCTATATCAGGAATCAGGATCAGAAATTCATCCCCACCAAGACGAGCCACGACCTGATTGTCATCGAGTGCCTTTTGGAGCCGGACTGAAAACTGTTTTAACAACTCATCGCCTGCATCGTGACCCATCGTATCGTTTATTTCCTTGAAATGATCCATATCGATATACATCAGCGCAAACATTTTCCCATGCAGATAGGCATCCTGAATCGTTTCGTCAATCTTTTCGATAATATAACGGCGGTTTGGCAGGGCCGTCAAACTATCGCTGAACGCCATTTTTTTAAGGGCATTCTCCGCTCGTTTCTGCTTTGTAATATCTTGTCCCACTTCATACATTCCGATGATCTCATTGTTTACTTTAATCGGGATCGTTTTGATTTTCAGATCCACCAGACGACCACATTTATGGGGAACGGTTGTATTATATTCAATCGACTCCCCCTGCAGCGTTCTTTCCATATAAGATTGATACAGTGATCGCTGTGATTCCTCTGTTCCCATTAAAAGGTGGTCCTTCTGATTCAGGACTTCTTCTTTGGCATACCCGAGAATATGACTGACAGAAGCATTAACATCAATAATCCTGCCGGATGGGTCGGTTGCCCAGATCACATCGGGATTCAAATCAAACAGAGAACGAAAACGCTCCTCACGTTCCTTCAACTGCCTTTCGATCTCCTTCATCTCACTAATATCCTTATACATGACAATAGCAAAAGAACGGCCGCTCATCTTAATGGGTCTGTAGGAAGCGAGGACTTCAATGATACGTCCGTCCTTGCAAACACGCTGCCTCTCCATGTTTTCAAAAGATTCGCCGCTGTGTAGTTTCGCCAGAAAAGCCTCATGTTTTGCCTGATTATGTCCATTAAAGAAAGGAGCAATTAACACATTCTTTACTTCATCCTCTTTATAGCCGAGCATCTTCTCAAAAGCTTTATTTACTTTATAAATAGAGCCGTCCTCATTCATTAAAAAAATCGCATCAGATGCATGATCCCACACCATTCCGAGCTCAATAGATTTTCTGAGAAGGGACGCTTCCAGTTGTTTTCGCTCTGTGACATCTCTTGTGATAGACAGGACATGCGTGATATGACCATATTCATCTGTAATGGGATTTAATGTTGTCTCACCTGTCCAGCCATCTTCTGCTCCTATTTCGAAGACAACAGGCTCGTTTGTGCGAAGAAGTTCCAAATAATGATGCCTCAAATAAGCTGCACGCTCATCCGGATAAATATCTTCAAATCGCCGACCAAGAATCGTTTCATCCATACCTAGCCGTTCCTTTGCCTTTTCATTAGAAAATTCATAGAGAAAATCAGGACCATCCATTACTTCCAATATAAATACAATGTCAGATATTCGGTTCATCATTGTTATAAAAGGGTATAAATTGCTCTCGTAGTGCTGTTTCATGTGAATTCCTCCGATTCCTCTGACATAGTACTTTTATCATACCACCGTTTTCAGGAAAGTACTCATGACAATCGGCTTAAATGTGCTCATCTATCTTATAGAACTTTTTACTTATTTTACATAATTATCAATTCTTATGGACTCGAAACCTTTCTTCATTACGGTTATTCACACTAAAAAAGCTGAGACCACTCATGATGAGTGAAGTCTCAGCCTTATAAACTATATTTATGCTTTTTGGAATTGCTCTGTTTCAGTCGATCCTGACAGCGCTGTAGTTGAAGAGGTCCCTCCTGAGATGACCATTGATACCTCATCGAAATACCCTGTTCCAACCTCACGCTGGTGGCGGGTTGCGGTATAACCATCTGCCTCAGCATCAAACTCTGCCTGCTGCAGTTCAGAGTAAGCACCCATTCCGCGGGCTTTGTAGCCTTTCGCCAGTTCAAACATGCCAAAGTTAAGAGAATGGAAGCCTGCAAGTGTAACAAACTGGAACTTGTAGCCCATTTTACCCAGCTCCTGCTGGAATGTTTCAATCGTTTCATCATCCAGCTTTTTCTTCCAGTTAAATGATGGAGAACAGTTGTAAGCAAGCAGCTTCCCTGGATATTTCTCATGAATCGCTTCAGCAAAACGTCTTGCCTCATCAAGGTTCGGTTCAGATGTCTCACACCAGATCAAATCCGCATAAGGAGCATAAGCCAAGCCTCTAGCAATGGCCTGATCCAGCCCATCATTCGTTCTGAAGAAACCTTCAGGCGTCCGCTCTCCTGTTATGAACGGGTGATCGTAAGGGTCTACATCACTAGTAATCAGGTTCGCCGCATTGGCATCCGTTCTGGCAATAATCACGGTTGGAACACCCATTACATCAGCCGCAAGCCGGGCTGAAATCAGGTTTTTAACAGCAGTCTGTGTCGGCAGCAATACTTTCCCGCCAAGGTGTCCGCACTTCTTCTCAGAGGATAGCTGATCCTCCAGGTGTACGCCCCCTGCACCTGCTTCAATCATCGCTTTCGTCAGTTCAAATACGTTTAACGTTCCCCCAAATCCTGCTTCCATATCTGCTACAATTGGGGCGAACCAATATGTATCGCCCTTTCCTTCTGCCTGCTGAATCTGATCGGCTCTCTGAAGTGTCTGATTAATTCTCTTTACAACCTGAGGAACACTGTTAGCCGGATATAAGCTCTGATCCGGATACATGTGACCTGACAGATTCGCATCTGCTGCAACCTGCCAGCCACTCAGGTAAATCGCCTTTAATCCCGCTTTGACCTGCTGCATGGCCTGGTTCCCTGTCAGTGCACCCAATGCATTCACGTAATCTTCCTCATGCATCAGCTTCCACAGCCGTTCAGCACCCATCGTAGCAAGTGTCTGTTCAATCACGACTGATCCTCTGAGTTTAATAACATCCTCCGGTGAATACGGTCTTTCTACCCCTTGAAAGCGGCTGCTTTGCCACTCCTGTGTTAACGTTTCTGCCTGCTGATTTGTCTTTGTCATCTTTTCCATCTCCCTTTTGTATTAATACAATATTGATATTTAATTAATGTTATATAACAGTTCCACCAAAAAAATTAATCTACGTCTGCACAGCACTCGATCGCAGCTTTGAATGATTCATGCTCCATTCCACAGGCACGGCAGCTATTGTAAGGAATCGTCTCTGCAGGCTGTCTGAAAACAACGACCTCCGAGATTTCTTCCGGTACAATTTCAAGTTCTCCTGTCGGATGGTGATGCAGGCGATGTGCTTCATTCCCATACACGAAAAGCGTTCCAGCCATTTCTTCATGCCGCTTACCCTGAAGAAACTGCTGCGTCATCCACTTTTCAATCAGTTCACGATTGGTTGTTCCCATGATTTGTGTTGTCATGTAAATCCCTCCAATTTGTTTGATTGATATTAATATATAACAGATTATATTTATATGCAACTGTTTTATAACAGTTGCATATATTTTTTTTAAAAACCGCCCTTTTTTCAATAATCAGGCTTATCTTTTAGCTGATAAAAGACTCTTTCGCTTAAACTCCAGTCTTTTGCGATGAAGAACCGGCTCCGTATAACCGGACGGCTGATTTGTTCCATTAAATACAAGCTCACAAGCTGCCTGAAAAGCCACTGATTCATCAAATCGGCCCGCCATTGGAAGATATTCAGGATCACCGCTGTTTTGCTGATCCACAACCTCCGCCATTTTTTCAAGCACTTCCAATACCTGCATCCTTGAACAAACGCCATGCTCAAGCCAGTTTGCAAGATGCTGGCTTGAGATTCTCAGCGTCGCACGGTCTTCCATCAAACCGACGTTATAAATATCCGGCACCTTCGAACAACCCACACCGTGTTCCACCCAGCGGACTACGTAACCCAGCAGCCCCTGTGCATTATTTTCAAGCTCCTGCTGAATCTCTTCTTTTGACCATTCATTAGCTGCTAAAGGAAGCGTAAGCAAAGCTGACTTGCGGTCTGATCGTTGATTCTTCAGCTCCTCCTGAACAGACTTCACATGAATCTGATGATAGTGCAGCGCATGCAACGTTGCGGCCGTTGGTGACGGAACCCACGCTGTATTCCCGCCTGCATGAAGATGTGCTGACTTTTGCTCCATCATTTCTTTCATCCGGTCAGGCATCGCCCACATACCCTTTCCAATCTGAGCACGCCCCTGTAAACCGGATACAAGTCCATTATCGACATTGGATTTCTCATAAGCCTGCAGCCAGACAGACTGCTTCATTTCACCTTTCCGGATCACCGGCCCCGCCTGCATGGACGTATGGATTTCATCACCCGTACGGTCCAGAAAACCTGTATTAATAAACACGATCCGATTTTGCACTTCCCTGATACAATTTTTCAGATTTAATGATGTCCGGCGCTCTTCATCCATCACACCAATTTTAATCGTATACCGGTTTAATCCCAGCAGGTCCTCCACCCGGTTGAACAACTCATTGGCAAAAGCCACTTCCTCCGAGCCATGCATTTTCGGTTTAACAATATAAATCGATCCTTTGTCAGAATTCGGCTGCAGCTCTTTTTCACTGCGATCATGCAGCGCAACGAGGGTTGTAATCACAGCATCCGCAATCCCTTCGTACACCTCCTGGCCATTCTCATCAAGCAGCATTGGATTCGTCATCAAATGTCCGACATTTCGAATCAGCAAAAGCGATCGGCCCTTTAATGTGACGGGCTCACCATCAGGCTTAATGAGGGTCCGGTCTTCTGCCAGCTTGCGTGTCATCGTTCTGCCGTTCTTTTCAAAAGATGCTTCCAACGTGCCATTCATTAAACCGAGCCAGTTGCGATAAACCGCCACTTTATCTTCTGCATCCACCGCTGTAACTGAATCCTCACAGTCCATAATCGTTGTGACAGCCGATTCAAGCAGGATATCCTTAATCCCCGCCGCATCTGAACTGCCAATTGGATGACTACGATCAATTTGAATTTCCGCATAAAGATCATGGTGTTGTATTAGTACAGCATCCGGATGATCAGGAGCACCACGATATCCGGCAAACAGCCCCGGGTCCTGCAGAGTCGTATAAAACGATCCTGTATTCACTAACAGTTCTCCGTCCTGAATGAAGTATTGCTCGGCTTTCTCATGAGATCCTTTCGATAAAGGGATCACTTCATCAAGAAATTCCTTTGCAAAAGCAATGACCTTACGCCCGCGCTCAGGGTTATAGCTACCGCCTTTTTCCGCACCGTCCTCTTCACTAATCACATCCGTACCATATAAAGCATCATACAAACTCCCCCACCTGGCATTCGCGGCATTTACGGCATAGCGTGCATTATTAACAGGCACTACAAGCTGGGGGCCCGCTTTCAAGGCGATCTCGTCATCTACTGACTCCGTTTGAACCTGAAAGTGGTCTGTTTCTTTTTCCAAATATCCGATTTCACGGAGAAAGTCCTCATAGGCTTCTCTTTCTGTTTGCCAATCATGGCCCCGGTGCCACTCATCAATCTGCTGCTGTAGCCACTCACGCTTTTCAAGCAGCTTCGTATTCTGAGGGGTAAGCTCATGCACCAGATCACTGAAACCACGCCAAAATCCTTTTGCGTCAAGTCCCGTCCCCGGCAAAACCTCCGTTTCAATGAACTCAACTAAAAGCGGATCAGCCAGTAACTTTTCTTTTTGAATCATGCCAGTCACTCCTTTTTGTTATATAACAGTAAGATAAATATAAAATTATTATATAACAAAATTGTCGTGAAGCAACCTTTTTCTTCACTTTTTATGGAAAAAGCTATTCAAAGTAAAAAGCATTGTGTAAACTTATATTTGATTAAAGTTAACCTATTTAGGAGGAATGAAGATGTCGTCCAGTCGTTTAAGAATGTTATTATTCAGCAGTATGATGGCTGCAGTCACAGCCATTCTGGCACAGGTGGAAATCCCCCTGCCACTCGTTCCAATCAGTGGCCAAACACTGGCAGTCGGAATCGCCGCCACTATTTTAGGAAGCCGTTATGGGGCATTTGCTATGATCATTTATATGTTTCTCGGCATGACGGGACTTCCGGTTTTCGCAGGCTTTGCAGGTGGCGCACACGTTGTCGCAGGACCAACAGGCGGATACATAATCGGATTCATTGCAGCTGCCTACCTTACAGGACTGTTTCTTGAAAAAACATCCTTTACCATCAAAATGGCCATCATCGCCAACCTGATCGGCATGATCGTCACACTAACCTTCGGAGCCATTTGGCTTAAGGTGTTACTCGATCTGTCCTGGCCGGCAGCAATGGCCGCTGGTGTATATCCATTTTTGGTTGTAGGTGTAATGAAAGCACTGATGGCTGCGTGGATCGGGATTGCGGTGCGGAATCGTCTGGGGAGATCGCAGATGCGGTTTGGGGAGGCGGCTTAGAGCCGGTACTTTTATCAAAAGCACAGACTCTTGTTATTCATCTTCAGAGTCTGTGCTTTTTAATGTGATCAGGTTAATTTCTGGCGGGTTGAAGAGGCGGAAGTTCAGGAAGGATACGGCATTACTGCTTCCAAGTCCTGCACTGACGTACTGTTTATACCCCTTGTATTCCCAAAATCCTTTCACCCGGTTTTGTGGAGGGAAAAGAGGTGAAGGATACCATGCTTCAGGAACAACAAGCGCTCCAATAAAGGGCAGTCTGATTTGTCCTCCGTGATAATGCCCCGCAATAATTAGATCGTAGTTACGCATTACATATCTATCCGGGTGCTCCTCTAGATAATCAATCTGTGGATCTGCTACAGGATAGTGAGTAACCGAAATTAGGACTCCTTCAAATGTTCTGAGTGTTTCAGCTAACTCATTCAGCTGTTGCTGTTTATAAAGCTTATAACTTTGCATATTCTCGTAGGGCATTTTAGGCTTTCCCTCTACGTAAGTGAAGGGCTGATCCGGGTTTAAAACGGACAATTCATGATCAGTTAACACAACGTCCTGTCCGTTTAGTTTAAATTGATCTGAACTCTCAAGGAATCTCACCCCATGCTTTTCCATCACCTTGATATATGGAGCTTTCTCAACTGAATCGTCTGTTACATCGTATGGATAAGGGTCAGTGTTTCCAATGACAAAATAAGCATTGGCGTTGTTTTCAATGCCCTGGATTAAGTCGAAAAACGGACCCGTATCACCATGATCAATCGAATTCATCATGTCTCCTGTAAACAGGATAATGTCGTATTCAAGCTGGTTAATTCGTTTAATTAATTTGGATTGACGGGCTCCAAAATCCTTCTCATGGAAATCAGTGATTTGCAGAATCCGGATTTCTTGTCCGGCAGACATTTTATCTAAATAAATATCCTGTTCTATTACAATAATTCGCTGATTATCCCACAACACATACATGATCAGGATGAAGATTAAAAGAAGTGAAAATAACAAGAAACGTTTCATTACTCTCTTCAATTCCTTCACCCCATTTAACTATTTAAACGCTCCAGTTAGCCGCTTATAGTAAAGAGCACGAATACCTTTAAAATAAGAAACGGCTTTATACTTTAGTTCTGTATTCAGATCTGATTTACTTGGAAAGAGCCATCTTTTAATTTCGTATAATGAATGGAGCGGCCGGTCATAGCTGAAAAACTGATAATTAAAGAAGGCACGATAAGATCCTTCAGGTGGAAGTTTTTGATGGATCTTAAACTGCTTCAATTTATTTTCGTTTAAAATAAATGGGGCAGCTTGGGACAAACGGTTCAATACAAATTTAATTCTTTTATAAGTTTGATCGTTTCGTGCACGTTCAAGTAAACGCTCCAATTGAATCGAGTGTGGAGATGCTGCCAGAATTTGAATCAGATCCAGATAATATTTAACAGAGTCCATATTGTGCCGCCAGCCATGAAGACACATGAAATAAAAAGCATCTTCATCTGATAGGCGATATAAGCATGGAACATCCTCCCGTTCAGCATGATCCCAAAAATCCTGTATATCAATATTTGCCGTATCTTCTCTCATCATTCCCCAATGCACCTCAACACTGAAGGGAATTTCCGAGCCGGGGATAGATCTATAGAATGCCGTATGGAAATGCCCTTCGATCTCTTCGTCTGTCCTTACAAACCCAACAGAAATTAGATATTGTTCAGCTCGAATAAAATCATGCTGATGGATAAGAATATCAAGATCTGAAGTCGATCGTGCGCAAACATCTCCAAAATATTGCCTGGCAAATGTTCCCCCTTTTAAAGGAATTATTTTTATTGCTTGATCACTAAGCTCTTTCATGATTTTTTGACTCTCTAATGACAGCCATTTTAAAAGGAAAATATGTTTTTTAACTCTATTTTCAAAGTCAATCTTTATATAAGCCGGAAGTGCTGCCCATTTTTCAGAATACCTGAGCAGAAAATAGACCTGAGGCAGTACACCTTCTGCTTCTGAAAACTGCACTAGATCGATATATGATTTCTCTTCTACCTGCAGTTCTGTATATAACAGCTGCAATAATTCCGAACGGTTCATGATCCTGCCCCTCCCCTCTTAAATCACATGCTTTTCACTATGATTTCTTCGCGTAAAAAGGTCAGCTTCAATCAGCTCTTTATAAAGCCCTTCATTCTTTAGATCCTGATGCATACCTGACTGAACTAACTGCCCTTCCTTAAAAACAAAGATGACATCAGCATGGCGAATCGTAGAAAGCCTGTGAGCAATCATAATCGTTGTCCTTCCCTCCATTAGACGCTGTAGGGCTGTTTTCACAAGCATTTCTGTTTCGCTATCCAGTGCAGACGTCGCTTCATCAAGCAGCAAGATAGGAGCATCCTTTAAAAGCGCCCTTGCAATCGCAATACGCTGACGCTGCCCACCCGATAAGCGGATTCCTCTCTCGCCAAGCTCCGTTTGATAACGCTCCGGGAGGGTGATTATAAAATCATGAATGTTGGCATCTTTAGCAGCCTGCACCATTTTCTCATAGGGTATATCCACTGCTCCTAGTGTTAAATTCTCAGCAACCGTGCCACTAAAAAGAAACGTATCCTGCGGAACATATGAGATCGCACTTCTTAACTCAGCAAGATCCCAATCACTAATTGAACGTCCCTCAATTTTAATTGCCCCTTTTTGGACATCATAGAACCTCATCAATAATTGAAAAAGTGTTGATTTTCCTGCTCCACTTGGACCAACGAATGCTGATACTTTTCCCGCCGGCAGTGTCAATGAAAGATCTTGAAACAATCGGTTATTTTTCTCGTAGGAAAAGTCTACTTTTTCAATCTTTATATCTTCCTTTAGTTGTATCGTGTCTTTTTTGTAAGGAAGCTCATCTGTTGTTTTTGATTGATCAAACACTTTAACCACTCGTTCAAGCGCTGTAATAGACCTTTGGTAACCTGCCCATTGCCCTGCAAAGCCTGTTAGCGGTGTGACAAGTAGATTTACGAGGTTAACAAATGTAAGCAGCATCCCTGCTGTTATGGCTCCCTGGCCTACAAAATACGCACCCATCAGCAAACTGATCAAAAATGTCAAACTTGCAATGGCTTGTCCACCAGCAAAAAAAGTGCCTTGTATTTTTGCTTCTTTCAGTTCTAATTTATATAAGTCTTCCGTTTGCTTTCGATATTGAGTGTTAAATAGATTCTCCAGAGTAAATGACCTTATCACTGTCATTCCGTGAAACGTGTCATTTAATTTTTTCGTCAGTTCACTTATTGTTTCATGAATTTTAGCACCATTATTTTTCAGTAAAAGTCCAAATACTCCTCCGGCAACTAATGCAATTGGAGCAACAGATAGAGTTATTAATGATAGTTTCCAACTGATTGACATTAGATAAATTAATGCGGCTGTAATCATAATAGGAAATTGAATAAGGTTTAATAAACCACGACCTACGACCGCATTTACACTTTGAATATCATTTGTAAAATGAGACATCCATTCACCTGAATGAGCACGATTCAAATCATGGGGTGAAAGCGTTAATATATGCTTGTAAAGATCCTGATTCAAATCTTTCTTAATATTATTCATTGATGTTGTTTCTACATAAATCCAGATGAAATTCGATATAATCCGATACCCTGAGATAAGCAGACCAATGACAATAAGATTACTTAATCTCTCAAAATCCCCACTTATTGCAGCATCAATGACATTCCCCATAAACCAGGCAAATATTAGAGTAACCCCTATTCCTGTCAGTAATAGCAGTACCATTACTGCATAAGACTTTTTGTACTTCCACACATAAGGAGCGAGAAGCTGAAAGATCTTATTGAATTCTTTTATAGAAAGATATTGTTTGATCTCCTGCATTCTTTCAGCTGTTATCCACTTCATGGTATCCCCTCCTTATGCAGTACGTTTTGAAAATCGAACGTTTATTTTTCTGAACGCTTTGCTTGTCATTAGTAATTTTCCGAATGAGCGCCAGGGAAATGATGAAGGATTCACCCACTTATGGTTTTTCTTCACTCTGACCAACTTTGCAAGCACCTCATCTATTTTCACAGCGGGATCTACACCTAAGTTTGCATCTCCTTTGAAAAATAAAAGTTCTCCGCTCTGACCAATCAGCCTGTGCGTAATGAGACGATTTTCTCCATCTCTGTACAAATAGATATCTCCAACTTTAACATTGACATCCATTAAAATGGTAAATAAACACATTTCTCCTTCCCTAATCAGAGGGTGCATGCTCGTTCCTTTACCCTTCATTTCAAGTGTCCCACTCATTTCAAGCACTCTTTTTACTGCCTGAAAGCCTGCTTCATTCAGATGCATTTTTGACCAATCCCTTTCGCTCCAAATCCTGCATAAAATCTATTAAATCTTGGTTGATCTGTTCAGGTGGAGCATCATATCTGACATAAAGTAATGTCCTGATTTCTTCAAAAGATTTTCCTTGATTCAAAAGTTCCCAGCAATATAGTCCTGTGTCATTTAATGTTGTAACTGTGAATTGCTCAGCATGTAATATAACTGCTTCATCGTTGAATGACATTTTTTCCTGCTCACCTGTTAAAGAATATTGTCTCATGAGCTCATCATCTCCCAAAAAGTAGGATCTTTTTTAAAATGCAGGTGATATACATCTGTATTTTGAATCACTTGTTGAAGAATTTTAGAAATTATTTGTACATCTTTTTTATTCATTGACCAGTAAAATACTTTGTCCATCAACAAAAGAAACGCCTCAGCCTTTCCCATTTTCGATCTGCGGTTATCCAGTGATTGATGCAGAAGATTTAGACTTTCAAGCTTAAATGGTCCCTCTCCTCCCGATTCCATCATTTCACTCCTAAATGGGGAATGGTAAACCACTACTCCTTTTTCAGGGTCAACTCTAATAATCGACGCTTCATCAGAAAGCAATGGTCTTGGTGCTGAAAGCTGAGCAGCCGTAGACTTTCCCGCACCAGATCTGCCAGTGAAAATATGAGCAGCTTCACCTTCAAGTACACAGGAAGAATGAAGCAGGATTCCCCATTCTTGATGGGTAATCAAACCACTAAACAAGGTCATAATTGAGTGTTTTAGTGCCAGAGAATTATGGACGGTGATTGAGGCTTTTTCATAGTGTTCATCCGTAATAATGTAAAAGTCTTCCCGATTGTAAACGACACCTTTGTCATTTTTTGATACTTGAACCTGGTAGGAAGTGAACGGTTTTTCTACACCTCTTATGAGATTGATATGCAGGTCTGCTCTTTTAGGACGAACCTGATTAAACGAAAAAAGAGATTTGCATTCAGCGATCAATGCATCATCCGATGAAGTGATACAAACTGTGTGGGCCCCTATCTTTGACAGGATCTCCATTAGTCGCCCCTCCTTAATAAAAAAATAGCCGGTTTCCTTCGTCGCCAAAAATGCTCGGGGGCAACCGGCTTACTATAAAAAGTTTTTCTATCTGTTTTGTCCAGGAGGAGTACCAGGACCACCCGGACCATCCCCAGGGCCGCCATTTGGATTACATGCGTTCTCAGGGAAGTTGCTTCCATTACCATTGTTTGGCGGTACTCTTCCTTCACCACAGTTCCAGCTTTGTGCCGTTTCAAATTGAATCATTTGATGCTCTTTTACTTCCGGTGCTGCATAGGCCATCTTCATCTCTTTCACCTCCTTTCATATTTTCTTAATATTCAATTGTCCTTTATTAAGAACAACCGGATATGAATTAAGAAACACCCATTTGCTTTTGGAGCAAATGACTAAAAAGATTGCTTTTTTCCTGTGATAGTTGTTTAAACCCTCCCTGCTGGACCACCCGTCCCTGATCAAGCACAATCACCTGATCTGCGTTTCGGATGGTCGACAGTCTATGTGCAATTACCAGGATTGTCATTTTACCTTTTAATTGTTCAATAGCCTTTTGGATACTCGCCTCACTTTCACTGTCAAGTGAGCTTGTCGCTTCATCTAAAACCAATACTGATGGCTTCCTTAAAATGGCTCTTGCCAATACAAGACGCTGTCTTTCTCCTCCTGATAGCTTAATCCCCCTGTCTCCAATCAGCGTATCGAGTCCATCAGGCAGGCGTTTGATAAAATCGGTAGCCGCTGCAAACGATAAAGCTTCCCATAGATCGTCATCATTAGCATCCTCCTTTACGAGCAACAAATTATTACGAATCGTTGTATTAAATAGAAAAGGATCCTGAGGAACATAGCTCATTTTTTTTCTCAGTGATTGAATTTTTTCTGCTGTCAGCTTTTCCTGATCAACCAGAATTTCACCATGATCTGGAAGGTTCAATCCCATCAGCAGATCAACAAGAGTACTTTTCCCTGCCCCGGACCTTCCAACAAACGCAGTCATTTCATTAGCATTAATTTGTATTGAGATGTTCTTTAACGTGAATTCACTGTTTTCAGATTGATACTTAAAGGAAATATTGTTACATGTGATTCCTTCAGTTACTGGTACTGCTGGCATATGACCTGTAGCATTTCTGATCTCTGCGTTCGCTTTGCACTCCTCCTGGAGCCTCTGAATCCCCGTAAAAGACGGCAGTACCGTGGCAATTTGCTCAAGAGAGGATTGAATACCTGCCACCCTTGGCCATAGCCTTGAAAAAATCAGCATAATTAAAGCCAATTGAGCCAGTTGAGCATTAAACATCATAATGGCTATATAAATGAATCCCGCAATCAGAATAGCTGAAGCCAGTTTATAGTACAGTTGAGATGTGGCTTTCATTGCTGTATATTCTGTCTGCTCATTTTTCATCTTTTCTGTTAGATCAGAAAACCAGCTAATTCTTGAAGTTTCCAATGAATTGCTCTTAATCTCCTTCATTCCATTAATCTGATCTGTAATCCCTGCCATATACGCGCGCTGAAGATCATAATTTCTTTTCCCCAGAAACAGGGATTTTCTTAAGAATTTCCGATTAAAAAATACGAGTGCTCCTCCAAAAACGAGTACGAAGGTTGTAATGACAGGTGCTAAGATAAATGCAAGTGTGATTTGGAAAATAGTCGTAATGAGTGAAGAGGCAAACTGTAAAACAGCCTGCGTTCCCGCGCTTGCTCTCATAACCTCACCTGCCAACGCATTAACAAGGTCCGATCTCCTGTTTCCAATAAAGAAAAGCCAGTTGGATCTGATTAAAGCTTCATACGTATTGGTTCTCAGGTGACGCAGAAAGCCCTGATGGATCACTGCATTTCTGATACTGACTTTGCGATGAAGGATATATTGTAATGCCGCTATTCCCACGAACATACCTAACACCATAAGAAGGGACCACTGGATATTCATTTCACCCAAAAAAGCGAAAGAAGTAGCGAAAGGGATTTCTGACGTGTCAAATGAGATAATGCCCGTCAGAGCAATCATTGGGATTAACAAAACAACTGCCGCTCCCTCAAGTAACCCAATCAAAATCATCGCTGAAAGATTCAGATATAAAGTCCTTCCTGCAAACTGGTTCATTTGTTTGATAAAATAGAGCATTGCTTTCATATTTTCACCTCGTCTGTCAGCACCTGCCCTCTACTTTTCCTCCAGATCCACAAAGCGGGTCTAAGAGGAAAATAAAGCACGTGTAATGATTTAGGAAGTGGCAATGTACGTGCATCTTCCGGGTAAGGATACAATGTACTTACAGCAAAAAACAGTTTCTCTGATCTCGACATTAGTGAATACAAGTGTTTTTTATGATAAGAAGAAACTTCTTTTTCCAATGGCAAGTCATGAAGGTTAATCATTCTTTCCAGATAAAACATGGTATCATCAGCTAGTTTTATTGGCTGTCTACCTCTTGTAAAAGACAACGTTTCTTTTGGAAGTTTTGTATGAAATAGACGCTGAACCAACGTAAGTGCCTGCCCTGCTATGATTGGTGAATAATGCTGATATTCCTTCGTTTTCATCTTTGTCCAGTCCGGCTGCTTTTCAATAAACCTTTGGATATCCAGTAGCCATCTAAGCCTTGACCATCCGTGCCTGGCTCCATGATGCACCAGAAAATAAAAATAGTCTTCTTTTCCCAGGAAATGAGTACAATGATTTTCCGAACACTTTCGGGACCATAACCTTTCAAATCCAGGCTCTTTAGAAGGACCCGGATTCAGCCTCCAATGAAGTTCTACTTTGATTTTCTTAGCCGGGTGAAGATACGCAACATGATGGTGTCGCCATTTCCAGTCGCCCAGAACTGTTTCAATATAGTCATCTTTTTCATATCCCATAGAAGACAACAGCACTTCGGCCTGCTTAAGCTTTTCGATCGGTACCATAATATCCAGATCACCAGACGTTCGTAATGACAGGTCGCCGTATAAGTATTTTCCCATCTCCGGCCCTTTCAATTGCATCATCCGAATCTTATTCTCATGAAACAATTGATTCAGCTGATTCATTTCTGCTGCAAGATGAAGCATCTTGAATACGTTTTGTTTGTACCACAATTCCAATTTTAGTAACACATGATCAGGAATATCTTTTCTTTGCTGATTCATTATTTCTACATACAAAATGGGATATACCCTGTGATGCCTTGCTTCCTTTAAAAAAAGTGACCAATCCACTTTGTTTGCTAAAGCAGAAGAGTCACGGTTAATAATCGATAGCATAAAGATAAATTCCGTTGTCAATCTGTTACTATTGTTCATCGCACCCGACTCCTTTTCCGAAGATCAGGCAGCTCTTTCGCAAACATTCCAACAACCGTATATCTGCTTCTTCCCTTCGCACCGGTAATGATGAAGGGACCGCTGCGAAGCCAGGCGTGCGCAGCCAGTTTGCCGGATTCATCTTTTCCTGTGCCAAGATACAATGTACTTGGAATGTCTCTGCGAGAGAGCATATTCATTGCGGCTACTGCCTGAACAAGACACATACTTTCCCACGGGGTATAACGGCTCATAATTTGAACGGCTTGCGAAACAGCTGCCAGTGTTTGACGATCCTGATCTTTCAGTTCATGTGACGTTTCCTTCATTCGTTCTCCAAGTTTTAATGACGCTTTTTCAAATGGAAGAGCCTTAAATAGTCTTCCATAGGCTAGCTGAATGTATGCTTCACCAAGCATCCATTTGAATTGGGGATCCATCTCACGAAATAGCTGAAGTCTTGCTATCATCGCTCTGCCTCCTTTCACTCATGTTGAATCAGATTTTCCTTTAATAGTTCGTTAATAAAATGGAGGACTTCTTTTTCGCATTGCGCCCGTTCCACTTCATACCGGATTGTCAACTCATCAACCATGCCAGAAACTGTGATAGGAGAGGACATCAGTGTCCAGATTTCCCCACCAATCGAACCAAGGTTATAGTACTTTCCATTCTGAATACTTAACATGACTTTCTCACCGTTCATATCACTTACCATATGCCCGGGCTGTTGTGAAACAACTGAATTTATTGTTAGTTCATTTTGCTTTTGCATAACTGGATCTCTCCTTTTGAGCGGTTTTTGTTACGTAATCAGCCAGTTCTTCTGCAGTAATTTTATGCTGCGGACGATTAAGCTTATAGATTTGAACCGAAGCTGCTAATTGAGCCGTTACATTAAAATGCCATTCGGTGAGTCCCATACGTTCAAGAAATGACTTACGGTACGTATGTTGAAACAGAACCGGAAAAGTCTGCAGTCCATTAATTTCTATTAGTGTAATGTCAGTTCTTTCAGATTTCGATAACTCAAAAATACCAGCAAGTTCGACCTCCCCGTCATAAAAGTGATGGCCAGCCGGGACGTTGTATTTCGTTTCGCGCGCCATGATGGATTCATATGGTTCTGTATCCATTTTGAAAAGATCCAGGCTTTCCACCCACAATTTTTGCTGCGCGTAAGAGGATGTAATGTAAGGCACACCTTCTTTAAATTGAATGGGAAGGATGTCATCACTGATCAGCTTATATCCTCTTTTCATTAAAGCTCTGGCCAGCGTGGATTTACCGGCTCCTGACTCTCCCACAACTGCATAAGCGAGGCCACCGATGATCACTGCGCTGCCATGAAGAGGAAGCACTTTTCTTTGCATCAAAATAGCTCCCATACACGTTCCGAGTAAAAAGAGTTTGAGCTGACGATTTTCAATCATTGGAAACGGGTCATATAAAATCGTTTGCCCTCCTCTCACTCTGAACACTCCAACATTTTTGATTTCAAAGAAAAGCTCTTCTTCAGAAACAAGAAAACGGCGATTTCCAGGTTTGATATGAAACCACTCATCGATTAAATCAGCACGCATAATACTGACATCACTTATCTGGTTCGACTTTGTCAATTCTTTCATTTCGATATCACTTGTAATCCCCATACCAAAGGCACGATAAAAGTGTTTATTTGTTGTCATAATCAACCCTCCTTTTTAAAAAGAGCCCTTATACCATAGCTCGCATATAAGGGCGGCGATAAGTATCATGGTTTAGCTGAAGTGATCTGCTTCTTCTTCATCTGGATCATCGTTAAATTCATCAGGTGTTCTTAGCCCCGGACCTGCAAAAGTTTCTTCCACATCAAGGCTGTTCAGCCATGGAGTTGACCAGTTCTTCTTCATTCATTTCACCTCCTTTCAATGGTTTAAGATAAAGCGTGAAGCGATCAAGCTTCGCATCAGCACTTTAAATTCATAATCGGTTACAAGAGAAGGAATCGGTTGATCAGGCAGGTTATGTGCGATCTTCTTCAGTTTGTTAAGATCAATATATTTTTCAAGTATCGGGTTTCCGGACAGACCTGTTAATTCATTTTTCAGCTCTGGCCAGTTTCTTTGAAGCCTGAAAGATGTATCCGCACTCTGCAGCCCTCTAACCTTATAGTTGAGCCTGACTTCATCTGGAAGGATCCCTTGCATTGAGCGTCTGATCAGTGCGCGATCCATTCCTTTTTTCACAAATTGATTCTGAGGAATAGATAAACAATAATTAATAATTCTAAGATCATTTGTTGGATCTCTTGTCCAAATTCCATATTTCAAAGATAACTTTCCGGCAACAGCCGCATTCCCCATATAGAAGAGGTGTCGGAAATAGTTCTGCCTTTTTTCGTGATTATTGGCCACAATAAAATCATGTCGCATAAGAGGATATTGACTAAGTGTTTCTTCAACTTTTGTTTTGTCAGCCAGACTGTCACTGATCAACACTTCCATTGCAGGTGCAGCTTTTTGTGAGCTGAATGCGCTTCTTCCTATCTGCTGGATGATTTTTTTGCGCCCTTTACCAGTCATGAGATGATAATGCTGTACTTCCATTCCCAACTTGATTAGATGCCCCTTTTTCAACAAGTCAGCATAATAACTAAGTGCGTTGCCCCATGACACTGTATGATTCCCTCGACCTCCACTCAGCAAAATGCCGGCTCCCATGGATGATGCCTTTTCATTAATCCCCCTGATCCAGTGGGAGTTCTCGAAAAATTTATAAGGTGACTCCATAATATCAAGCCATTCGTCGATTCCTGTAAAGCTGTTTTGATCAGGGAATGATTCAAAATATCCCTCCATATTTCCGGAAAAATCAATGGTGTGTTTGATAAATTCACTTTCATCCGCAATTCGGCTTCCCTTTATCCAATTTTGAAAGCCTGGAACCGGAACTGAACTGAATGTTAATAGCTTTTTTTGCTGGATCTTTAACTCTCGTGCTGCGATTGATGCGACAGATCCCGAGTCGAGGCCACCACTCAAGTAAGAGCTCACCCGTTTAAAGGTTCGAAGCCGGTCCTTTATGGCACGTCTATAGATTTCAAGGAAAGCTTCTTCATATTCTTCGTCTTTTTTAAACTTTATTTGCTTCTGTTGAGGAAGCGTAATGTATTGAGTAAGTTTTACATTTCCATCCTTCACTGTGATTGAGTGAGCGGGTGGAACCTGATAAATATGTTGATAAGCTGTTTCTCCTATACTCACTGCCGGAACAAATTCCGGAATAGCAAGAAATTCAGCAAGCCAGTGATCATTTAACTGTTTAGGTACATCTGGTATTGCATGTAGCGAAGCGATCGTACTGCCAAAATAAAATCGTTCCACGCTGCGTGCATAATAGAGCGTTCTAAGTCCCGAAAAATCTCTAGCACCAAATAGACGTCTTTTATTCTCATCCCAAATCATAAAAGCAAAGTCACCAATTAAATGAGCCGGTAAGTCCTCTCCCCATTTCAGGTAAGCTTCAACGATCAGGCGGCTATCCGTCATTTCCTTTCTTAATCCAGGATCGATACCCAACTCATTGAAAAGTTCAGAACGATTATCAATAATCGCGTCTGCTGTGATAACAACTCCAGATTTCGGACATCGATAAGGCTGTATCTCTCCGATCGATTCCGGTGTAATCCATTGAGCATGATTTCCGAAGAAGAGTGATTTTTCCTGAAACACGCGCTGATCATCATAAGGGAATCTTTCCAGCGATTGCATCATCCTAAGACTATATTCAACAGGGATGGTGCGATGCTGCAGATCAATCATTCCAACAATAGCGCTCATCAGGCTCACCTCCTCTTTTTGTTCTTTAAAAAGAACAAACGCTTTATAAAAATAGAGACACCGATATAATTTTTTGGTATCCCAATCCATTTGTTCTTTATAAAGAACTTCATAATTTGATTTTACTCCTTTTTTTCAACAAGTCAATACTTTTTTTACTAATTAAAAATTTTGTTTAAAAATATCTAAATTTGGATATTTATTTACTTCCAGCGACTTTAAATACGCCTCTCTATCAAGCGGAAATGAAAAATGATTCACTGAAAGTGTAGTCTTGTTTATCTCTAAAACTGCAAAATGGCCCTTGCTGCTTTGATCCAAGGGCAAACCAATACTCCCGGTGTTAATAATGTGTTTTTTATTGACCTTGCGATAGAAAGGATCATGAATATGTCCATAAACATAAATGTTTGAATTGTTGTCATTCATATCGAAACTCTCATTAAATTGCTCATAAGATGACGATGCCGGAACAACATCAAATAGATTGACTGGTGTTGCATGAAAAAAATTCAGTTTATACCCTTCAGCATCCAGGCTTCCGGTAGTAGGTAACTGTTGTAAAAAAGAAAGGTCCTGATGGGTCAATTGAGATAACACCCAATCCCTCTCCATTTCCATCAAACTACGCGTACTTTCATTTATTTCTCCTTTGTTGAACCCCCTTACGATCCATTCATCAGCATTTCCTTTAATCACTATATCAGGCTTCAGGTCATGAAGAATTTCGAGCACTTTGGACGGATCAGCACCCCGGAAACACAGATCACCTAAAACAATAATTTTGTCAGGTTTTATTGTTTTGATGATGCCGATTGATTGTTCAAGAGCTTGTGCATTACCATGAATATCAGATAAAAAGACAATTTTCATTCATATTCCACCTTTCACGGTCCAACCTGCTTACATTGCTGACTTAACTCCACCTTTGTGAGTATTGACAAGCTTTCCATCATTCATTGTAAACTTGATATCACAACTCTCGATAGTTGATAACCGATGGGCAATCATGATCAGTGTTTTTTCACCCTTCAGCTTATAAATAGCTTCCATAATTTCTTTCTCAGTTTCATGATCCAATGCGGATGTTGCTTCATCCATGAACAACACCTCAGGGTTATAGTATAAAGCCCTTGCGATTCCTATTCTCTGGCGCTGACCTCCCGATAGCCTTACTCCTCTTTCTCCTACCATGGTATCAAGCTGATCAGGTAAGCTTAAAACAAAGTCTTTTAACTGTGCTTTTTCCAGTGCATTCCAGACCATTTCATCCCTGATTTCTTTTTCATCCAGACCAAATGCTACGTTGGATCTGATCGTATCGTCAGACAAAAAAATCACCTGAGGAATATAACCGATTGTTTTTTGCCAGTGGTCTTTCTGGTGCTCAAACGGTAAGCCGTTTATTTTCAGGGTTCCATTGGAAGGTTGCAAAAGACCCAGAATAATGTCGACAATCGTTGTTTTTCCTGCACCGGACGCACCGATAAACGCAACGGATTTTCCAGCAGGAATGGTCAGGGATACATCCTGTATCGTTGCTTTTGTCTGATTAGGGTAAAAGAATGAGACATTTTCAAGTGTAATTTCATCAATTTTACGTTCGTACTGAGACCCTGTTTCCTTATTGTTCCGTACTTCAACCGATAGTTCCACCTCAAATAAGTCCTCATACACCGCATCTAATGAAGGCTGACTGTATCGAATTGTTGTAATTAGAGCAACAACTCTGGTAATAGACGGCATAAGTCTGAATGCAGCCATTGCGAATAGAGCCATTGTCGAGATAAGCTCTGCTGTATTTTTCCCTTGAAACACAATAATCATTAATGTGACGAGCACCACGATCACGAGCATCGTCTCAATAAAGAGCCGCGGAACCTGCTCAAGTACCTTCATATACCTGCTGTTATTTGCCTTGACCTGACTTTGGCTCGTATATTTACGAACAAAAAATTGTTCTTTACCTGACACCTTAACCTCTTTGGCCGCCCCCAGTCCCTGATTCACCCATTTTATTAATTGCCCTGACACCTCTCTTTGTTCCTTTCCGAGACTGCTCACCTTATGGCGGAATATATAATGAAAAATGCTCATACTTCCACCGAGTAGCACGGCAGCCGTCAGGGTTGCGATTGGAGATGTGTAAAACAACAAAGTCAGGATACAAATAATGACCAGCACTTCAGTAGCAAGCTGAAAAGCAGATAACAGTATTCCCTGTAACACTTTTGGAACTTCTTCATTCACATTTCTTAATAAGCCTGAAGTATTTCTCTGAAGATGAAAAGTGTAAGGTTTTGTTAAATATACATTAAACAAGTCTCTGGAAAGTTTAACCTGATGATTCAAAACAACTTTAAACTGCACGTACTGATATAAAAGAAGGTAGGTGTTCTTAAAAAAGAACAAAGAAAGCATAAAAATAACTGCTGCAAAAACAAATTGATTGTAAGCAGTGAATCCAAACTGAGAATACACTGAGCTGATGATTTCATTTTGTTCAATGATATCCGGCTGTGTGATTATGCCGATCAAAGGTACGATTAACCCTATTCCCAGTGTTTCAAGGAATGCTGCAATGACCATCATTCCCAGCAGAACCATAAATTTTTTCCGCTCTTTAGAAGTAAGCATATGATTAATTTTTTTTATCGATTGAATCATTTATGTCGCCTCCTGTTTTAACTCTGTCGTGACATTCTTTTCTTTCCACAGCGCTTCCACTCTTTCACAGACTGTATCGATGAATTCCTCTGTATCTGTGTTTGAGACGATTTGGCCTTGTCCATAAGGGTTTAATTGTTCCTTTGCGCCTGTAAAGTCAGTAGCAATGATCGGAACATTAAACACTTTAGCTTCTGATAGCGTAATACAAAACCCTTCATGCTTTGATGGTTGCACATATAAATCACACTCTCTCATGAAAGGATAGGGATTCAATTTTGCCCCTAACAGGATCGCCTGATTTTCAAGACCATATTTTTTTATCTGAGCCTCATATGTTTTTCGCTCCGGACCTTCCCCAATAAAATACCACTTCACAGGTATGTTACGGCTCACTAATCTATTTAAAACAGGAAATGCTCTATCCTGTCCTTTTTCATTACTTAAGCGCCCGACTGTAAGTATTCTGATTCCTTTGAAATCAGTTAAAAAACCTGTTTCTTCTCCTAAATGTTTAATCAGCTCGGGCGACAGTCTATTTTCGCTCACATCCAGCTTCTTTTCAAGAAATGGAAAACGAGAGGTCATTTTGGCTTTTCCTTCTTTTGAAACTGTATAGATTTTTGTAAAAGATGGATAGATCGTCTCCACTATAGAAGTGCTGAATCCTATTTTATCGACATCAAAATGAATCCACTGATATTTTGTTTTAGCATCCACTTTCTCAGCAATATAAAATGAAATAAAGTCCATCGGCCCCGCGTAGGCCACGGCTACATCATAGACCTCCTGACATTGACTGACCTGTTCAGCATAAAATTTCATTTTAAACTTGTCATTTCCAGTGATTTTAGTCGCAATAGATGCGGCAGTATAGTGAAGTAAATCTTTAAATTTATTTGACTTGATAAGGACTTTAACATTACTTTTTATTCCCTGCTGTATATATGGCTTTATTGTCTTATATCCTTCAAGAGACTCGATTTTTACGTGATGCGGTACCTCACTGAGCAGTAATCCGCTTTTTTCCAACAATAGAAGGGTAATATCATGTTCTTCCTTATTGAGGCCGTGAAGAAGATTTAACAGCGATTTTTCTGTACCTCCTAGATTCATATTGATCGCCATAAATAACATTTTCTTTTTCAACCTTCACGCCTCCTTTAACTGATTAGTTCATATATTTTCTCTATTTCTTCTATATTTCCTTTTTTTTCATTCCAAAGATTTTTTACGATTTCATTTCTCAATTCCGGGTTGGCAGCCAGCTTTAAAATTCCATTTGCAACAGCTTCTCCACTCATCTCGACTACAAGTCCATTTTCTCCATGTATCATTTGATCGTATACCGCATCAAATTCTGTTGTAACAACTGGTATATTGAGCATTCTGGCTTCAGCAATGGCTAATCCAAACCCCTCAAATCTTGAAGTTTGAACATACAGATCAGCCTCTTTAATATATGGATAAGGATTAGCATGTACGCCCAATAAAATAAAATGCTCCTCTAATTCATTCACTTTAATCATGTTTTTAATATCAGCTTCAAGCGGTCCCTTGCCAAGTGCATACCAGCGGAATTTCAATCCTGATTGCTTTAGTTTTCTGCAGGCTTCGATGGCAATATCATAACCTTTTTGTTTAGCAAGCCTGCCAATCGTCAGGATACGAAGTCCGTCGAACTGATCATCATAGGCAACACCGTTCTCAGCCATTTTAGAAATGAATTCAGGGTGATTGATATCATAAATCAATCTCATTTTGCCTTCAAACTCAGGATAGTTTTGTAGAAAGATTTCTTTAGATGATTCTGAAACGGCAACGATTTGATCCATTTTTTCATAGTACTGACGTTGAAATACATGGTCTTGACCTTCCAGCTTATAGCTGACATTCACCCATGCGATTTTTTTTGCTGCCTTGACTTTATCAGCTGTAAAAAACGTTGGCACACCTTGCGCATAAGCAATCGCCACATCATAGGTTTTCGGAAGATTTTCAATCACCTTACCAATAGTTTGCCAATAGAGCCTCGCTTTTTTTATATTTCCCGCCTTCTGATTTCTCAACTTGAAAGAATAAGCGGATCTGGCACTTAAAAACCGCACTTCTCTAGCAGTTCTCGTATTTTTAATCATAGATGTTAATGGCAACTCCGCATATTTCGAATAAGCCAGCGGCGGAAGGATCGTCACTTCTCTTGGTACCAGCGTCTCAAGTTCATGCCCATGGGAGAACAGCATTAGGTCCACTTCCACTATTGTATAGTCCAGTAATCCCAACAGAGTCACGAGACTTTTTTCGGCTCCTGCACATGCAAGAGAATCAATAGTAAATAACAATTTCTTTTTCATCGCACTGACCTCCTTTCACAAAATTTCTATTTTCTTTTTCACAATCGTCGAAGAAACATGTGGCGTGTATGGAAAATATACAACCTGAACACCGAACTCACGAAACTGCATCTCCGTTTTCAGGAATAAACTATTTCCTTTCCAATCATCTCCGACAAACATGACATCAAAACCCAGTTCATGCCACGCTGCTAATTTATCACGTGTCACTTGTGGAACTACTTCATCCACATACTTAATACTCTGGACAATCGCCATACGATCCTCATGTGTAATCACAGGCGTTTTGTTTTTATATTGCTGCACGAGTTCGTCTGTACTGACGCCAACAATCAGGTGATCACATTGTTCCTTTGCTTGCCGTAAGATGTTCAAATGCCCTACATGAAACAAGTCAAATACACCCGTTGTATATCCAATCTTATACTGCTTCATCCAATTCCCTCCTCTTCGATTCAAAACAGATCTTTTCAATCCGCTCATACAACTTTTCATTGGCAATCCCTTCATCAAATGAACCAATGCTTGTGGTAAAATCTTTGATCTTTTTCTGATACAGTTGATCATCGAATTGATCAATCTGTATTAGCAGGTGCCGCATATCTCCAGCTGCCGGGAAAGGAAGCTGGTCCAGTTTGAAGTAGAGTGATCTTTCTTTAAGTTGATATTGTTCAGCATCCGGTACAAATAAAAAACACGGTTTCTTCGTCACCATGTAATCGAACATGAGAGAAGAATAATCCGTGATTAAAAAGTCGGAAATATTTAAGAGTTCTTGAATATCTGGATAGGCTGTTACGTCTTTCACCTGGTACTCTCCTAAAATAGAAGAGGAAAACGGCAGTAAATGTGGATGCAATCTTGCTAAAACAACCCATTCACCCGAATAACGTTTCTTCAGTGCATATTTTAATCTGAGAAAATCCAGCGCATAAATTTCAGGTGACAGTTCCTTTCTAAAAGTAGGTGCATATAACACGACCTTTTGTCCTTCTGACAGCCCGAGGCGAAGCATTGTTTCTTTTTTCTTTGTATTTTGTCTGCTTAATAATAAGTCGTTTCTGGGCATTCCATGTTCAAAAATTTCTCCTTCATACCAGAATGCTCTCTTGATCGTTTCTGAACTGAATTGACTGCCTGATAATATAAGGTCCGTATGATTGGAATCTCTTCTTGCCATTTTCAAATAACCTGCAGGAAGGAATTCTTCAGCATCCTGTTCAACCTGTTTCAATCTCAACGAGCTATGCCACGTTTGAATATAATACTGGTTTTCTCTTTTTACAAAGTAAGTCGGCATTCGATAATTTGTAATAATGATTTTTGATGTTGCGATCGCATAAATTGCACTTAAAGAGAAAAGCTTAACTTTTTTTATTTTCGGATGAACTGGCACTTCGTTCATGGATCTGGTGAACCCCCAGATCAATTCAAATCGACCTTCTTTATCTTTTTTTCTGATAAATTCACTGATATATTTAGGATTACAGCCATATTGCTGGCCATAATAGCTGATGAAAAAAATACGGTTATGCTTTACAGGAAATACTCTGAAACAAATCAAAAGCAGCCTGACTAAAACATCTTTCATCTTCATTCCCTTCACCCTTTCCCCGGTTCTGCCGGTTGCAGCCCTTCAGGAGAAGGGATCAGCTTGAGCTTTCGAAACCCTTTTCTCAGTCCAAGAAAACATAGATTTAAAAAGGGATGATAATGAAAAAATTTGAGTTGACGATATAAGTGTGGCTCATCTGATGCTGCCTGTTCAAAAGACGAAAAGCGTTCATCAATAAATCGTCTCAACTCTTTCCGATGATAGCCTTTCTCATCTTTTTTACGATGAAAAAATAGCAGATGATAATGTAAAAGACTTGCTCTCAACAGCTCCCGATTTGAAGCATCCGCAAGCCCCGGATAGTTTACTTTCATCATCTCATGTCTTTCGGTCAGCCCTTTTATAAAGTCTAAATTTCTTGGTGTATAATCCGCAGTGATACTCGTGCTGCGCTGCATGTAATAATATAAAGGCTCTGAAACCAGCACAAGAAGTGATACATTCTCCATAACGCGATATGCCCAGACAACATCTTCAAATAATCGTCCTTCTTGAAAAGGGATGTTTTTGATAAGCGTTGTCCGATACATTTTCCCCCACGCAAAGTTTTTAACTTTTTTATTTGAAACAAGCTCACGTACCGCCTCTTCATTGGACAGCACTGTTGGGGACCGTTCTTTTTGCAAAAAACGATAATCAACCATATTTCTGTTTTCATATGCGTAATAGAAGTTTGATTGAACGATATCCGCCTTCGTTTCGAGAGCTAAATGTAACATTTTTTCGACAGCATTAATTTCAATCCAGTCATCACTGTCTACATACATGCTGTAAAAGCCATGTGCATATTGAATGCCTGTGTTTCTGGCCCCTGAGAGCCCTTGATTGAGTTGATGCACCACTTCAATCCGGGAATCAAGTCGTGCATACTCTTCTGCAATTTCCCCACTTTGATCTGGTGAACCGTCATTGACAACTATAATTTGAAGATGAGGGTATGTTTGATTACTCAAACTGTCCAGACATCTTCGAATATACGCTTCCACCTTATAGACCGGAACAACAATACTGACAGTTACCGGTTCATTCATCGCTGTTCCTCCTATACAAGTTGGTAGAGTTTATTAAGTTCATGACTGTTTCCGTAATCTGTTTGCAGACAGTTACGAATAAGAGACTTCCGGATGTCCGGATTGTGATACAGATGTAATACAGCCTCTGTCATTCCTTCAATTGACTGTGGACAAATCCAGCCATCTATGTGATTACTTACCTGACTTTCTGCTGTTGGATAATTTGTAATCAAAACAGGCTTGCCAAGAATTTGAGCTTCTCCTACTGTGACCGCTTTCCCCTCATATCTGGAAGGCTGAACGTATAAGTCTCCCGCCTGTATAAACGGATAGGGATTCAGCTGCTTGCCGAGCAGATGAAAGGACTGTTGCAGTTTGTATTTTTCAATGAGCGACCTGACTAATCCCTCATCTCCCCCGTAACCGACTACATACCAGGAGATGTTTTTGTAGCCATTTTGATGAATCTGATGAAGTACTTCTACCGCACGATCAATCCCTTTAGCATGTGACAGTCTTGCCACTGTTATCAGCTTGAACGATGGATCTGACACCATTATGTCCGCAGAGCCAGTTGCTGCCAGTGACTTAACCATTTCCGGTGATGTGATATTTTCAATCAGCATGACAGACTTTGTGAGTGAAGGATACTTAGCTATAAATGCTTCAGCACAGCTTTCTGAAATGGCAGCGATCGTTTGATAGGTGCTCCAAATTCGGAGATCTTCTTTTTCATCAGTTGGAATAGATGAGAAGTCAGTATGAATCCAGGCTATTTTATGTCTGGCTTTTACTTTTTTTGCTACAAAATGATGAGGCCATAAATAGCTGATCGCAAGGTCATATTCACCTTGTAAATCCGGGAGAAAAGGAGAAGCATATCGCCACATATATTGCATTTGACGGACGCCTTTCTCTTCTCCCGGCTTCAGAAGCGCCCTCAGACGGGCAAAACCCCTGGCCACAGCAAGAGCAACGTGGCCTTTTTCAGCTGTTTCCCTGACAGACATACGAAAAGTTTTATATAGTGGGTTTTCATCAAGTAACCTGATCGTATCTGGAAGCATACTGAGAAATTCTCCCTTATGACTGTAAAGCATCAGGTCCACTTCGAATTTTGTATAATCGAGCTTTTCCAGTAAGCTGATTAAGCTTCTTTCCACTCCGCCTATTTCCAAATCATACGTAGCGATTAATAGCTTTTTCATGAGAATCCTCCTTTCCTTCCTGATATACGTCCAGTAGCATTTGCATCGCATGCTCTTCTGTATAGTGCCTTTTTTGAAATGACTGATTAATGGATGCAGCATTCGCTTCTGTCATTCTGTTACTCTGAATAATCTTGTGGACCCATTTTATTTTTGGTGCATGCAGCGCAACAGGGTGAACTTTCTTCATACCAAGATCAGCTTCAGGCTGGATGGCTTCAGATACGACACAGGTAAGTCCTGCTGCCTGAGCTTCAAGGAGCACGAGCCCTAATCCTTCATATAAGGATGGCAGAACAAATACGTCCATTGCCTGAAATACTCTTTCCATATCCATACGCAGTCCTGCAAAAAGAATCAGTGCTTCGACTCCTTCAGAACGCGCAAACTCTTCCATTTCCTTTCTTGTATCTCCGTCTCCTATTAATAATAGTCGGGCGTCAGGCTTTACTTTGTGTATCTCTCTCATTAGTTCAATTAAGAAACGCTGGTTTTTAGCAGGAATAAATCTGCCTGCATGACCAATTACGAAAAATGATTCTAATCCAAACTCCTTCCTGACCTCTTGTCTTACTGCTTCATTCGGAAGAAATTCATGAAAGGGGATTGTATTAGGCAAAAATAAAAAAGGTGTTTTCGAACCAAATAAATAGTCCGCAGCACCTTTACTGCAAGCCATAAGATGAGTGGATTGAGAAACAATCGCTTTTCTCATGGTTCTAATATAAGTCTTTTTAATAAAAGAACGTTCACTATCCGAAGTCGTGTGAGCATGGGAGATGCGAATCGAAATTCCAGCCATACGAGCTGCTGTGATCGCAATGCCACAATGAAACAATGTATGGGCATGGATCGCTTCAAATGGACCATATGTTTTATAAATCTGGACATGTTCTTTGATGGAAGAAGCATGATTGATGCGAAATACTCTCCCTCCCATAGACAGGATCTCTTTTTCGTAATCCGCTTCTTCTTGACTATAGAAAATAAAGTCAAACTGCCATTGTGTTTTGTCTATTTTTCTATAGAGGTTCATCAGCATGGTCTCTGTGCCAGCCCGATTCATCATACCCGTCACATGCAAGATCCTTTTTATCGCCATGAAATTCGCCTCATTCTTTTAAGATTCCGTACCATTGCGCTGTTCATTTTTCCATTTAATGTATTCCAAAATCATCCGGTATTCTTTAAGCTGATTCTTATCAACACCGTGATCCTTCAGCTCCTGAATGAACTCTGTCCATTCTTTGTTTTCTTTTGAGGAAGACGGCATATTTAGCAGTCTTTTCACATCAACCTCAAGTACTTTGGCAATTTTTTCAATGACTTGAATGGATGGGTTTTGTTTAAGATTACGTTCAATGTTGCTTAGATAAGATTTGGATACCCCTGACCGTTCTGCAAGCTCTGATAATGTCATGCCTTTTTCCCGTCTGATTTTGTAAATGTTTTCTCCTATCATCATCGCTCCCTCGTCTCTTCCATTTACAGGACTCTTTTATTCATTACCAATGAAGGTAATGCACGTCTGATTGTATTTAATACTCTGTGCTGTTCCTCAGTTGTTAAACCCGAACCGGATGGGAGACAGATCCCCTGATTAAAGAGTTCAGTTGAAACATCCTGATCTTCAAAATGCGGATAGTATTGTGCATCTTTAAATAATGGCTGTAAATGCAACGGCTTCCATACTCTTCTGGCTTCAATATTCTCTTTCTCAAGGATGTTAATTAAGTTTTGAGCAGACACTCCAGTTTTTGAATCGTCTATGGTTAAAGCTGTCAGCCAGCGATTCGAACGGGTTCCTGTTAACTCAGGCATCATGTCAAACCCTTCAACCTGTGAAAGCTCCTGTTCATATTTTTCAAACACTTTTCTTCTTGCTGCGACTCTTAATTCGAGTACTTCCAGCTGAGCTCTGCCAACCCCGGCTAAAATATTGCTCATCCGGTAATTGTATCCCTTCAAAGAATGCTGATAATAAGGTGCTGGGTCTTTCGCCTGGGTTGCATAAAAGCGAGCTTTTTCTATGGCTTTCTCATCATCAGATACAATCATGCCCCCTCCTGAGGTTGTAATAATTTTATTACCGTTGAAGGAGTAAATGCCAAAAGCTCCGTGAGTTCCACTTGGCTTATAATGATACAGTGAACCGAGTGACTCAGCAGCGTCCTCTACTAGCGGTACACCGTATTGATCTGCCAGCCGCTTAATTTCTCTAACTCTTGCAGGCTGCCCATAAAGATGAACCACAATAATCGCTTTTGGAAGTTTATACTGTTGGTCCGCTTCTTTTAATGCTCTTTCCAAAGCAATAGGTGACATATTCCAAGTATCAGGTTCAGAATCAATGAAAACCGGTGTGGCCCCCTGGTAAAGAATTGGATTAGCACTCGCTACGAAGGTGAGTGAGGAACAAAAAACAGTATCCTCCTTTCCGACGCCGAGCAATTCCAGTGCCAAATGAATAGCAGCCGTCCCTGACTGAACAGCTAATGCTGCCTGGACACCGAGCAACCTGGCTGCTTCTTTTTCAAATGCGTCAACATTAGGGCCGTTAGGTGCAATCCAATTTGTCCGAAAAGCTTCTTCAATATAAGTTTCCTCTTTACCAGTCATGTGAGGCGGCGATAAATAAATTCTTGATTGCACCGTCACTCCCCCTTATTTATTGGATTTTTCTGAAAGGATGTAGTACCCTTGCCGGATTTCCCACCACTGTCTGATTTGATTCAACAGAATGAATAACCACCGCTCCTGCTCCAACGGTACACCAGTTTCTAATTTTAACTCCCGGTATGACTACTGAAGATGCTCCCATATGCGTCCCTTCTCCAACCATGACGTTACCCGTTGTTACAGCATGAGGCGACATATGAACAAATGAACTGATTTTATTATCATGTTCGACGATTGATCCGGAATTTAATATGACATGATGGCCAATATCCGTCCCCTGATTCACAATTACTTTTGCTAAAATCACCGTTCCGGCACCGATGCTGGCCGTCGTACTAATTTCAGCAGAGGGATGTTTGATCACTGCATATTGATCTTCAGCTAACTGAAACTGTTCTGTCAGTTGTCTTCGGATCCGATTATCACCTATTGCCACAACCACCTTCACATCATTCTGTAAATAGTGTTTCAGCATCCGGATAGGAGCGAAGCTGATTTGTTCCTGAAGAAAAGGGACTTGGTATTGATCATCAAGAACAGCATGAATTGTCCACCCCTCTGCTTCTGCTGCTTCTTTGACGACTTTTCCATGTCCTCCGTCTCCTATAATGATCAGTTTCACTTTGCCACCTCGTTTCCCGCTCTCGTAAATTTCTCTACCGTGGCATATCCTTCCTGACAGATACCATCTCTTCCTGCCACTCTCAGTACCGTAAGCCAAATGATTTTCAAATCAATCAGGAGGTTTCGGTGTTTGACGTACCAGACATCTAATTCGAATTTTTGTTCCCAGGAC